>JABIUA010000144.1 GCA_018667575.1 Methanobacteriota archaeon | reverse complement strand
CGATGATATGAGAGAACTCTTTGACGGAATACCTTTGGGCAAGGTTAGTACCTCAATGACAATCAATGCTCCGGCAATGATACTTTTGGCAATGTATGCGCTAGTCGCTGAAGAACAAGGCGTCTCAAGCGATCAAATCCGCGGTACTATTCAAAATGACATATTGAAAGAATATATCGCAAGAGGTACTTACGTTTTCCCGCCCAAGCAGAGTATGAGACTAATAACGGATATTTTTTCATATTGCTCTCATAGTATTCCGAATTGGAATACAATCTCTATTTCTGGCTATCATATTAGAGAGGCTGGTTGCACTGCTGTACAGGAAGTAGCATTCACACTAGCAAATGCTCTCGCATACGTAGATGCTGCCATCGCCACGGGCCTAGAAGTAGATAGTTTCGCGCCGAGGCTTTCATTTTTCTTCAATTGCCATAATGACTTTTTCGAAGAGGCATCTAAATTTAGGGCTGCAAGAAAATTATGGTATGACCTTATGACTCAACGATACGCCCCGAAACATCCAAAATCAAGTATGTTGAGATTTCATACTCAAGTCGCAGGAGTTAGTTTAACCGCCCAACAACCATTGAATAATATTTCACGGGTCACCATACAAGCGCTTGCAGCAATATGCGGAGGTACTCAGAGCCTTCATACCAATTCATATGATGAGGCGATTGGACTTCCGACTGAAGAGAGTGCGACAATCGCTCTTCGCACTCAGCAAATAATTGCTGAAGAAAGTGGGGTGGCCGATGTTGCTGACCCGCTTGGTGGCTCGTTCCACGTAGAAACGCTCACTCAGCAAATATATGATATGTCAAAAGAACAAATATCCATTATTGAGAATATGGGTGGGGCTATGGCTGCTATTGAAGAAGGCTGGCAGCAAAGAGAGATTCACAATTCGGCATTCAAGCATTTGAAAGAAGTAGAAAGTGGCGAACGGAAAATAGTTGGCGTAAACCATGGAGTGATGGAGGAGAACCTTCAACACAAGCCAATGATGATCAATGCAGAGGTAGAGAAAAACCAACGTGATAAGTTAGTCAAATGGCGTCAGGAGCGTAGTGATGTCGAAGTCAATTCTGCATTGTCTTCAATCTTAGAGGCATGTAAATCTGATGAAAATCTCTTCCCTCTAGTTATGGATGCATTGCGCGTTAATTGCACCCTTGGAGAAATAATGAATTCCATGAAAGATGAATTCGGCACATGGATGGCTCCAAGTGGTTTTTAGGTGATGGTATGAAACAAAAGATAGTTCTTGACCACATTGGAATTGCAACTGAAGATCTCGATGGTGGCTCTAAGTTTTGGAGTCTAATCGGATTACATAGAGGAGATTCAGATGAACTCGTTGCAGACCAAGGAGTTACCACTAGGTTCTTCTCTACGGACATGACCTCAGTTGATAACCCTCCTAAAATCGAACTATTAGAGCCTACTTCCGAAGATACACCAATTGGTAAATTCCTCGCTAAAAGAGGTGCAGGGGTACAGCAGATTTGTTTTAGAGTTGAGGATATATTATCGATGATTAATTTATTGAAAGAAAATGGCATTATAATGATAGATGAAACTCCCAGAATTGGGGCTGAAGGCAAGAATATCGCTTTTGTACACCCTAAATCGACAGGTGGAGTTTTGGTAGAACTCACTCAGTATGATTAATCATAACAACAATAATCTACCTAAGGATAAATGATAACATGCGGACTTGTATTGACCATTTGATTGCCCTTTCACACATTGACGGGCCGAGAGTAAAAAGAGAAGCTTCATTTTTGGCACAGAGATTGGAAACGCTCCGTTTGAACAAGAATATTTCTAATGATGCTTACCTAGATGCTGGTGCGATACAAGGGGCATTCGAGATGATTGCCCATCTTATCGACATGGGTGTTCCGCAAAAAGAAATTCATTCTCAATTAAGACAACAATTGGACCGTGCTAAGAACATTGAGGTCAAACATCCTGGTCTTAACAGTGCTATTGAACAAGGCCGTGCGAGTTGATTCGGAATATGTCTGAAACTCTCATGACTATTTCGAATGTTTCGAAGAGTTTTGGAGATGTCAATGCGCTAAGAAGTATTTCACTTGAGATTAAATCAGGAGAAGTAGTGGGTTTAGTTGGCAGTAACGGGGCTGGAAAAACTACTCTTTTGAGGTTGATGTCAGGGGTCTACAAGCCAACTAGCGGAACTGTTTGTTTGGATGATGGGACTCCGGTGGATAAAATGCGCCAACGACTAGGCGTAGTCCCAGAATCTACTGGCCTATATTCTCGGCTGACTGCATGGGAGAACATCAGATACCACAGTAGAATGCATGGAGTCTCCGATAAAGATTCATGGAGTCGAACATCAAGATTTGCAAAGCACCTTGATATGTTGGAAAATCTCGGCCGTCACACCAAAGGATTCTCACGAGGCATGCGCCAGAAAACTGCGCTATTGCGCGCTTTGGCTCACGGACCTAGTGTATTGCTACTCGATGAGCCAACTGCAGGTCTAGACATAACTAGCGCCAGAACTGTACGTGCACTCGTAAAGCAGCTTAGAGATGAGGGTGGGACGATAGTATACTCGACTCATCATTTGGCTGAGGCGCAGCAGGTTTGTGATCGAATAATAATAATCCATAATGGTGATATTCAAGCAGATGGGTCTCCAGATGTTTTACTAAAGGATACCGAAACGACTACTCTCGAAGAGGCTTATGTTTCATTGACACAAGAAAAAGCAAGACCCAGAAATGATGACCAGGATAACGAAGGCCGCTTCACTAAATGGTGGAGGAGACTATTCACACCGAGAGTTCCCCGATATATCGAAGGAGATGATTCTAGTGAATAATGGGTCTTTCAAACGCGTTAAGGCGATTGCTAAAAAAGAGGTTGTTGAATTCACTCGAGATTGGAGGACAATAATAGCAATCATTGTAATTCCAATACTTATGTTCCCTTTGTTGTTCATAATGTTCCCACTATTACTTGAATCTGAAGCAGCAGAGTTGAATTCAATAGTAGTGGATGTAGTAATACAGTCTGATGAAGTCCCTGATTCCTTGCTTGGACAATTGAATGATACATCGATACTAGTATACGAAGAAAATTTGACTGAAAGGACGCCTCTCTCTAATCCGGGAGAAGATATAACAAGGTTGAGAAGTCTATCGATTGACGCCATCTTGAGAATTGAACAACGAGACGATATTTGGTATTATGCGATCATTCATATATCTACGTCTGAGAGTTCTAATGAGGCAAGGAGTCGAATTATTGATGCAATTATCGCGTGGGAATCGAATGAAACCGAACGCATAATTTCAGATCAGGGACTTGATGTAAATACTACTCTAAATCCTGTCAGATGGGATGGTGAGATATCTCAAGGCGATGTAGCAACACAAGGCGAGCAGGCAGGAATGGTGTTATCTCTATTCATTCCATTAGTTTTGGCAGTTTGGACTTTTTCGAGTGCAATTCAACCTTCTATCGATATGACTGCTGGTGAACGGGAAAGAGGGACGCTGGAGGCACTGCTAAGTCTCCCTTGCACTAGGAATGAACTATTATTTGGGAAATGGCTGGGCGTTGCAACAATTACTGGAGTTGGAGTGTTACTGCAGATTTTCGGATTACTTTTCGCGATTGGATATCTAGCCTCCTCCAGTATCATCGGCATTCCTGACCTTTCATTGGAGGCTACAGCATTAATCATTCTTTCAATAATGTTATTTGCAGTGATGGTTGTAGCATTAGAATTAGCTTTAGCAATGAGATCGCATAGTGTTAAAGAAGCGGGTTCGATACTTGGACCAGCAATCATTTTGATTATTTTCCCTGCATTATTTACTCAAGTGATTAACCTTGATGGAGTTGAGAATTTTTGGTTTGCAGTTCCAGTAGTAAATGTATTACTTGCTCTAAGAGAATTGCTCATGGATAGAGTGATCGTTGAACACATTGCAATATGGTTTGGAACGTCTTTGTTATATGCTCTTATGGCGGCCTATTATGCTGCTAAACAATTTGGTCGTGAAGATATAGTTACAAGTCTTTCATGAAAAAGCCTTGAGCGCATCTCTAACAATATCGATTATCATATCGATTTCCGGAGAAGTAATTCTGAAGTGAGGCGTGAATCTAAGTGCATTGATTCCACCGTGTATCACTCCAAGGCCACGTCGTCTACACCATGGTTCAACAGCATCAAATCCAACTACGGGGAATCGTGAAGGGTCTAATTCTGCACTGACGAGTAATCCTGTACCCTGTACCTTAGTAATAGTACCAGGCATTTCATCGGCCAAGGCTTTCAGTTTAGCAACAAACTCATCGCCTCTATCTCTAATATTACCTCTTAGTTCAGGAGTCATCTGTTCTAGTACAGACACTGCAATCTCGAGAGCTCTTGGATTGGTAGTCATGGTATTACCATAGATGCCGACTACATACATGGAAGCAGCGCGTTCATTCATACCTAATACGGAAAGAGGATATTGACCGGCGTTTATGGCCTTTGACCATGTTTCAAGGTCTGGTGCTTCAGCATCTTGGAATCCTTCGTAATCAATTACCGATAGGCAACCTTGACCTCTGATTCCTGCCTGAATCGAATCAACCAAAAACATAGAGTTGTGTTCTAGTGTTAGTCTTCGCGCTTCATCGTAGAATTCTCTAGAGATACATTGACCGGGATTTCCTTCTCCCTGTACAGGCTCTACTGCAAGTAATTCGATGAAAAATTTCTCGTCGACAGAGCGTTGGAACACTTCTTGAAGCGATTCGACATCATTAGCAGGAACTAGTATCAAATTATCACGGTTCTGAAAACTGGCTAGATTCTTATCATATCCGGACATACATGAGTGCGATATTTGGGCAGGACGGTCTGTTCGTCCATGAAAACTCCTTACTATCGAGACCATTTTAATTGGATATCCTTCGTACTTGGCACCTTTAGCGGTCATTCTATTTGCATTCACATCAGCAATTCTTAATGCGACTGTTACAGACTCTGAACCACTATTCATGCAGATGAATTTAGAAAAAGGACAATAACCTCTTGTATGGCCAAGTTCTGCTTTGAGGGCACTAGAAAGTCTTTTTTGACTGAAAGAGGGTGTCATTACATTAGCCATTACCCAATTTTTCGACATTGTTGAAATGACTGAGTCCGGTCCATGGCCAGCACCCAGCATACCATATCCTCCATTGTCATGAACAACAGCGCCATGTGAAGTTACTATCCAAGGCCCCTTTGCTGACAGTGCCACGTAAGGATTGACTGTTGCTGGTGCATAGAAATTAACAATATCAGTTTGTAGTTCTTCAACCAAGGATTTTTCATCCATCATTACCAGATCACTACCCATTGAATCGACCAATTCTTTGTGATTTGCATAACCTTCGTTGATGGCAGTTACAAGTGAATCGTCACTAATGCAGAATTGTGCAATTATGTCGTCAGTAAGCCCAGCAGTATCCATGTTGCCACTATTTTTTCTAATAGCATGCAATTTGGACAACGCTCCTTCAGTGTCAATCATTACTGTCATCAAACAACTTCCACAGGCGGAGACTATTCAACATTCGCTTTTGGTGTTACAATTAATTCATTATTTAGAATGTAATAATAGTATGGTAATACTCTGCTAATATTATATATGACTGGCAATAGGAGCCAACATGCCTAAAGTATCGTTGGATATGCCAGCTGAAATTATTGGAGATCTAAGATTGCATGTTGGCGATGAACGCAAATTCGTCAGCCTATCAGATGCCATAAGGACTGCTTGTAGGAAATTGTTAGACCAACTAGACGATATTGATACAAGACATGGTAGAACTAATGGAGATGATTCACAATGACAACAAGAGAAGAAGCAATGGAGGCAGTAAGTAAACTCCTTTCATATTTAGAAAAGGACCATGAACGCGAGGGGTTGCTCTCTACCCCAAAAAGAGTAATCGATTCATGGGATGAAATATTCTCGGGATATGACCAAGACCCGAGTGAGATATTGGATGCCACATTCAACGGTGAAGGTTACGATGGTATTGTACTGCTTCGCGATATAGAATTTCATTCGACTTGCGAACATCATCTGCAGCCATTCAATGGTAGAGCTCATGTTGCTTACATACCGGTCGATAGAATCGTGGGGATTAGTAAATTATCACGTATAGTCGACCTTCATGCCAGGAGATTACAGAATCAAGAAAGAATTACTAAAGGAGTAGTTGATGATTTAGTGAAGCATCTCTCTCCAATGGGTGCAGCAGTTATTATCGAAGCATCGCATGGATGTATGAGATGTCGAGGTGTTAAGAAGCAAAACGCAGTAATGACTACTTCAGCCATGCGCGGGGCCTTCTTCGAAAAACAGGATGCAAGACAAGAATTGATGCAACTAATTTACTCCAAACCATTGTGAGTGTTCAAAGCCTCTAGCGATGTGATGTTATGGTTCATTATCCGATTGTTGAAATATTCCATTCAGTGCAGGGGGAAGCATATCATATGGGCAAGCCGCATGTGTTTGTGCGATTTGGAAATTGTAATTTACGATGTGAATGGTGCGATACCAACTTCTTAGAGTACGAAGAACTAGAATTACGGGAAATAATTGACCGTGTGCTTTCCTACAACTGTGAACGTGTTGTGTTTACTGGTGGAGAGCCGTGTTTGCAAGACCTCGACACTATTGGCAAGGAATTAAAGAAACATGGCCTCAATCTTTCAGTTGAGACCAATGGGACATTGGATGTACCAGAGGTCATAGATTGGATTTGTGTTTCTCCAAAAGACCAATTATACCCTAATAGTAAAATTTCTCAAAGGACTGGTGATGAGTTGAAAGTAGTTTATTGTGGCCAAGATCTATCGATGTATGACGATTTGAAAGGTGGCTTTACACACCTTTACCTACAACCTTGTTATGTAGATTCCATGACTGTTGAAGAGAACGGCAAGAGTTTTGCAATGGTAGAAGAGATTGTCAAGAAAAACCCTGCATGGAGATTATCGCTGCAAACACACAAGTGGATGGGGGTAGACTGATGAAAATAGCAGTGATGGCTTTAAGCGGTGGAATGGACTCCACTTCACTATTACTAAGACTACTAAATGAAGGCTATCAAGTGTACTGTATATCTTATGAATATGGGCAAAAGCATAGAATAGAGATTGACCGCTCTATTATAAATATTGAATATCTAAATTCAAAAGGCATGGATGTAGTGCATAAAATTGTGGATTTGAAGAGTGCGATGGGGATTTTTAATAGTTCACTACTCGACAATGATTCAGTAATTCCAGAGGGGCACTATGAAGAAGAACAAATGAAGTCAACCGTAGTACCTAATAGGAATGCAATTTTCTCCTCAATAATTTATGGCTATGCGCTCTCAATTGCGGTAAAAGAAAATCAAAAAGTGATTATTGCGCTAGGCGTCCATTCGGGAGACCATGCAATATATCCAGATTGTCGTCCTCAATTTTACAATGCTCTAGAGCATGCATTCCAAATTGGTAATTGGGATAGTGAAAAGGTATCCTTTGAACTTCCGTACATTGACGGTGATAAAGAGACGATTCTCAAGGATGCATTGGTCTCCTGTGAAGACCTGAGTATTGATTTCGATACAATATTTGCCAATACAAATACCTCATACAATCCTGACCAATACGGTAGAAGTTCTGGCAAAAGTGGTGCTGACATTGAACGTATTTTAGCATTTAATGCAATAGGTAGAGTAGATCCCGTAGAATACGTAGATACTTGGGGAGTAGTACTGTCTAATGCCATTGCTGTAGAAATTAAGCATAAAGACGAATACTATCGCGAGAAGTTAACAGATTTACAGTATATGGTTACAAGACAAGGCGGAACTGAAAGAGCATATACTGGTATATATGACGGTGAGAAGCGTGACGGAATTTATCGATGCATTTGCTGTGAACATGTGTTATTTACATCTGAAAATAAATATGATTCCGGTTGTGGTTGGCCGGCCTTCCATAGTGAGGGTGAAGGGGCTGGAATTAGGAGGATTCCCGATAGTAGCATGGGGATGTTGCGGGTCGAGGTTCGTTGTTCAAATTGTGACTCACACCTTGGCCATGTATTTGAAGACGGACCTAGGGCCTATGGCGGTGAAAGATATTGCATAAACTCGGCATCGTTAGATTTTGAGGAGGGTTTGAATTGACAACATACATTAGGAGATATGTAGAGACTGATACGGGACATCGAGTTCCTAACCACAAAAGTAAATGTAGGCACATGCACGGCCACAGATATCGATTCGAGGCTGAAATTGAAGGTGATGTTGTAACACAACAAGGAGTTTCAGAAGAAGGGATGCTGATGGATTTTTCCGATATTAGCGCTATATTGACTGAGCATATTCATGATGTTGTAGATCATGCTTTTGTTGTCTATAGTGGCGATGAACTCGCTTTAAACGCTGTGAAGCACATGGGCGTTGGACATAGAACAGTGATAGTCGACTTTATTCCAACTGCTGAGAATCTTGCTAGATGGGCATTTGAACAAATACAGCCGCTCATTTCTACGGCTTACGGCAATAGGTTGAGACTTGTAGCAATGCATGTTAGAGAGACTCCTAAGAGTTTAGCAACATGGCGGCCGTAGTTATTCTTCTGAATCCGGCTCGATTTTTCTACGTCTTCGGCTTATCCATTCATCATTACCTGCAACATATTGCAGGGCAGTCGTGGCATCCAATACTCCACCAATCATCCTAGTTGCTTCATCCTCTGTTGGCATTGATAGCATTATTGAACGTATCATTGAGTTCTTGAAACTAGTTTTACGTTCATCGTTTCCAGGCAATGCATCGGAAAATTCACCAATACCCTTGACTAAAATCTCTCTTAGATTCTCATTTATCGAACGTTCCAGAGGTACAATATCTGGGATGCTGTTATCTTTGCCTTGGTTATTGATCACTCTTTCTTTATGTAATTCATAAACAAATGCATTGACTGCATGTGAAAGGTTAGCTATTGGGTATCCTTCCCAAGTTGGTAATGTTGCTAAAAAATCACACATATCTAATTCATCTGTGGACATACCTTTTCCCTCTTCCCCAAACACCAATGCGACCTTGCCATTGAACTGTGAAATACGTTTGGAAAACTCCCATGGGTAGGTAAAATGCCTGAATGTTGTTTTAGAACCCACTTCTCTTTTGCCAGAAGTCCCCACCACTAGGGAGCAATCACTGGTTGCTTCTACAAGACTTTTGAAGGATTCACATGTTTGTAATATTCTTCCTGCGTGCTTGGCCCGGTTCCTTGCCTCAACATCGAGATGGTCGCACTTTGGATTGACCAATCGCAATTTATCGAAACCGTAGTTTAGCATACTGCGGCTTATTGCCCCCAAGTTACCAGGGTGGGAGGTGCCGATTAAGACAATAGTCAACTCATAATTACTCTTTGGCAGAGGGATGCTTTGTCTATCTCCCACTTAATCACCATCGGAGTTGATACATTCTGCAATCCATCTAGGGTCGCAGGGTTGGTAAATAAAGAATAAATATCCGCCATTCTCTCTATCATCCATTACCAAAGAACGTTTTCTAATGGAATATTTATTTTTAAGAAAACTTATCAAATGCTCTAACTCTTCTTTAATTTCAGAGTGAACACTGACAGGATGTCGGTTCCAGTCGACGCGCACTACCACGCCAAACCCTCACTAATCGACTCTTCTTTGTAGATATCTTGTGACATATCCGGCGATCCAATTTCTAAGTTTCTTTGAATCGACGTCTGTTAACTGAGATACTACAATTTTGTTGTGGTCGAAATCATCAGTGAATTTCTCTCTGTGTTGTTCGACTAGAGTGATTGCTCTTATTTTGATAAAACTTGGTCTAATATTTCCCATACTATTCACTCCTTAAACAATTTTACTTCTATTGGAAATTCCGGGTCATCGTGTCTGATGACTTGCAAACGAACCTTGCGCGGAGGGTTTTCAATACCTCTCGACCATATGTGTTCGTTGACAGTTGGATCGATGTATACTGTTTCATCTTCTGTCACCTTAAGATGTTTAATAACGTAATCCTTGATTATTTGTATTGCTCTAGGTGCACGCTTGTATCTAGTGATATTCCAAGCATTCCTCAATGGGACTATTAATTCTGATTCATTTGGTCTTGCCATAATAATACACCTCATCGTTGCAGTTTACTGCGTCTCCAGTGATGTCGCTTTGGATGCGATACTGTATTTCGGTCGGTCTTCAACATGACCCATACAGGGACACGTCTGTTCTGCTTCTGCACCTTCATCAGGCGGATTTTTTTTGCGGCTGGTTTATTTCTTGACATGTTCGAGCACCTTCTCAGATTCTACGGATTGACGCACTATGGCGGCTCTTAGATTGGGATAACAGCAACTTCTTCAGTTGCCCATCAGACATTGGGGGGGTAAAGGATTTAGATTCATACAAATGTATGATGCTTTGCTTGATTTGATTGCTTCTCTCAGGGGTTGCCAGTGAAATGGTTGCTAAACGTGACCTAGCATCAGGGGTGAGGAGTTTCTTCATGGCTGAATCGATTGCTGAACTTTCGATTTGCTTTTGCTGTTCAGCAAATTCCGCTTCAACTTGCTTGGATGCTTGTGCTTCCATTTGCTTTTGAATCTCAAGCTTACGCTGGTGTCTTAGCACTGCCAATTCATCATCTTTTGATGCTGACATACTTACCACCTAATTCACACCCGATTAATACTTTGAAAGACCCGGGTACATTTCATCAGCAGCTGCTCTGTTAGCGTGTGCGATAGAATCGAGTAACTTGTGGCCAGCAGATGTAATTCTTCTACCTGCATACAACTGTACCTTGCCTTCTTCGGAATCCACTTCCTTAGTAGGGACTTTTTCAACAAGTCCTGCATCTTCGAGTTGTTGAAGAGATGTACGGATGATGTGGCGGGAAGCTACGCCAGGGGTGTTAGGCATAGCGCCGTTATCCTGAGAGCCGCCATATGTTTGAGCCAGACTAGTGACTCCAACTGGACCTTCTCTGGCGACCTTACGGAGGATTGATGCGGTACGAATAAACCACCAGTTCGACTGCGTAGGTGGCCTTTCACGTGATGCACCGGTCTTTACATAGCCAGACCAATCAGGGGCTTCAATGCCCTTAGTCTGAGACAAATGATCAGCAAGAGCAGGTATCAATAATTCCGCAGGAATATCGTAAAACGTAGTCATATAAACACACCGAGCAATTTGCCGACTAAACTCCCCTATATGAAAAGAACGGGTGAAATACCTACTTCGTGTCACCAAGGCTAACAAAATGCAAGTCTTGATGAAGGTGTATCGTGTGCACCCACCATGCGTAAGGCTTTGGCTCAAAACCCTAATCTTCTTAGGACTCTATTGGGGCTTTCTTTCACCTTGATTTTTATTCTTGCATATGCTGTATATGGGGCCACTGTGTCGCCTTCATACTACCTTTACCAAACAGACTCTGAAACCACAATCCACTCACTAGGAAATTCCGAATCTATTTACGACTCTGATGATAATACTACTACTTGGTATTGGAATATTCCAGCAGATGGTGTTAATTTGACATGGGTCAACCTAACTGCGACCGAACTTTCAGATGATTCGATTGTGAAGTTAATCAACGTCGGCGGACTATACAGCAACCGTCTACTTGGAGTTGAGGATGCGGATAAATTCAGTTGTGAAACATCCTGTTATCAAAACACAACACATGAAGCCATTAGCGAAGATGGAGAAGATGTTTCAATATTCTCGATGACTACAACAGAACCAGGAAGAAGGAACAATGGAACTGTTTATGCCAAATCTCTAGAGGATGCAACGGAAAAGGCAAGAGAGGTAATAGATTATACTCACTCGCCGTCTTCGATAAGAGTTGAAATAATTGAAAAGGGTGACAGACAAACCTCTCCGACAATCAATTTAACCACCGTAAACGAAGATTTTCTAGAAATTGAAGTATTTTCTATTGACGCTGGTACAGAGTTTTTGTGGTCTTTAGCTGCTGTAATTGGATGCTTCTCGATACTATTGATTCCATCATTTGGGCTCTATTTCGCATCTAGGGCGAAAGAAAAGAAAAATGAACTTAAGTTGAAATTAGCAGAAGAATCTGTAGATATTGGGCTTGAAGAGGAATAAGTTCCATTGTCCTCATATAGATTGTATGTTTAGGATTAAACGATGAGCGGGAACAAAATTCTATCTTTGCTTCTTCTCGCAACTTTAGTGATGACTCCACTTCAACCTGTGGCTGAAACAAACTTAAAGGACGAAATCATTCTAAATTCATCTGCTCGTTCCACGGGAGTAGATTTGGCAGTAAGTGACGTTTCATTCAGTTATACTTCTTCAAGTGACCAGTTGAAATATCAAATGTTTTCTTCCAACCATCCAATCTTAAATTTTGACCGCCCTGCTAGTCTCTTCGTGGTCGACGCAGTAATTGATGTGCCTATCACTATCGATTTCACTGTACAAAATCTAGGTTCTACTAGTTCTGGGAATTTCAACATAATAATATCAGTGATTCACAACGAATATCTAGATTTTGAATTACATAATGAATCTGTGCCGGTGAATTCCATAAACGGCGGAAGTTCATCAAGTGGTCAAAAAACAATAATCCCTAGATACTCGGGAAATCATACACTTCGAATATCTCCAATGGCGAGTATCGTAGATGACAACCCGAATAATGATGAATTAATGAGAACCTTCACTGTAGCATACCGGTATTTCAATTGTGATGATTTAACTGGATGGACAGTAGGCAATCAATGGTCTTCAAATGCGGATACATCTCTCTCAGAAGGTTATGCTTGTCATATTGGTAATGGTCAATCATCTACGTACTCTAGTAATCTAAACACAGCTCTGATAACTCCTTACATGGATATGTCGGATGCGATAAGTAACCCAACTCGAACCAATGGAATATCTTTTTTCTATACTGGCAGTATCCTCGCAGGTGACGTAATGAAAGTATATTCCAATAATAATAACGGTATTTGGAATGAAATGGCTAGTGTTAGCGGAACTATTGACCAAGTATTCACCGATGGGGCCAATTGGCAGACTTGGTCTGTCAATCATGCAGGTGCGACCTCGCCATTGATACCGGTTCAACAACAAAACTTCAATCAACAGACACAGTTTAAGTTTGAATTCACCAGTGATGCCACGAATAATGATATCGGTTTATGGATGGATGACATCGTAATTGTTTATGATCAAAAAGTGAAGCAATACGAGTACGGAGTTTCGATAAATGGTATTTCTACTAATGGAGCAGTACCAGGGGCTTGGGGTCAAGCAATAGTTGAGATGACAAATACGGGAAACATAACAGAAACCTATACTCCAACCCTATCTGGTATGCCAGCTAATTGGAATATGTATTACTCGACTACATCAGGAGTAAGTATCAATCCATCTTATGGCATTACACTACAATCAGGCGAAACAAAACAATTTGTGGTTAATTTCCAACCAGATTCATTATCAGTCCAAGGACTCTACCAAGTAACCCTCACCGGACACTCAAATGAATACAACACGGTTCAATCGCAACTTAATATGCAATTCCAAGTTATTCCCGATAGAATCCCAGAAATAACAGCCCCGAGTAGTGTATCTGCATGCCAACCTGGAAATACTTGTACCTTTGAAGTAGGAATTACCAATATTGGTGGTGCGACAGATGTTTTCGACATATCAATCATTTCAAACGAATTACCAATGGGATGGAGTGTTGCATTGGCTTGGTCACAACCGAGTAGCATACTTTCACAACCCGGAATAAGGAATGATGTCTTGATGACCTTTACTGTTCCGACAGACGCCCTACCGGACTCGATAGGGAAATTCGATTTGAAAGTTATATCGCAAAATGATTCATCACGTGTTGACATATTAGAAATTGAACTGACCGCTTCCATGATAAGTAGTGCTGAGGCTAACATGAATAGTGAGAGTTTAGCTTTAGACTGGTCTATTGAGCCTGGTGATTCAAGAGTGATTTATTATACAATATGGAACAATGCTTCGAGTCAAGATATTTTCACCCCGTCTGTGTCGATTCGTGATGTTGGTCAGTGGATTATAGAACAACCAATTCAAACAAACCTAGTAGTGAATTCAGGCAAGCAGTCTTTCTTTAGCGTGACTGTTACGGCTCCAGAACAATCACAAGTGGGAGATATTTGCCCCAAAATTACGCCAGTGGTGACTTCAACGAGAAGCGGAGCAGTATTCTCTGGCGATGAATTTGATGCCATGGAAATTAGTCGTAGAGATGATTTATCAATTACGCTAATTGATGAACCTGTAGTGTTCGAGGCCGGAAAGGAAAACATCGTCACCATTGAAATTCAGAATAGAGGTAATGGCCCCAATGATGCGAATATTGCTGTAGAAGGTTTACCGGAGGACTGGTCTTGGAAACTTTTGTCTGATACAACTGTAATCGACAATCCTGTCAGCCTAACTGCAATTTATGATCTAGAATATATCAAGCAAATTAGTATTTCCATCAGTCCAAAATCCACAACTCTTGCTGGAAGTATTTACCAATATACTGTAATGGTCTCATCAAATGATGGCACAGCCGACTATAATCAATCGGATAATGAAATTGAACTTCGAGCATTAGTCTCAACAAATCATAATGTCGTAGTCTCACCATCACATAGCCAAATCTATACTGGCATAGGAAATTCTACCGCTGTTAACGCTACGATACAAAATTTGGGTAATATAGATGAAAGCAATGTAATGATTAGAGCACAAGTAAGTATGTTAGGCAGTAATATTCAGCTAAAACCCTATTTCACGATTGGTCAAAATGGTATAATTTTCGATTTAGATAAATACCATGCAGTAAATCTTGAAGTGGGGCAAATATACGACCTACAGGTATGGTTCAAAATACCAGATAATACTGAACTAGGAACAAAAATAGTGGTTCAATTCGATGTACAATCATCAAATAACAGTGGCCTAATATTTCAATCGATTCAAACTATGATTGAAATTGATTACAGGCGTTCAATGGAAGTAGACATTTTCACGCTTAACAACGAAGATATCGACGAGAGTAGTGGCGCAAGAGCAATTGTAAATTTATCTTCAACATCAACAATTGAAGAGAAATATAATTTCAATTTGGCACTACCCGAAAATTGGCAAAGTGTTTGCTCTGGTACAAAGCTTACACCGAGTGGTATTAACATCACAAACACTCCCGGTCATTTGCAGGAGCAATTCACTTCAACCTCTTGTGAGATATATCCGCTAGATGGTGCGGACTCAGGAGATATAATTTTCACATTACAAAGCGAGGATGGTGTACTTCAGTGGAGCGAAGTAAAAACCTACACGTTTAATCGCAATTCAGAAGATTCCTTCAGTATGTCTACCAATATGATTGCAAGTTCAGTTGCCGGCATACTAGGCGTAGCAATAATATCAGTTTTAGCGGTGAGGGCGAGAAATCGTAGAACTTACTCTGATGAAGAAGAAGTCAATATTAAACCCCAATCTCAACCATCTGGGCCACCGATTTCAGGACCTCCTGTATCCAGTTCCGCGATAGTAAGTTCAAAAGTTGAAGTTCCATCACAAGGCGAGTTTTATCCGCACAATCAACAAATATTCACCACTGGGCCACCTATTCCTCTTTCAGGATTACCGGAAGGTTGGACACATGAGCAATGGAAATATTATGGACAAAAATACTTAGACAGGGTGAATTCTGGTGGGACACAATGAACTACCCACCGCTATGGTATGCCCTATGGTTTGTCATATCATTTTGTGGAATCGCCACATGGTACTTGAGAAATTTTACTCAACGAGAACAGTTGACTAAACTCATAGCATTATTAGGCGTAGTATCAATGCTAAGTATGTTGTTTTGGACATTTATAGAATTCTGAGGAATCCCGATGAAACTTATTGGAATAGAAAATCATGAGATGAAGGATAAATATCCCTGCAGATTGCCTGTTTGGTGGGGTAATATTGGAGATATAGGTGCTCATCCGGATATTAAAGGTGTGACAGGAAGAAAAGTAATACTGCGAATAGAGAAAAGATTCACGCGTATCGAGCGATTAATGGCCAGGGTATTTCGCGCTCCAAGAGAGGTCAGGCGTCCACTGGATTGGATGAATAGCTTACTATGGGAGCTTTGCGATGGTACAAATACTTTTGAAGAAATATGTCATCATTTAGACTCGACATTCCATGAAGATATAGCGCCTGTCGTGGAGAGAACAAATCGCGGTATTATTCATTTGAAATCGCAAAATTTAGTCACTGTATTGAATCAACCATTTACAGGTAAATGGAGTATTAAGCGAGGAATTGTACCCCGCAACCAAAATTTAGAGCCACTGGACCCACAATTCGAAATTGATATTGAAGAAGAGTAATCATTCATCGTCAGGCTCCCAAACAAGCCTCATACCAATACCATCACTCTTTCTTGAAGAATCGGATTTATTCCTTGCAGAACTCCTAGTTGAATCACTTTCTGTAAACCAACTACCACCGCGATGAACGTATTGTTTTTCAGATTTAACAACATAAGCATTCTGTGAGCCTGAATGTTTAGAATAATTTGGAGTGAAGTTATCTTGACACCATTCTGAAACATTACCATACAAGTCCATAATACCCCATGGGGTAGGTTTCTTTTGACCAACAACTTTCGTAGATGCACCTGAATTACCTGCATGCCAGCCATAATCATCTAACTCGGAATCCAAATTACCAAAAAACCATTTTGATTCAGTGCCTGATTTAGCAACGAATTCCCATTCAGCCTCAGTTGGCAACCTCCACCTTCCTGATAGACCAAGATGAACTTCATGGCCAAATTCTTCATTTAGCATGCCGATAAATTCATTCGCATCCAGCCAAGAGATTCTTTCAACTGGTTGCAGGCCTGCACTCCATCCATCTGTGAACTTAGAAGGGTTAGAACCCATCACTGAACTCCAATGCGCCTGTGTCACAGGCCTTTCACCAATGAAAAACGGTCTAGAAATATCAACATCATGAATAGGTTTCTCTCTATCCAGGCCGTCTCCCACAATATCACCCATCAGATAATTATCTGGCTCAATAAGAATATAGG
>JABIUA010000026.1 GCA_018667575.1 Methanobacteriota archaeon | reverse complement strand
TTGATTCTTCTTTTCATCCAGTCCTGGAAATTTTCTCTTAACCCATTTGCGAGCAGAACTCAAGTGTTTGAACTCCCATGGCTTATACGCTAGCGCTGATGTCAAATCATAGATGATTCGACTTCTCAGATTTATCGGTCCTTCAAGTATAATTGTGTTCAAATAACCGGAATTGAAAAGTCCAAAACCCCAGTATGAATCAGAAGTGATTGTGAGTTTTAATTGGCCACTAGTGGTCTCTAAGGTCCACTTCTGTTCATTATATGATGGCGGGGCGGTAAATGTAGGTGTTTCGGGATTTTCAAGTAGTGAAATCAGAGTGCTAGTGACGTTACCCAAATAAATAATTTTACTGGCGGAAGGAAAGTGTTTGGAGCGAAGTAGAAAATTAGTCTCATCCATTTTATGTTCTGCTTTGGCGCTTCGTACTTGACATACAAGAACCGAGGTTTGACTTCCCCCTCCTGCCGCCATGATTCGGGGTGACATTCAATCTTCATCAATCCACCTCCTTAAGGTGCCAAAATTTAGGAAGAGTTCAAGAAAGGAAGCCTTCTTGCATGTAACAGGTGACATTATGGCTTCACAGACAAAGGCTTCCAAGATTGAGAAATTGACTGCACTACCTGGAGTAGGAGCAGCCACTGCTAAGAAATTAGTAGACGCTAAACTAGATACAGTATCAAAAGTTGCTTCTGCAGGAACAACTAAACTGATCAAGATAGGACTAAAAGCAGCAGTCGCCAAAAAGATAGCATCTGCAGCAAAGAGTGCAGATAAAGCAACTTCTGCAGCAAAAGTAACCGCTTCAAAGGCCAAAGCAGCAGCCAAGAAAGCACCAGCCAAAGCCAAGGCCACCGCTTCAAAAGCGAGAGAATCGGTAAAGAACTTAGCAAGGAGTACTAAGACTAAGGAGGCCAAAATAACCTCTGATGACCGTAAAAAGATAGGGCCATCCGGTAAAACCCCTATTTCAAAAATGGCTTGGTTTAAGAATTTGAAGAAGTAATATTACGAATTGTTCAAAGACCGCTTAGATAAGTATAATCCATGCCTCGAAGGAAGTATGGCCGTTTGAGAAAAACGGTTGAACTTCCACCCAAAGAGAATTGCTCGAGGTGTCGTTCAGGAAAGTTTTGTCCAATTGTAGGTCACATGGGCCAAGATGTAAAACCTAGGAGAGGTTGGATGGGCCCAGATAAAGTCTCTAAGAGAAAAGAGAAAAAGAATTAATTTTCATCAATTCCAACAACACTTGTCGATGGAGTATTTTCGACGAGTTCTTGTTGTTGCTCTTGCATATTTTGTTCTAGGTGTTCGCGTGTTGCTTGTGCTCTATGGTAAACTTCCCTCAATGTCTGGTCAGATATTTCTAGGTAAACTCTAGTGGTCGCAATTGTGCTGTGGCCAAGTAATTTTTGAATAGAAACCAGATCTGCTCCGCGTTCTAATAATCCAGTCGCAAAATTGTGTCGAAGTACGTGTGGCGTTAGTTTGCCCTTCGGTAATCCAGCATCTAATGCCAGAGAGTCCATCAGTCTTTGAACCCCTCTTGGCTGCAATCTTCGCTTAGCTGAATTTAACAATAGAGCGACTTCATCATTCTTAATTCTCGATTCTCTGACTGGCAACCATGCCTGTATTCTATCAAGTGTCCTTTGAGTGAATAAGACAAGTCGATCTTTGTCCCCCTTTCCACCAATCACTCTAGCAGAGCGGTCTTCCAAATCGATGTCACTATAATTGAGATTACAAACTTCACTTACGCGTAATCCAGTATCTAACATTAGAGTCACGACAATAGAGGCTACTGGATTTTCGCTATTAGAGGCCGCTTCAAGGACCATTGATAATTCTCTTCGTGTCAGAGTTCTAGGCAATCTCTTACCAGTTCTTGCTCTAGTTATGTGTTCTGGCCACCTATGCCCTAGCCATTTTAGCAGATGTCTTGCAGCTGCAAGTCTAGCATTATAGGTAGTTGGTTTTAGGTCAGATAAACTATGAGTCCAGAGGTCAATACGGCCATTAAGTGGCTCCATTCGCTCAGCTAGTTCTAATATGTTCATCTTATCATATTCCTTTTCACTAAGAACAGATTCACTAGGCAGAGTCGTTTCAATAAGTGAGCGAAGCCCACTAGCATATGATTTCTGAGTATTTGCAGATTTATTTTCTGACTTGAGTTGTTTCTGATAACAACTTGTCCAGGGAAGGTGCTGAAGGTGTTTGAGACGCGCTGGAAGGCCAATATCCTCTTCTTGACCTAGTCTTAACTGACTCGGCCTTAGGGCCCTTCGTTCTCTCATTGTATCCCTCCGCTCATTCATTGGCGTTCACCGCCTCTCGCCAAAGCGAGTGTGCATCCCGTGTCCCGAAGGACGCTAGGGGGATAGAGGTGATACATATCAAACCATTGGGGTGAATTTTTTTTCTAAAAACTGATTTTCTATCAGTTATAATTTACCGGAACCCATTCTTTACCGTTCCACCAAAGCATGCTTCTATCAGACATTTGCTTCCATGTGTAGCCATTATTGTCAGTCCATTGGTGTAGAACTGTCAAATCACCTGAACTTGCTTCCTCTATTGAAGCGGCTGGAGTAGATGACGGGTTTATTTCTGCTACTATTTTGTTTTGAACCTCTTCTACGCTTTCTTTTCCAGGGCTAATATTTCGTCTTATGCCTATTACTGATATGATTGTAATAAGAATTAATACTAAACTGATGAAAAACCAAGCCTTAGTGTCCGGATTTTGAGACTTTGTTGTATCGTCAGAATCCTCATTTGGGACTTCAGAATTACCATCACCATTTTGTTGCGAGCCATCAGTGGTGGCGTTTGTTGAACCTTGACTATTATTCCCGGTTGAGTTAGATATATCATTTGATGAACCATCAGAATTATTTGTTGAATTATTTGTTGAATTATTTGTTGAATTATTTGTTGAATTATTTGTTGAGTTATTGGTAGAGTTATTATCAGAATTATTTTCATTTGGCCCTATTAGAGAGGAGTTTTCTAAGATAGTAATTTGTATTTGGCTTTCAAATGCTAATTTATTTATATCTTGATCAATATTTTGTTCAATACTTATAGCAATTGA
>JABIUA010000100.1 GCA_018667575.1 Methanobacteriota archaeon | reverse complement strand
TTTCCCATTCAAACAATTTTCGTATTGATTATAAAAATCAGAAAGATACCACTGCTTATCAACTCTAACCATGAAAGAATTTAATCTCAACGATATATAAAGTTCAGCCGCTAATGACCTTAGCACGAGTCCTAAGTTGTGCAAAATAACTGAATGGACAAAGATAATTCTCGGTTTCTATTACAAAACTTTGGCTCAATAGCTGCCTCACTAACTGCAAGTGAAAAAGAGTTAATGGAAACTGAATATCTAACAAATGATGATTGTAGAAAAATTATCGAAGCAATTAATCTTCAATAATTTGGACAATGCATTGCCCTTCAAGTTTGATGCGATGTGAACGATCCAAACGTTTTTCGCTACCTTCGATCGCAGTACAATCAAATCCTGAACTCATAATTGCTCTATCTATCTCTCTTAGATATCCCCATCTATAATTGGAAGGGACCCTGATTCCTCTTTGATGATTGAATTCATCAATTAATTCATGTATTGTATATCCACTAAGGGTATGTTCATATTTTTTTTCGTACATCGTCAGTTCCCTCGGCTTGTAGTGTGGGTGGTCAGTTGGCAAATAAGGTCTTTTTTTATCCACCTCTTCCTTGAGAGTCCTCAGAACTCTTTGTAAAGTGTCCATCTCCTGAGTCGACGCAGAGGTCTCTTTAATTGAAAGGTCGGCGGTGTCAAGGAGCGACTGTAGTATTTCATACTCGGCTTGTTCGATTGATACTTCTTTTGTTTCGCTCATGTTCAGTCCTCCCCATTCATCAAAATAAACACTATCAACAGTATATAGTATTTCAGCCGCCAATGACCTTAGCACGTGTTCTGAGTTGTGCGAAACGGTCAGGGAAGTGCCCAAAAGCAAAAGCAACTAATTCAGCAAGATGCATTATTGGCATACTGGTATCCTTATTTGTCTTCCTTCCGGCTTTTGTTTGATATGAATCAAGATTCGCATGAGAAACTGTACAAGCACTTACCATAACTTCAGCACCACTAGTTTTAGCATCTGAAATTACCGAAGCAATCAGTGACATTACTGGCTTTCCAAGTGTAAGCAATGAAGGAGCACCAACACTTTGACACTTCAAATCATATTCTATTGGAGTGCCGCCTAATGCCGTGATTAATTGTTCCATGTAAGTTGGCATGAAAGGGTCATCACCAGAGCAAGAACCTTCTTTTTGCATATATGGTCCATAATATGCTCCAATATTCAAGTTGATTGGGTTGACTACGGCATCATTGATTTTCTCAAGACCAATTTCCTCTACTAAATAATGTAAAAGGTGCCACGAATTTGCTTCGCCTGAGTATTCAACTCCAGTCGAACGGGCTATGAGGTTGTTCAATTGTGCAGTATAGATGGGATCGGCTTTCAAGTCCTCTATTGTATCACACATGATTCCATGACTTGTTGCGCATGTTGTCATGACATCAACACCTTTCTCTTCTGCTAATGCTAAGTTACGAGCAACTAGAGCATGTTGTAGTTTTGGGGATGCTTGACGAATTATATTACCACCATCACTGCTTGCCTTTGGAAGTTCAATAAGTTGAATACCCAATGACTTGCAAAGTGGTTGAATACAATCTTCAACTTCCATAGATGCTGCTCTTGCGACGTTTCCGGGGTAATAAGCAATCTTAGCCATAACTGTTCACCTCAGAACCTCTGGTCTATTTCATTAAATAAACCTACAACTTGATGATGGTCTTTGACTTTCCTGTTGAACATATTTGGAATTTTACCAATTCCTGCTGGAGGTAAAATCAATGCTTGAAGACTTCTGAAAGGTGGTGTACCATTTCTTGTAAAACCTAGAACCATTCTTGCCGAAACGCCATCAAAAACGTTACTTATCAGACCAATTGGACCCAAGACTTGTCGGTAAAGTGTTGTTTCATTCAAGTTACCAGTCCCCTTTACGCTACGCCCATACGATTTGACAAGACGCCCATGAGCTCCTCGGTAATTAGTTTGGTTTAGAATATATGAACGTACACTGTTCAAGCCTTTCGCTGCAGTTTTTCCTTCAATTCCATATCTAGAGATCGATGCCAAATCTGCTTCAGCCCAAACACCTGTAGCGTTGTTTAGTGTTGAAATTAATGATTGCTTGTATTTTTCACCTGAACGTGGGTCAATAACACGATTCCACCTTTGCAAGTGAACTCCTGGGCCTTCATATTCTGAGTCATAAGACACTGTATCTGACATTGAGTGAAGAAGGTAGTAAGAGCCAACATCACTCATTGCGTGAAGGGTCATAGCCTCTTCAGAAGTCATTGTTCCAATCGCTGAACCGTTGAGCAAGTATTCACCTTCTCTCGGCTCGGAAACCATCCATGGTTTTGCCTTAGAACGATTTTCTTCAAACTTGGAATAATCAACGACTAAGTCCCTTATGACTGGATAACCAGATAGCGGTTCTATCTTCAAGACGCCAGTGCTACTCACAAGTTGAGAGATACAAGCCAAATCAGCTAGAACTAGACGATTATTTACTCGCAAACCAGCAGTTGCAGTACCTGATCCATTTCCTGCTCTGAATGAAAGACTTCCATCGATATCGTTCTTAACAGCGTATAGTAAGTCTTGAACGGTTGCATTTGCAGGAATTGAACATTCAATTGTATCCCATCCTGATTGAGAAACAGCTGGACAGTATCGGAATAATTCAACTGTCACGGATAATTCTGATTCATCTATCAAACCTGGTGCAAAGTCTCCGGAGACAACTTCTTCTCCAGTTCCTGAACCCATAGCCATGACTTC
This sequence comes from Methanobacteriota archaeon, assembly GCA_018667575.1. GTDB lineage: Archaea > Thermoplasmatota > Poseidoniia > Poseidoniales > Poseidoniaceae > MGIIa-L1. The sequence goes on along the minus strand of JABIUA010000100.1, from coordinate 4,609 downwards.
TTCCAGAAGTTCGATTTGAAGAGTACCAGAAGAATCAACACACGCAATTCTTGAAAGTGCTTCAGAAACCCATTCGCCCCAAGGTATGTCAAAATCTACATCGCATAATTTGATATCTTGAACTCTATTTGCACCTAGTGATTCATACTTTGAATCCCAATCTAGGCCAGCCTTACAGAATTCATCGTAAGAGGTATCCCCAATTGCACATACACTGAAACTTACTCCTGAAAGAGATGGTGATTGAGAACTTACTGTTTGCCAAAGAGTTTCAGCATTATCCGGCATTTCTCCTTCGCCCCAAGTGGAGGTAATGATTAGTGTTCTCTTGTGGTTACCAAGATTTCCAGCATCAAACCCATCCATATCATAGATAGTAGGAACTAAACCGTAGTTTTTAGCAAGCTTAGCAGTTTTTTCTGCTAATCCTGCTGAATTTCCGGTTTGAGAACCGAATAGGATTGCTAGAGAACGGTCTCCGTCCATCAAGGCATTCAGAGCCTCACTACCGGCGGCTGGTGCAGCAGCCTGTTGCGCGGCAACGGCAACTTCAGCAACTACTTCAGTGACTTCAGCCACTTCTTCAGCAGCACCATCTGAAACCATTTCAAATTTGATAATCTCAACTGGACAGGCATCTGCAGCTTCCATAATTATGTCAGCATAGTCAGTACCAAAACTACCAGACAAAGGAGATTTACCCAGATTTCTATCTAATGTCCCATCAGTCCTTACTGCTGCAAGGATTTGAGAAGACTCATCTGTTACAATAAATACTTCAGGGGCAACATCTTGACATGCATCACAAGTGATACAATCATCTTCAATCCAAACTTTCGCTACAACGGTCATGGTTCCAACCCAGCACTAAGCACTGACATACCCTATCGGCCGTAGTCTTTGAAGGTTGCTTGTTCTCCCTAAATATCAGGGCTCTGAATTAGTTGATTTCAGGTTGCCGAAATCACATATTGAAGTCGCCCATTCCACCCATATCGTCTCCTAATGAAACGCCCTTGGATGAAATGACATCGTCAATTCTCAAAATCATAACTGCTGTCTCTGTAGCCGATTGAATCGCTTGCTCAACAACACGCATAGGCTCGAGGACATTTGCTTCTTTCATGTCTACAACTCCGCCTTCGTAAACGTTGATACCTGCATGCGTTTGACCATCAGCGTGTGCCTTACGCAATTCAATTAGAGTAGTTACTGGATCTAATCCAGCATTCTCTGCAAGCGTCCTAGGAACAATTTCAAGCGCTGAAGCAAATGCCTCAATTGCCATTTGTTCTCTTCCACCGACAGTTTCAGCATAAGTTCTCAAATCTCTAGAGAGTGCTGCAAGTACACTTCCGCCTCCAGTCAATACTGCTCCATCTTCCCATGCAACTGAAACAACACCAACGGCGTCGTCAAATGCTCTACGAATCTCATCAACAACGTGCTCTGTTCCACCTCTAAGTAATACAGAGACTGATTTTGCTTCAGGGCAGCCTGTAATAAAAGTCATTTCAGATTCTCCAATCTTCTTTTCCTCTACGATTTCAGCATGGCCTAAATCATCCTCGGAAAGGTCATCTAGATTGGTAACAATATTTCCGCTAGTAGCCTTTGACAATGCCTCCATATCCGATTTCTTTGCCCTTCTTATAGCAAAAATACCAGCCTTCGACATGTAATGTTGGGCAAGTTCATCTATTCCTTTTTGACAAATCAATACATTGGCACCAGAATTCTGAATTTTCTCAACTAATCCACGAATATAATTTTCCTCTTCTTCCAGGAACATCGAAAGTTGATTTGGGTCAGTAATCTGAATCTTAGCATCAACTTCGGTCTTCTTGACTTCAATTGCCGAGTTAACTAAAGCAATTCTAGCATCTTTGATAGAGCGTGGCATACCTGCATGGACTCTTTCTTTATCTAGAATAATACCATCTATCAAAGAAGAGTCTTTGATTGAGCCGCCTTGTCTTTTTTCGACTTTTATATCAGCCAAATCGACAAATCGGTCTTCGTTCTCGATTACTCCGACAGCGTTGACTGAACGGACACAAATATCTGCCATGAAAGTCTTGACTGCACCAGCAGATTTCCCAGTCAGTGCTGTTTTAGCGACTTCCATTAGAACATCATCATCATTCATGGTCTCAATTCCATGGCTTTCTAGTAATCCAACTGCTTTTTCAGCAGCTAGTCTAAATCCTTCACAAATCACAGTTGGGTGAACATTCTGTTCAATTAAATCCTCACTTCTCTTCAATAATTCACCTGATAATACAACTGCAGTGGTAGTTCCATCGAAGCAGTGTTGCTCTTGAGTTTTTGCAACTTCAATAATCATCTTGGCTGCTGGATGCTCAATATCCATTTCCTTCAGAATTGTTGCGCCATCATTTGTGATGACTACATCGCCCATCGAATCAACTAGCATCTTATCCATGCCTTTTGGACCCAAAGTTGAGCGAACTGCGTCGGCAACTGCTTTGGCTGCTGCAATGTTATTTGATTGGGCTGTTCTACCTCGGGTTCTTTGTGTTCCATCTTTCAAAATAAATATCGGTGCTTGTCCATTACCATACATAATCAACTCCTCCTATACATTGCGAGGAATAGGTAGTCTTGAACCCTACGCTTGGAAAACAAATACATTTTTTCCAAATTTCACTGATTACCTTGCTGCTCTAGCCACTGGTGACCATATGCATTCCATTGGTCCATAGACCAGCCTTGAGGGAGACCTGATGCTGGAACCGGAGGTCCTGCTGAAGCCTGTGGTTGAACTGGAGCGGGCGCAGGTGCAGGTGCAGCCGGAGGTGGAGCCGCTGCAGGAATTGAAGCCGTTGGAGGCGCCATTGAAGGTATAATCGGAGCTGATTTAACAGCACCATAAGTTGCTGAAATACTGTCTTGATAACCATCGTCTCCCCATCCAGCATAATCATCTTCCTCCTCACCTGTATTCTTCAATATTCGAACTAGGATGACAATTCCGACAATCATTACCGCGATGAATCCAACCCAAGTCATTGCTCCTGTAATATCAAAAGATGATTCTGCGGAGTCATCGCTTTCAACACTAGCCTTTCTCAACTGAATTTGAATTGTAGACTGGGCAGCATCACTTACAGTTTCTGAACGTGCCCAAAGGGTAATTTCCGTCATGAAAGTTTCATTTTGTAGATTCATCAGTGTTGTTTCTGTCACTTCAAAGGTAATCACTACCTCTCGAACTTCTTCGACGCCTAATACGAATTGCAAATCACTACTAGAGATTCTAGACTTCAACCAATTCTTAGAGTCACCTTCGGTAATATCCATGACGATTGACTGAGCGGTAGAATATTGATTTCTAACCTCGACTACCAGTTCTACTTTATCTTCCCAAGTATCGATAGTAACTTGCGTAGAAGGAAGTATTTTAACCCATTCATTTTGACTACCAACCAGATATGTAGAACCTCCCGATGATATCACAGTAGGGTCGAATTGACTTGTTGCTGTAAGTTCTAAATCGCGAGGTCCACTAGTTCCGATGATAAAAGAAAACTCGACTGAAACATTGTAACTTGCCCCACTAGGTATTACCGGAGTCTTATCTTGTTCGACAAGATTAGTAAATGTAGCAATCATACCATCAGGAACATCCATGGACATAGCAAAAGTATCGTCTAGATTTCCATCATTTCTTACTTCAAAGGTCATTGTTCTAGCAAGATCACCTGGAATGTACGATTCTTCTGATTCTCTTGTTTCTACAAATACAGATGCTGTATCCAGAATATCAACTTCTATTGTGTATGTAATTTGAACTGAAGGGTCAGCCACATTGGTTGCTATCACTTTCACGTCATAGAATCCCGGCTCAATTCCAACAGTCATAGGTAGGTTGAGGAAGAACCCGTATGATTCACCCCACTCTGCCATCAAAGGAGTTACCTTCTGTGATTCTTCAACATATGCTCCGAGTTTGTAGATCGAATTAATAACGCTAATTTCATATGATTCGGGACTATTACCATCGTTTACCAATGTCATTAGAATCATCTTGGCATTACCGTTCGCTTGTCCTTCTATGAAAGTCCTAGTTCCATCTGTACTAAAAGCATCAAAACTTGGTTCTAGGGAGAAGTCTTTCAAAATTGGAACTTCAATATTTCTCGACATCGTTGTTGTTCCAAGAACTTCACCTGATGTCCTTGTTGCACGAATAAGTGTTGAAACTAATTCTGGAATCGCTTGAGTTGCAGCGGTCACATTGAGGTTGAGCATAATCTGTTCACCTTTAGTCAAATATTTACTATTGACTACCGCTCCTGAATCATCATAGATTATTCCTGTCCAACCATCTGTTGAGAATGTCGAAGTAAGAACGAAAGTTGCATCAAGGTTACCAGTATTTACAAATTTGAAAGGAATTGTACCAGACTCACCTGGGTTAAGAGTCAAGGCATTTAGACTAGTGGTTGAAGTGATAGAAACACTGTATTGGGATTTAATGGAAAGAGTGGTAGAATTTCTGGTCTTTTCACCACTGTTCTGGCTACTTGCGTCTGTGAACCACAGGTCCCAGCTCTGTTGTTGAACATCTGCACCTGGTGGAATT
>JABIUA010000037.1 GCA_018667575.1 Methanobacteriota archaeon | reverse complement strand
GAAGAATCGATTCAAGATATCTCCGGAACAGTCGATATGTCAAATAAGGTAATTATGTCTGATACAGGAAGTTATGAGATGAAGGACGGTACAGTCTACAATCTTGATGGTTCAACTATCTTGATGACTGGTTACATGGGTCTTTACAACATAGGACAGTGGACTGTCGAACAACCATACGGTACAACATTCAGTATGGACGGCGGTAGTGTTCTAGGAATTTACCCTGCTTCACCTTCAGGAGCTCCAATTGGATATGCTCTTGGTGGACTTGGTGGATTTAGTGACGCACCTCTATCATTTGATGTCAATGATGTTGACTTCAACGGTATAGCTACTATGTCTGCGTTTGCTGGAGATTATGCCTCTTCGAGTTCATGGTCTGGGTTGTCTGCTTACAACGTAGGACAGTTCGAAGTTACTGGAAGCAGTTTCTCACATTTCAGAGGATTTAATTCCCTATATGCTAATGTGGTTTACGATGTTGACACTTGTATTAGACTAGCAGGTGGTAACGGAGGATTGATTCAGAACAATATCTTCAACGACTGTACAGCCGGAATTTTGTTCCAGCAGTCCGACTGGCTTGTAGATGATTCTGATCCTAATACCGGAGCTACAGATGATAGATATACACAAACAGCACACCCAGTAAATGGTTCCCAACAATTCACTATCGACAACAACCAATTTTCTGGTGGCGGTGGATTCAACGTATGGGTTTACAACGACGCTAATGCTGATCAACTGACAATTACTAACAACGACATGAACTGTAATGCTTGTGAAGCGCACATTGCATTCTACGATGAAACCTCAGTTGCACCAATTATTACTGGAAACACCATTAGAAATGGTGACTATGCAGTTACTACAAAGGATACACAATTGGTTACCATTAATTCTAACACTATCTCTGACATTGAAGTTGCAGCGGTTTACGTTGACGGTGGAGACGCAGACGTGATAGGTAACACAATTACTGATTCACTTGGTGGTATTAGAGTTGAAGGCTTGACTAAGCCAACGGAGCAAGTTACCTACTTAGTTGCAGGAATTAACACTGGAATGCCTCAATCAACAACAACACCGTTTAGTTACAGAAATTTCCTTTATGGGTCTTATTCCGATGAGATTTCCTATGTGCTAGCACCAGGCGATGAAATGATTATGGATTTCACCTGTGGCGCTTACTGTTATGAATCAGAAATACAGTATAAGGGTGCAGGCCAATCCTATCAAACATGGGATCCTAACGGCAATACTAAGAATTCTCTAGCAGACAACTTATTGTTCACAGTACCTGGTACATACAAGTTCAAGATGTACGATTCCTATGGTGATGGTCCAAACGGTGGTTCCTTCAGTGTTCTAAAGGCCGCATCCGGTACATGGACTCTAGGCTCTACTGGTGGACCTGCTACTGTTCTACCATGGACTCACAACACGCAGCACTCGCAATATGCAACTGGAACAGGTTCTAATGACGACGGTTTGGTTATCGAAAATCTCGGTTCTACACCTACTACTTGGGCATTCAGAATGACCGATACCTACGGTGATGGAGCAAATGGTAATGCATACATTATCGAAGAAGCTCCTGCTGGTACATGGAATGGAAACGTAGGTCCTGCCGGAACTTATGTTGGTGGTATTAATGATGGACTTGGTCCAGCATTCTCTTGGGGAACCAACAATGGAGATTTCAGCGACTGGGTAGAAATTGTATTACAACCAAACAAGGAATTGAGAATGGTTTTCGATACATGCAGTGCCTATTGTTATGAATCTGGAATGGAATATGGGGAGATTGCACAAACTTCTGGATTAACTTGGGTTGGCCCAGATATTCACAACAATGTAATCACGAACACTGGATTTGAGCCAAATGCATACGGTATTAGAATAGAATCTTGCGATATGACTCAATATCACATCTCGACTATATCCAATACTGTTACCATTGGCCAAGATGCATTAGTAGCAGACAGCTGTACTTGGAAAGACCAAGACTCGACACTAACTGGTACCGATCAAGCAGGTTCAGTTGGATTCAATGATGACAATGCATATGGTGCATCAGTTACCCTTTCAGGTACTACAATCTCTGGCTTCGAAACTGGAATTTTGAAGACCTCTGGTGACTTGAATGTTATCAGCGCTTCAACAATTACTGCTGGAGCCAACGGTGTTGGACTTTCCTCTGATGGTATCGATGTTATTCTCAAGGATTCAACATTCGATGGTGGCTCTTCAGGTCAAGCAATACAAATCGCTAACAGTACTTCTGCGTCTCTAGACAACGTCGATACAACAGGAAACGATGGTGTTGATTTCATTGACAGTATCTTCACATGGACTGACGGAGCAATTTCCACAACTGGAATTGCATTGTCTGCTGAAGGTTCTACAGGTGACTTGACTTCCTTGACTTACACAGGTACAGGGACACAAATATCAGCATCTGACGAGACCTACATTAATTCTATCGATTACAGTCTTGACGAGAATGCTATGAGCGTTGATGCAACATCAATTGTTGACGAATCTAACTGGCTTAGTATCTCAACTAATCACTTGGGAGCAAGCCCTCTAAGTGAAGTTGGATTAAGGATTACTGACGCAGCTGGCAACTATGGAGCCTACATTTCACCAACCTTTAATGCTGATTCATTAGACAACAACATGGTTGTCGATGGTTCAAACGATGATTGGATTGGTGGTAATGCTCTAAACCCATCTGGATATGCAATGCCTGGTGAAGTTAGCACAGACTTCTTCGTAACAGCATCTACTACAACATTGTACATGGCGTTCAATGGAGTAACATCGGCTGATGATATGTATGTTTACTTCAATACTAACGATCTTGCAGGTTCTGACACCGATTACAATAATGAGCACAATCTGCCATTCGGTGCAGAACAAGCTCTTGTGATTGATTCAACTGGAAGTAGTATTTACTCCTCCGGTCTTACTGGATGGACTCAAACTACAGGTGCAGCACAAGTGGACAGAACAACTTCCTTTGTTGAAGTATCAATGCCTCTATCATCCCTTGGTAGTAGTATTGACACTCTAGACATCGTTGCTATGGTACAAGTTGGAACAGATGTTTCTGTTGCTCACCCTGCTCAGACTCTTGTCGGAACTGGAATTGAAACACTAACTGAAAGTTATTCGATGAATCTTGGATTGTTAGATTTGTCTGATGGAACCATGACTGACCAAGTTATGCTTTACCGCTCTTTCTTCAAGTCATCAATACCAACTGCAGGACATACTTACGACATTATGGTCAAGACAGCAGCAACTGCTGGACAGACCTGTGACTATGACTGGTCTACACTTGCAACTGAGAGTTTGTCTCCTATACTAATGGATCAATCTCAATCTGTATCCTTTGATATCTTGAGAGCATGCCCACAAATTACAGGCGCTCTAACTGACATTACAGTATACGAAGACAGTTCTGTTTACGACTTAGTCCTCGAAAACTTCGTTGATGATGAACAAGATGTAGAAGCTACCATGAAGTGGGATGTTATTGGCGACAATATAGAAGCACATGACGATATTCTAACAGATTGGAATGATGCAACTAATGTTGATGGAACACTTTCTGTCACACCAATTAACGACCAATTCGGAACATTCGAATTAGAGTTCACTGTTGTTGACTCTCATGGACAGACTGATACTGAAACCATTACTTACACTGTAACAAACGTCAATGATGCTCCTTGGATTTGTGATGCATTACCTGGAGTTGACCCTAACTGTGACAATGGAAACATAGAGTTGTACACTGACGGTGTAACAGTCAACACACGCTACGAAGGATTTAGTTCAACATCTAAGTTACTGGGTGATTCACACAACGATACAGGTAACTCTTTTGTTCGTGACATGGATAACGAAAACAACTTCCCTCAAACCGCACAAGTTTACACTTGGAGTGCTTCTGCAGATTGTGACCAATTCACTGAAGTTAAGGTTGGCCTAGATGCTAATGGAAAGCAAGTAATCAACATTGTTGAGAACACTGCTTGGGAAGAAGGTGGTATCTGTAATATTACCCTTGACCTAGACGATGATGGAATTGAATTCTGTTTCGACACTGCTACTAACACTGAAGTTACTTCTAAGCCTGAGTCTGATACACGTGAAGATTGTGAAGCAGCTGGATTTGTCTGGATGGGCGAAAACAGTGCACAATCTGTTGTTGTACCGTTCTCGGTTGCTCCAGTAAACGATGCTCCTGTAATCGCAGATGATACCACTTACAACAATAATAACGGTGTATTGGTAGACTCTGCTGACTCTACAGTATCTTGGATTGCTGACGGAACAGATTACAAGGTCACATTGGTTGAAGATACTACTGAATCCGATACACTAACCTTCGACCTGTCTTCTATTAAGTCGGATATTGACCACCTAGATGCAGATCTGTCTTGGACTCTAACTGATTCTGGAGATTGTGATTCATCGAAATACTACACACACGAAATCAATGGTGACTTACTAGAGTTTACGCTCATCCCAGATGCAACTACCAATGCTCCTCTATGGGAGATTGATATGCTGAACAACAATGGTAGACACCAAGAGAAGCCAACAAGTGCAGGTAACTGTCCTATGCATCTCAGACTCTACGATGATTACGATGACTATCTAGCAAACGAGGCTGCTGTTGAGGCAGGTACAACTTGGGATTCAACACACCCACGATACACAAACTACACATTAGTCAACCCAAGTTCATACGTACCTCTAAGAGTGGAAGTCGATCTTTACGTTACTGTAGACAATGTTAAGGAAAATGTTCCTGACTATGAATTCAGAGCTGATAGTGGATTCAACTTTAACAGTGTTACTAACATTATGCCAGGTACATATGTTCCAGTCGACTTTACTATCTTCTCCTCGACTACAACTGGAGACGAAGGACCATACACATACCAGAGACTACTGAAGGTTACTGTACACAGTGATGGTCACACAGAGTTAGAGAGACCAGTTTACTACACACCTCCAGCATATGGTGAATCTCTATTCGTCGATGACTGGCAAGTCTATGTTACAGGTGAAACCACAGAAGTGTGGGTTGAAATGGATGTTGTAACATGTATTCCAAACTCTGGACCATGTACGCCAACTGAAAAGAATCTACAACTTGATGTTCCAAGTTCTCACCTATCTACTGTCGGTACAAACCCGAACGCATGGTCTGAACCAGGTAAGTCTACCTCTAACAGAGCACCAGCATTCGAAGACCGTAATTGGTGTAACAACTTGATGTCAACAAACTCGGTGGATGCAAATACACCTCTTTCAAGCGTTGTTCTACAAGATAACTGTCAGCATACTTCTGACTCATACATCGCTCAAGAATCTGGTTTCTCTGCTATGCAGTGGCAAAACACTGGTCAAGAACTTCCTAATGTAGTTAGAACAATCGGTGCACTTTCTGTTGCATCTTTCGCTCCGAGTTTGATGGCAGTTTGTCTAACAGGCCTGTTTGTCAGCGTCTTAGCTTTCTCCAGCCGTCGTGAAGATGATGAAGAAGATTATGAAGCACAAGTTCTATCTGATGATGAAACAGCGGTGAGCCCAGTTATTGCAACTATCTTGATGGTTGCAATTACAGTAGTTCTATCTGGTGTAGTCTATGTTTGGGCTGCTCAACTTGCAGACACAGACACTAAGGGTGTACCAATCGTTACCTTTACTGCAGAGAATGTTGATTCGGGAAGTCCTGATACTGATCACTGGAAGATTGTTGTTGGAAAGACAGCTTCTCCTCTAGCGACTCAAGCAATTGAAGTATCTGTGCTCTACGTTGATGCTGCAGGTGACTTACAGACGATCATTGTGAACCTTGGCTCTACGGCACAGGTTTATGGTTTCACACCATACAACAGTCCTGACTCTGTAGTGACATTCAGTGATCTAGTAGATGATTCAAACCCTGATGAACCAGTATCCTCTTTTGGTCCTGGTGATGAGATATATGTAAGAACTCATATCGACGGCCATCCATTGGTTGATGCTAGAGTTTCAATCACATACTCTCCTCCAGTAGGACAAGGTGCATTGTTGAAGACATACTCTGGTTTAACTTGGAACCAAGGCGTTTACTGAAACTAAACAGTGAAACGGACGCATTGGGGAAGGCTTCTGCCCTCTCCAGCGCCTTCCGTACCCGAAAGGGTGAACCGACATCTTGGGATGTTGGGATAATAATCCAGATACTGGGGGGCTTTGCCCCCCCGTGTCTTTGGGTCTTTTTCTAAACGAGGCTTTTTGTTCATTGACTTCGGCCGTTAACTATGGGCCAAGATGCAAGTCTCGAAATAAAATGCGTAATTTTCGATTGTGACGGAGTTCTAGTTGATTCAGTAAGTTCGTGGAAAACTCTACATGATCATTTTGGTACTGATAATTCTGTTAATCTTACACGTTTCATCAACGGTGAATTGACTGATGTTGAATTCATGCGCTCTGATATTCAAATGTGGAAGGAAAAGGGAACTCCAATTTACAAAGATGAACTCTTTCGTGCCTATTCAGGCGTTAAATTAATGCATGGAGCTAGAGAATTAGTTGCTGAACTTAAGGAGAAAGGTATTTTTGTAGCAATTGTTAGTGCAGGTGTTGATATTTTTGTTTCCTCAATTGCTGCTATGCTAAAGGCAGATGATTGGATTGCTAATGGCTTCTTATTCAATGATGATGATACGCTTTCTGATGAGGGAATATGTCGTCTGCATGCTAGTAAGAAGAACTTGATAATTGAGAAAATTATCAAAATGCATGATTTCTCTCCTGCGAATTGTGTATCTGTTGGAGACTCTGAAATGGACTTGTCCATGCAAGTTGAAGGAAGTGGTTTTATCGGTTTTAATCCGAGTCGGGAATCCTCATACAGTGCATTCACCGAGGCAGGAGTTCCAATAATTGAAGAGAAAAACCTCCTCCTTCTAAGATCTCACCTTGGTTTAGAATAATCATGCAAACGGTATTGCGGTTGTTGCGTGACTTTTCAGATTAACAATCGTCAACATACAGGGCTTTGGTTGGAAACCCAGCATTCTTTGATACGATGTTTGGTCTTGCCATGTACTAGAACAGACCAGAGTGGTTCCTTTGAAGTCTACGCAAGCATGACCATGAACGTGACCAGTGACAAAAATATCAGGAACTTCTCGAATTACCAGGCCATCTTCGGGTTCTGGCGAAAGTGGAGTTTTTCCACCCCATTGAGGGGCCAAGTGCCGTCTTCTCAGCATTTCTCGCATAGCCTCAACTGGGTCGGCATAAGTTACTGTTCGTAATCCAGCTACAAAGTCGTCAATTGACTTTCCATGGTATGAGAGTAAGCGAACTCCATTCAACGAGAAATCACAAGGATTTCCAACAAAGGTAGTTGTATTGTAATCTTGTTGGATATCCTTCTCGAATGTTGGTTGAGGTTCAGCCGGTCTAACTGCATCGTGATTACCAGGTAGCATAATGCATTCAACCCAATCTGGAAGTAATTCTAGCAATCTAGCAAATTCACTGTATTGAGCAAAAAGGTCTGGTATTGCTAATTCTTTATCTTGGCCGGGATAAATCCCTACACCATCAACACAATCACCGGACAGAATGAGATATTTCACTGTCTTAGCCAGTGGGTCACTGTGAAACCACCTAACCATCTTGTGCCACTGTGCTTCTAGGAAAGTTTTCGAACCAACGTGGATATCAGACAGGAATGCTACACTGACTCCATGGGTTGAAGATACTTTTTCATGACGATTTTCCATTGGGAAATGTAAGTCATCAACATAGAACAAATCTCCTGTTTGACTGAAATTACCGGAAACTCCAATGACATCATCGGGCATCAATCCCGCTTCGATTACTCTTTCTTGGGCTCTGTCTCTTTCATCCCCACGCTTCTTGGTCAAAATACAGGTCATTTCTCCAGTTTCATCTTCTAAATTCCACATCAAGTGACCATTTTTAGTATATCTTGGTTCATTAACAAGTCCGATTGCCACAGCCATGTTTTCATAGCCCTGGTATCTACTAGACTCTCTTTGTAGTCTTGCAACTTCCGAGTACTTTCGTGGAAGTTTCGAATTCTTAACGATCATTTTTCGAATTTGAGTCAGGCGGTCATTGAAGCAAGCGGAAATATCTCCCATCTTACCTTCAGTTACGCTACGTCCAGTTATGTCGAAGTGCACCGAAATGTCACTAGGGGCATCATTAGCAATTTCGCTAAAGTCACTTTCTCTCCAATCGGGGAGATTATTTCGAAAGTGGATATCCAGTGGTTCGGGAGTGGAGATTGGCGCTATTACTCTTCCAAGGTCGGTTGGTGCAAGTTTAGGCGCTTGGATAGCAGTATTATTGATTGGAGTACTTATTTGAGAACTAGAATTCTCGAATAACGAGTTCAATTGAGAGAATTTTTCATCGTTGAGAACTCCACGATGGAAGTCGATTTCAGGGCCTAGATTCAATAGTGCAATTGGGTCTTGATGGTCCTGCAATAATTGTTGAATTGCGTTGCTAGCAAGAATTTTCCTTTGGCGCAACATGCGGATAATCTCTTCCGAGTTCGCAGCCATGAAGCAAAGGTATCGCAACCCCTCCAAAAGCACACCGGTCGGAACAGGCTATTACTCCCACTCGACTTGGCTACCAATGCTCTCATTGGTTTCTTCAATTTCAGGTTCACCGCTCCATGATTCATCTTGCCACGGTGCAGATTGCTTAGCATCAGCCTCTCGCTTTGCCCTATCAACTTCGAACTTCATACGATTTCTTTCATTTTCTGCATCTATTTCCTTGAGTTTCTTTCGATTTTCCTCTGCTTTGGCCATTGCATCATCCCAGCATCCAATTGCTGTTAGTAGGGCAAAATGAACAAAACCAATTTTATTCTCCGAACGATTACCTCCGATTCTAGTAGAGTGGGCATTTGCCCATGTATTGGATGCGATTCCGACATATACAGTTCCAACTTCCTTATTGGTATCATCGCCACCAGGGCCAGCGATTCCAGTTATCGAAATCGCAATGTCAGCTTTTGCATTAATCAAAGCGCCTTTAGCCATTTGAATGGCAACTTCTGCAGAAACTGCGCCTTTTTTGTCTAAAGTGTCCTTTTCCACACCTAATTCCTTGGTTTTGGCTTGGTTTGAGTAGGTGACCCATGACTGATTGAACCAGTTACTTGCTCCTGCAATGTCGGTGAATGCACTAGTTAACAAGCCGCCAGTGCACGATTCTGCAACAGTAATGGAATGGCCACCCTCTTTTAGACGACGTACAAGACGGGCCGCAGCGGCTTGAATATCTTCATCCATGCAATTTGTCCCCGTTGTCGCTTGGTTTTGAGTTTAACCCTTAGGCGTTGGTTTCAATAATGGGTTCTTGCAGGGGGGGTTGGGTCTGTGGTCTAGCGGTTATGACACCGCCTTTACACGGCGTTGATCGAGGGTTCAAATCCCTCCAGACCCACCAACTACCAACAGTGGTGCTGTAAGTCGTTTTTGCGATCACTTATGACCTTGGTAATGCCAGTTTTTCTCTGAATCTCAGTCGCTTCTTCATCAGTTCCGTCGACAATCATCAGATGAACTGCTCGTTGCCAAAGTCCAGGACTGATTTCTTGGCCACGATGGTCGACACCCACGAGAATATCATCTAATTCTGTGAACATCAATACCGAGGTTGCATTGACAATATCACTATGGTGAAGAAGTAGCCACCTTGCTCCAGATAGTTCATCTCGAGGTTCATTGCCTAATTGTGAATAGTTTAAAATCTTCATTTTATCACTCACATTTTGTATCTTAGTAGCGCAATCGCTCCACCCATTCCAAGCAGTTGTT
>JABIUA010000027.1 GCA_018667575.1 Methanobacteriota archaeon | reverse complement strand
CAGTATTTTTTGTTCCTCGATTCTGTAATTTTTTCCGAGTGGGTAATACAAATTCATCTATAATCACTTGACCACCGAGTATTACGGTATCGCACGCTTCAACAACTCCAAGTCGCTCAAGTTGTTCAGTGGATTCTATTGAATAGAAATCAGAGCCCAAAGAAGCCTCTTCAAGGGCCTTTTTTTCTCCTCGAAGAATGTCGATGCGCGTCTTTTCATCATCGCCCGTCATGGTTTAAACTAAAATTCATCATTGATAATATAGTTACACGCACTAACTATGTTGAACCATTGCAAATCCATTGAAATAGGTGAGAAACGCACTGATTCAAATAGTACGATTCAGGGGGTACCCATTAGTTCAAGATAATTCCAAGAGGAAAGTAAGTAATCCAACAATGCTCATGGATAAAGAAAGAACCAATAAAAATTTATCCGACGGTTCTAAAGCAGCCCATCTCTCTGCTCCCAACCCCGCAATTTTACCCAGTTTAGCGAGTTTATCTAAGATCCACATAAGTATTCGTACCACCATATGGTGAATAACTTTCTCCCGCCACAAGGGTGCCCGCTGCTCAGATGTATATTCGGAATACACAGCCTACTGGAAACACGTGTTTCGTCGAACTTTGGTGTTAATCGAACTCTATTCGAATCGACTTCGAAGCAGAACAAGAGCTACTAAGAACCCATTGACACCTAAGACTAGATGTGGCAAGTAATCGAGGTTTTGAGTAAGAGCGAGTAAGAAAATTACAATCGATTGCATTCCATAACCAAGGAATGAAGAGACGGTTAATTCGAATCGTAACTTCTTGGAACCTTTCCCCGAAACCTTTGAAACAAGACTATCTTGCCAACTAAAAAAGATAACATATATCATGTGAAAGATATTCACGGTAGTTTGACTTTCCCAAGGTTGAGCTACAGGGCGAACACGTTCATCGATTCTGCTTGTTGAATCTCCCGAACCCAGTATTCTCATCAGTATCGAAAAATGATTGAACAATGAGTATTGTAGTAGAATTGAAAGGATTATGATTGCAGTCAATACAATTTCCCACTCTAAAACTATTCCAAACGCACACATTACGGCAATAAGTCCAATCGTGTCAGCCACGGTATCCCAATATCTTCCAAAATGGGATGGCCTCTCACGAATTCGTGCTAGTTCTCCGTCAACGGCGTCAATCACACCTTTGAGGATTAACAAAAAACAACTTTCCACTATATATCCTTCGAAAATAAGCCATGCGCAAAACAGGGAAAGTAAGAAGTGTAAATTTGTCACCTGGATTACTGAAATTGGTTTTTTTTCGAGAAATTTAGCGGCAATACGAGCAAAGGGACGCCCCCATTCTGAAAGATTTAGAACTTCGACGGTGCCATATTTGTTATTACCTTTAGTTATGCTTTTTTCCATCACTAAACACCCTGTAAGTAAACAATCATACGATGCGATGGAATCAAGCGGGCATGATTATTATTCTAGCATCTCTTCAACTTCTTTTGATGCTAGAATTAGGGTTGGAGCCCAAAGACCCACAAATATTCCTAAACTTTCGTCACCGGTTACAAAGTAGATGTAGAGTGACCCTACAACTGACAACATACTTGCGACAAATCCAACACGTGATATTTTTCCTTTCATTTATTTCACCTAATCAATATTTTTTGTGGCTTTACCTTTAAAGTGGTGTTTTTTAAAAATAGGAGTAAATAGAAAGCGCCAACCTTTGAATCAATCAATAGTAGAATCTAGTTTCTTTTCATATTCAGGGTCTTCAGTGTCAAACTTTGATTCAATCTCTTCAATTGCATTTCTCAAAACAAGTCCGTGGTATACCTTGATGTTTTTATCCTTGACCATTAGATTGACTTCTTTTTCTATTTCTATAAGTTCTGTCTTAGATGTTGAATTTTCAATTTTCCCTAATAGTTCACGGTATTTAGACGCTCTAGAATAGAATATTGCGAAATAAGTGGGGACTAATAACAAAGGTATAAGCAATTCTTCAAGCACGATTTCTAAGAAGGCAGAAATAGATAGTTCAACACTCTCAGCATCATAGTCAAAGCTGAATGAATCACCGTTAAGTCCGCCAGAATAGAATATACCGGTATTAATTCCGAGGTAGAGATTGAATGGGGTTTCACTAGCATCCAGAATATCTGAGCCTCGATCGAGTTCGACAAGATCTGGCCAGCCATCATTATCGTTATCATCATCGATTACATCGGGAATGGTATCTTTATCAGAGTCAAGTGGCGTAGAGTTCGGATTGTAAGGGTCGTAGAGAATAGTTCCCGAAGAAGCAGCTCTTTCCATTTCATTTCTTATCCCATCTCCATCGGCATCATCATCATAAATATCTGGCATAAAGTCTCCATCAATATCCGAACAACCAACTAATCTAACACGGCTCTTTCCATAAGTAAACGGGCAGTTATCAGATAACTCATTCATCCCTTGGTCGGCATATCCGTCTCCATCAGCATCAGACCATATTCCTGAATCTAACGGAAATACATCAGCGCCCATTTCGATAGTCCAATTATCATCAGCATCAGACCATCCATCTCCATCACTGTCAAGACACCCAACTCTATCTTCCGTAGAATCTCCTGCTTGACAACCTTCATCAGCGGCAGCATTTGGAATCACGAATAATAAACTTGAGAAGATTCCAATCATCATCACAATAGCAAACTGCCTCGATAGCATGACACTCGGTTCCTTTGAACATTAATGGCTTTATTGCTATGCACTCACACAAAACCTTCAAAACTTAGATGCCCGAGTATCCGCCATGCGATTGGGACTACTTCTAGTTACAACACTGTTACTCCTTCCTACACTTGCTGGTTGTGTCAGTGAAGAAGAAGAACTTGAAAAATTCCCAGATTTCAATGCAACCGCAGATGACGGCCAAGTCTACAACCTTGAAAAGATGTCAAATACACCTTTTATCGTCATGTTTTCAGCAGAATGGTGTAACAGTCCATGCTACTCTACTATGCACTCTATGTGGAGTGCTGAAGCAAACTTACCAGTTTTGGTAATGTCCACAGATCCAGCAGAAAACGCAGGGGGGGTTACCCTTGAACAATGGCATGAATCAGCAGATGCTCACGACGATGAAGACGAAAATACAGGAGTTAATTTGTCAACTTATGCATTCATGAAAGGCGATGTCATTGCCCAAGAACTAGGAATAAAAAGCCCAGGGACAATTATGTTCGTCAATTCTGATGGCGAGATCACCGATACACATGTTGGTCTTCTTGAGGAAAAAGAAGCAATTTTAGATTATTGGGCTACGGCCAAACAATGAGTATCGGCTAAACTGATTATTTCTTTTTTCAATTACTAGCAGTCTAATTATCCATGCTAGAATCTTGATTTATACCAGTATTAGAAGGTATTATCGCCATTATATCTTCAACTGGCTGTTTGAAGAACATATCAAAATCAGCAACATATTGATATTTGGTTTTGTTGAAATTATTTTCAAAAGCAAGATTAAAACCTAAATCATCAATATCAGTGTAAAAACCATTTAAGAAAGCATCTTCTCCTTCGTGATGAATTAGATAAGCGATGAACCAAGAGCCAACATCATAGGCGTTTATTTGAGAGTCTCGTGTTAAATTGTTTAGTGAAACATTCTGATTATTGTATCCCTCACGAGAGGAATCTAGTTTCCACCTCATTACATCTTGAAGGTAGTTAGCTCTCACTCCTTCTTGGTTAGAGTATAGTTTCTGAGCCATATATTCCGCTCCACCTTCTGACCACCAAGGTGTATCCTTTCCACCCATTTTCACATCTCTTTCACACGCATCCCTAGAGTCGCCGGTACACTCTCCCTCCAGATGAGAGTGTTGGAATATGTGGAAGTACTCATGTAATGTTACTGGCTTGTAATCTTCCTCTTCAGGACCAGGATATTTAGCAGACATTATCATCATCATGAAATCATAATCCAAGTATGTTCTCTTCAACGTACTAATCGCAGCGCCGCCATCTTCGATGTATCGAGTAAAAATTTGATAGTTATCATTAGCGCAATCCCATTCTTCTTTCCAGTTAGAATCCAAGGCCTTATGTCTTTCACAATAATCATCTTCTAATTGCTTAGCAGCATCGGTATCGTTACCGATAATGTAAATTTCAACCGGGCCATAATTTCCCCATTCAGCGACCGCTATCTTATACCATTGTAAAGTCAAATTTACCGTTTCATTAGATACATCAGATGCTTTGAAAACTTCTGGTTCTGCACATGTCATTACTCCCCATTGGAGGGTCCCATTAGAACCATCAGGACAGATAATCCCGTAGGGGTTTACGGTAGTTTCATCTGAGACATTTCCATTATGTTGGTTTATATCTTCGTCATCATTGTGAAGGGCATCATCTATTGTATCCCCTCTTTCTCCAAAACACCCAGATAAGGAGGCGCCTGCAAGTATAACGCATAATGAGATTGCCAGAAGTTTATTCATGTCTAATCCTACAGAACCTCATTAAATAATATATTTCAATATATTGTCTTAATTAAATGATTACAGCAACGATTACCTAAGCATCCATTTGTAGAAAAATGGTGCAGAGGGCAGGATTCGAACCTGCGAACCGATAAGGACTGGGACCTCATCCCAGCGCCGTTGACCAGGCTTGGCAACCCCTGCAATATGCTTCGCTAATTAAGCGTCTATATCAACACATCCTCAGGGGATGACCAAGTCTGATTAGGAACGTTATGTTCACTCAAGGTCAGCGCCATTCATCAATAGAGGAAGGGCGATGATCATGCTACAACAGAT
>JABIUA010000066.1 GCA_018667575.1 Methanobacteriota archaeon | reverse complement strand
GGATTAGATTACAGCACTGGGCAAGTCACTAACCCAGGTAACGATGACAACGTCTCAATTATTGAATTCAACTGTCAAACCAATTCATTCCCATTGACCTATACATTCAGTACAACCCCCGGTCCTGGAGAGCATGTCATAAACATGCAGACAACTACTTCTCAAGCACTAAGTGTCGGAGACATGGATGGAGACGAAGTAATTGACGTCCTAGCAATCAATGCTGATAATCTTGAGAATGTAAGCTATGTTAAATCCTCTGCGGTAGGAACTTGGAGCAATCCTCAACTTGCTTATTTTGGACCTTATATTTCATGGACATTGACCGTTGCCGACCTTAACGGTGATAACGAACCAGATTTCGTTAACCCGACAATCGCTTACCAACAAAATTCAACCGACTCCGCAGGCGGTACAAGTTCTAACTTCTTCTTGAATTATCCAGCTACCATTCAAGTAACCCTTTCTGATGGAAATGGCGGTCACTTGGGTCCACTATCATATGCTGGTGGAAGAAGACCTCACATTGCTGAAGTCGGGCAAATGGCTGGAGCATCTAATTCAGCACCAGACATCGTCGTTGCTCACAAGAATTGGGCGTTTGGTGGATGGAGAGATAATTTCGGATGGGAAGGTCAATATGATTCAATCACAGTTATCGAAATGGATAACAAAGATTTATCAGTTTCAGGAATAGAAATTGACCCAGTTGACCGATATTTTGGGATTGTCGGTGAAGGGACTAGAGATATTAACGTGACACTAACCAATACCGGAATGGATATTCTAAACGGTCAAAACGCTCAACTAGATGTTGAACTCAAGGTTGTTGATGGATTGAATTCAACCAATCAAACAGTATATGCTATGGATTGGGATTCTCCAGAGAACAAAGCCGCCTGCGGTGGATGTAACTGGCAATATGATGATTATGTCGATGGAACACATCACTGGTTTGAAGAAACAAACCATTCTTCAGGAACAGGAACAGACCCTGATGAATCCGAGTCTGAATTTTCACCAAGTTATCTCAATCCTACGGACTTCATGTGGTCTGGGGAAACTAAGACCAATAGCTCAGGTGGAGAATGGACTGGATATGGTAGGAATTGGGACGAAGCAATGGTCCTAACAGATGTTGATCTGACTGGTTCTGACCGTGCATTCATGAGTGTTGAATTGTATCATGACCTTGGTTTTGGAGCACTTGGTAGTGCTGATGCAAACGGCTTTGTCGTAGGCGATGTTTGGGATGACGTAGCAATGATTGAAATTGGAAGTGAAGAAACAGGTTGGGATGTAGTAAGTTGCCCTAGATCAGCTTACATTAGCGGTGCTTGTTTTTCCGGAGACTCAATTTGGGGCGGTTTTGACCTAGATAGGGCTTACAAAGAGAACGTTGTTGGCGGTTATGCTGAAGGACTGTACTACTATGGCATCTATTCTTTCAATACATACTATGGATGGAATAACTTCACCGATGAAGGATTTGGAACATTTGATTTGAGTCCATGGGCTGGAGAAACCATCGATATCAGATTTAGATTCAGAACTGGCTTTGAAGGTTCAATATCGGACGATAATGAGAGTCTATGGACTGGAAATGATGGTTATGCGGTTGATAACTTAACTATCACTAAGCAGAATACCGCTTTCTTCCCAAATCCACAAATTCAACAAACACAGGTAAATCTTCAGAACTTAGGACCAGGCGAAGAATATACTACTTCCATACAGGCGGATTTCCTAAATGATACTACTTACAGAATATCTGCTACTCTATCCAATAACGGGTGGGATGAACAAGGTATAAATGATGAAATTGTTGGTTATGTGACGCCGTTCAATCTATATGATCCTACACTAGAATCAATTGATGGTTTCTTACCGGGCGGGCTTTACGCACAAGGAACATTCCCAATCTCTGCTACCACTAATAACTGGGGTAATACCCCTGTAGACTTTGACGTTACAGCTACTGTATTTACCGCTGACCCTTCAGATGTCAATTGCGGAACGCCTTCATCGGTTTGTACTGTCTCATTCGATAATGCGACCGATGGTACAAGGTATACTGAGAGCAATAATCCGAAAGGCCAGAGATACAATGATTCAGCTCTTTGTCCAACTGATTTGACATTCAATAACGAGGCATATTGGTTTGGCCATCCTTGTTCATCAGAAACAGGACTTTATGGATATGGCGATGCATGGGAGAACGAAACTTTGACCATCAGTAACATCGATTTAGAAAATCTTTCTGGAGATTTCGTTTCTCTTAACTTCGAGTATTATGCTGATACATTCTACGAAGTTGATTCTCAAGGAAATATTGACCCTAGCGATTATATGGCAATATTAGTGGATTATACTGCAGATGGAAGAACTAACGAAGCGGTTGTCTACGGTCAATGGAATGATTACAATGAAGATGGCACATGTCAAGTTGATCAAGATAATAATGGAATTATCAACGCCACCGAACCAATCGATAATGCTGAAATTAACCTTATCGGTGATTCTAGAAACACAGACGGCCTTTCAGGCAACTGGCCATTATTCTTTAATTCAGATGATTTGAAGAAGACAGTTAGTATCGATTTGACTCACTTGTATGTTTACAATACTTCATCAGCAGACTCTTCTGACTGGGGAGTTGAATGTCTTTCCTTGTCAGGAAATAAGGTTGACTTGAAATTTGATTTCTTCTCAGATGATGATGGAAGAAACGGAATCAATGATGGATTTAAGGGAGTTGGAATCAATAACATTACAATGAAAGAATTTACTTTCGTTGAAGATAATAGTTATACTATCTCCAGAACAGGAGTCGACGCCGGTGATGTATCTACAGATCTGATTTCAGACCATGAATTCATTTCCGGAGTCTATATGATTGAAGTAGAGACTGTATTTGATAATTCCACTGCTGGAAAGCCTTGGTTTAATGATAACGAATTAAACACTGCAAACAATATCAAGAGAGTAATTTTTGATGTAAGGTCTGTTGACATCTCGCTAGGTAGGCCAATGGGAGTACTCGATTGTCTATCAGACTCAAAGATGAACTGTGTTCTACCTATTGACCAATCTCTTACTCATTCATGGGACCTTAGAGCAACTAACGGTGTTTTGGAAGGAGACTACATCTTCCACATGGATATATTTGATGAAACAACTAACTCTCTAGCACATACGGTTAGTGCTGGCCCTGCACAAGAATTGATTGCGAGTCAAGTAGTAGAACTTTCCTTTACTCCTTGGAATGGATATCAAGATGGTCACACGTACAACATTAGTTACCGTGCAGAACTAGATGATGGAACTCCATCTGGTACTCCTAGATACTTCCATGCAACCTTTGCTGATAGTGTTGATATTGCAATACTGTCAGATAAGACAACTGGGACATCAGCGATAGTAGAAGACCTCAAGATACTTGGTAAATCATATACACAATTTACAATTAACGACTGGGATGAATACTTCAAAGGAAATTGGTTCACTCACTATGATAAGATTGTATTGCCATGGCAAGATTCCAATACAGCCAGTGATTCTGGCGATAAGTACTATCAAAGATTGTACCAAAATGATGATGATACTGTTAACCGAAAACAGATATTGACTGCATTTATGCAAAGTGGAGGAACTGTACAGGCACACTTGGCACCTCATGGCTCTCAAACCTATGGTACAGACAATACTGCCAATAGACTTCCTCTAGACCTAGTTATAGCAGATAGAAAGACAGCGGACAAACAGATAGAGTATGCTGATATTGAGGTTTATGACCCATACCATCCAATTATGAATGATATTTCTGAAGCGAATAATTATGCTATATTCCAAGGTATCAATGGTGGAGTTGTAGCTACATCTGTACTAGATGCAGGATTGGCTTCTGAACAGGCAGATTGGGCATCTGGTTGTACCGGTAATTTAGGCGATGCGGAGTTCCAGCCGATCATTCAGGATTCTACCAGCATTGGCGACGTCTTGATTGGTCTGTGCAGTTATGGTCAAGGTGGCATGATTATCTCGACAATAGATGTTGAATCCAGTTCTGAGAACGCTACAAGTACAACATTCCCTCTATTGAGTAATTTACTCCTTCATCAAGTGAATGATTATCCAAATCCTTTCTCCAAGCAGAGAGAAGGTACAGATATCCTAATCAATGGTGAAAAGCCATTAGAGGCATTAGGTTCTGGATATCTTACTCATTACATGAAGAGTAATGCTGAAGTAACTTTCAGTTATCAATCCGATGCTATGGTTGACTTAGTGGCTGATTGGGTTATTGAAGGTCCGACTTCCTGGGATGGTTCATCACTCGCAACAGGTCAAAAGGAGCACTTTGTGCCAGATATAGGAACATTACCGTTTGATACAGAGGTCTCACCTGTTGTTGACTTCTGTAAAACAATCGGAACCCAAGGGCTTTGTAAGCAAGATGTTCAATGGACAATCACTCTATGGCTTCACGATGAAGATGGGCATTCAAGACAACTTTCAGTTGTAGTCGAAACAGATGATGCTAATGCCGATGAATTCAATCCAGTCGCTGATGCATATGTCGAGTTAAGAACTGATTATATTGATAATATTGAGTTGATTGGTAGTTCAGGTTCAAATAACGAATGGGACAAGTATAGAATAATTCTTGATGAAGATGGTCAAATACCAATTTACTTCAATGCTTCAGGTTCTTACGACGAAGACGCTCCAGAAGGAAGTAGTGGAATTAAGACTTACAAGTGGGAAGTATTCTACGACAAGTCCCAAGATGAACCGTTCACAACTAATGCTAATACTTACACTCAGTCTGCAGCGAGCCAGGGTATCTGGATGTACACTTTCGGTGGATTTGGAGTCGATGATAATGGAGAATCTTATGCAAGTAAGAATGTAACTATCGACCCAGATACGAAAGCCATTACCCAACCAATCAAGGTTGTACTTACTGTATTTGATGAAGCAGGCAATTGGGATGATGAGATGGAGATTTACTTCGAAGTCCTAACAGCCGGTTTTGGAGATGTTGCTCCTGTGATTCAGTTAGAAGCTAACGAATGGAAAGATGTGAATGGTTTCAATAAATCTAATTTCACACTTACTGGTAGTGTACTTTCAGGTTCTGATGGGGATGTATATATCGAAATAGCCCTAGATGAGAATATCTTCACCGCAGAAAGTGAAGATAGAATAAACGCTGACGAAGAAGGAACCTTCGTAAAACTAACTCAACTTTCCAATGGAGATGCTTTCACTTTATCTCTAAATATGGACGACTATTACACCAATCAAACCGTAACTAAGGAGATCCATCTTTACATATATGAGTTTTCAAGTACGACTGGTGTAAAGAGATGGACTGAACATAATTATGGCTTCCCTATGAAGATTACACTTACCTTGCCTATATGCAGAGGACAAACTGTACCGAATGAAGTTATACTTGATGATGGATTTGACAATTGGGTATTCATTGGCGGTGAATGTCAATGGGACGGAGAATGGAAGTTTGAGAATGGACAATGGATAGAACCTTCAACTGATGACTCAGAAGATTCTGCTGAAGGTGGTTCTAATGCTATATTACTCGGTGGAGGCGCCCTAATACTAATTGTCATTCTAGCGCTAACTTTCCTCTTCTTGAAGAAGAGTGATTCTGAAGGTATGGATGGAATGGTCAAAGACTTTAGCGGAGTAGGGGGATACCAGCAAGACCCAGTTGAGCAATATGTTCAGCAATTGATTGCACAAGGTTACCCAGAAGAAACTGCTAGGGCATATGCCTCACAGTATGCAGACCAAGCGGGCGGTGCATCAGCAACTGCTACAGCTGCTCAACCAGCTGCCGCTTCTAATCCTGCAATGGATGCAGCATATCAGCAATATTATCAGCAATTCATATCACAAGGATATGACCAACAAACAGCAGCAGCATACGCTCAACAATATGCTGCGGCTTACATACAGCAACAAGGTTAACACCAGCAACTTTGCAATTTGCGCTGATATTGTTGGCAACTAGCATCAATGGGTTCAAAAGTGACTATTGGTCGCCGACATCATGGACAGGACAGATACCTACACCGTCGCCGATATCAATCTTGCAGAGAGTGGTTCTCTTAGAGTCGATTGGGCGAGAGCTAGAATGCCAGTTTTAGCAGCACTTCGTGAAGAAGCTCTGAAGACCAAACCTCTGGCAGGAATGCGTGTTACAGGTTGTTTACACGTCACCAAAGAAACAGCAGTATTAATCGAGACAATAGCGGCAGCAGGTGCAGAAATATCCTGGTCTGGATGCAATCCTCTTTCAACTCAAGATGATGTAGCAGCATGGCTCGCTACAGAAGGATACTCGGTTCATGCATGGCATGGTCAGTCTACGGAAGATTTCTACTGGTGCATCGATAAAACTCTTGAATTCAAACCAACTCTAACTCTTGATGATGGAGCAGATTTGATAGTTCGAGTACACGGTGAGAAAACTGAGTATGCAGACGGTGTAATCGGTGGAACAGAGGAAACAACAACCGGTGTTCATAGACTTCGAGCAATGGGAGATGCTGGAGATTTGAAATATCCAGTAATTGCAGTTAACGATGCAATTACAAAATGGGATTTTGACAATGTTTATGGAACTGGACAATCAACCATTGATGGTATTCTAAGAGCTACTTCTGTACTCATTGCAGGTAAGACATTCGTCGTTGCTGGATATGGTCATTGTGGCAGAGGTCTTGCTATGCGTGCTAAGGGTATGGGTGCAAATGTAATCATCACCGAAGTTGACCCACTTCCGGCACTTAGAGCAGTAATGGATGGATTTAGAGTAATGCCAATGGATGAAGCAGCATCTCTAGGGGATATATTCTGTACTGCTACAGGAATGAAGGATATCATCGTCGATAGACATTTCGCATCTATGAAAGAGGGTGCAATCATCTCTAATACTGGACATTATGATTGTGAAATAAATATTGAACAATTGAAAGAAATGAGTACTAGTGAGCGAACAATAAGAGAAAATAATGTTGAATACACTCTTCCAGATGGCCGAAGGGTCTTCATCTTGGCCGATGGTAGATTAGTTAATTTGGCTGCTGCTGAAGGACATCCATCAGAAGTTATGGATATGTCATTCGCTAATCAGTATCTAGCACTTTGTCGCCTTGCTAAGGAAGGAAAGTCTCTTGGCCCAATAGTACATGACATTTCATTGGAACAAGACCAAGGACTTGCAAAGACTAAACTTGCAACTCTTGGATTTGAAATCGATGTATTAACTACAGACCAAGTGGCTTATCTAACAGATTACACCGCTGGAACATGAAGTCATTCTTCTTCCCAAAATTTGGAAGCTGAGTTTTCTTCTTGGTCATCTTCTATGAGTCCCATTTCATCATAATGAGATTCAAAGTCAGGCATCGAGAGTTTCCAGTTCTTCGGAATCTTATTCTTTTGTTCGATAATGATTAACATTCTCTCTTGCCAAGCAAGAGGTTTTCTCTGCATTATGTACATGCAAAGAACAGATGTTCGAACATTTTCAGGTATTACTGAGAAGCCAGTAGATGCCTCAAAGTTCATTGCTCTAAGTAAATTAAACGCCGGCCTATTCACAGACCGGAATAGATTTTTGGCTATTCTCATACCAAATAG
>JABIUA010000028.1 GCA_018667575.1 Methanobacteriota archaeon | reverse complement strand
TAGAAACAGTGAATGTGGCGGTGAGTTAGACGTAGATATGAATGTCAAACCGGTAAGTAGAACTCCTGTAGAAAATGTAGTTTGGACTTCAGCACCACCTATGGGTGCCTACAAAGTAGGAGTGCATTTCTACAAGCACCATAGAAAAAGAAAGACTAAGAAATCATGTAAATTCAGACTCAGAGTATCACTGTACGGTAAAATTCAGGAATATTCTGGAATCATTAAGTATGGAAAAGCAATGCAAATGGTTACTGGTTTTACGATTGGTAATCAAGAAGACATTTCTAAAAAATATCAAAATTATGAGATTTGAAAGTAGTCCCTCTCGGATTTGAACCGAGGTCGGAGGAACCAGAATCCTCCATGATGGACCGCTACACTAAGGGACTATGCCTACCGCTTGAGCATCTTGTTCTTGAAACAAGCGGTTTCGCTGGAGTTCTACGAATGGTTGCTTTGCATGGAGGGGCCTGCTTACTCGTAGGGATTTAGTTAACAGAACCCACAAACACCAAATCAGATAGTGACAAAGCGGAACAGCACCTTAGATACTGCGCTTAGCATCAATATAATCATGAACGAACCTAAAGCCCACTTAGCCCATGGTCTGTCTGGTTTTTCAGGCGGCCATGGATCAAAGCCTAAACGCTCGGCTTCGTCTACTAAGGCGGCCAGTTCAGCCAATTCCTCTTCGAGACTCTGAGCCACCATATATTCACCCACAAGGCGGGTATAATTGAATAATTGGTATAGAAACTAATACTACTATATTACTTCAATTTCCTGTAAAGAATGAAACAGGTATTCAAAAGCAATTGATAGAATTTGAGTTTATGTCAACGAGAGTTGTTGCTGTTATTGCTGCTATTATATTTGTATCTGGTATGTTTGGAGGAGTCCTACTAGAGCGCTTAGATGTAAGTTTATCTTCAGAAAACGACCAATCTTTTTCTATTGATGTAGATGATAATCAAGGAACTAACACGTATTCATTGATTGAGATAGACGAAGGTGATAATGATGAAGAAGAAGAGGTTAGTTGGATTTTGCATCAGTTTACCTTCACTTCTAGCGGTGGAGGAGATGCTATTTCATGGGACTTTGGTGATGGAACCACTGCATCAGGGCAAACTACAACACACCAATTCCAATCTTCCGGAATATTCGTAATCACTGCAACATCGATTAGTGCTGATAGCGTTGAGACTGCTTCAATTGAAGTTAGTGTTGACCGTGACTCATTCGCAGAGGTTGACAACATGGAATGCTCTTGTGCCCCTACAGCCAAAGATACCGTAATTGATCTTGTAGCATTACCTGGATTACAATCAGTACAAGGTTTCGTTCAAGTGGAACACGATGGTAGCAGCGAATCCTGCGCACTAAGAAACCCGTTACAGGAATGTCACTTGAGAGTAATTCTACAGCGCACTGAACAAGGCGAAGTAGTTTCTGAAGATGTATTATTCGATGATACATTTCGTAGTAATGAAAAGGTCATAGATTTCGATTTACAAGAACTGGAATTTTCACAAGGTGAAAGTATTCAACTCCGACTAGAAACCGACCAACTCAGAGATTGGCACAAGCCAACTGCGGAATGGAGCATATCTGCTCCATTGCTAGTTTGATTTTAAACGGAAAACTACCTAGAGCCGTTAACAAAAATTAGGTTTATCATAAACTGGAAAAAAAGAAACCAGACAAGACCAACTGCTGTAATCCAAATTAGTGAAGGGTCATCCCCTCCTGAAATGTAAGAGTAAGCTATTATTGTAAATGCTAATCCCACAACAAAAAATACACGATAGAAAATTGTCGCCACTATACTTTCCTTGGCAGTAAGATTTTTCCACCCGTGGAATCCAAACCATTGCTGAATAAAGCCCATTACTGATGGTAAGAGGTTCTTCGTTTCATATCTTCCCCATTCAGTAGGATGATGTTTTAGTATCATGTAAGGATATTATTCATCTCTTAGCGGGTGTGAGCACCTTCAAGAGGCCCCAATGGGATAATACGGAATGTATTGATATTTTGATGCGACCAGAAATAGTGAGCCTTGATGTGATGCCAATGACATGTATCTCTAACACCAGGAAGGTCAATCATACGTTCAACGAAGGCTTGTAAATTCGGATAATCGATTATTCTACGTAGATTACATTTGAAATGTACAACATATACCAGATCAAACCTTACAAGAGTTGTGAAAAGACAAATATCTGCTTCAGTGAGTTGTCCAACTCCTTCTCCGACCAACCATTCCCTGCCATCTAAGTGATGTTCTAACTCGTCAAGACGGGCAAAAAGTGTAGTTACCGCTTCATCATACGCTGATTGGGTTCTAGCAAATCCAGATTTGTAAACACCATTGTTCACAGATTCATAGTTTGCATCAATCATTGCATCGATTTCCTTTTGTAATTCAGTAGGACACAGTGAGGTATTGTTACCTAAACCCGCTTTGGAGAACTCCTCAAACATTCTAATAATTTCACGACTTTCATTATTTACAATTGTTTTGTGTTGACGGTCCCATAATACAGGGACTGTTCCAATTCTACGACTTTCATTCCAGCCAGAGAAAGCACGCTCATAGATGCCCTCAAGGCTTAGTTCTCCATTTATTGTATCAGCAGTTGCTCCTTCCTCATCTGGATTAAAAGACCAACAACCGTCACTATTCATTCGCCAATCAACCACATCAAAACTAATGTGATTCTCTAATCCTAGTAATGTTCTAGTAATCAAGGTCCGATGAGCCCAAGGACAAGCATGGGAGACATAGAGGTGATAGCGTTCACTCTCAGCATCAAAGGTTCCACCCTGCTTAATATAGTCACGAAATTCACTGGACTTACGCACAAACTTGCCTGATTCAAAGGCTTCTGTCCATGCTCCTGCTTGCTCATCTGTAGGCTTCATGATGTATCCAAAACTCCGTATACTTTTATACAAATAGTTTCCCCTGTGATACCATAGAGAGCATCAGATTGACGTATTATTGTAACAAGAGTTTCAATTAAAGTCAATTGGAGCCAATTGTCTTGCTCCAATTGATACATTTTTCTGTGACTTGTACAAAATTGTGCACAATATCCCACATACCATTGGGGCAAAAATTAGTGGCATTATTGCTAATAATGACTGTTTAATCAATAAAATACTGACACTGAACAAACCTAGGACGAATCCTAAGATATTGGCAAGTGGAACAGCAGCGTTTTCTTCCATAGTGTTTCCTAACATAACCAATATAACTTGATGGGGGTTTATGATAGTGTGTATTATTCATTTATAAGTATAAAATCACAAATATAAGTCACAAACATTAAATCTATTCTGATGCATTAATAAAGCAAAATCATCGAAAGTATATATACTAACAAGGGTAGTTCGTAATATGAATAGAGACGCTGCATGGCTGGTAGTTGTTTTAATCTTAGGAGGTAGTATCCTCGCTCTGCTCAATTCAGAAGAAGATAACTCTAATCTTATCGACATTGAAGAATTAACCTGTTCTCCAGGCGAGGTACTTGTTAGTAATACCTCGCTAGTTGAGGGATATGAGTGCATTCCATTCGACCCTCACATCATTTCTCACACTCACCCCGAACCTGTTCTAACCGTGACATATGTTGTCGATGATGGTACATTGATAGTAGTCACAGGAAGCGTTGATCACCTGCATCCTGATGAAATAACTGTTCGTGCCGATCAAGGAGGGAGCATGTCTCCAACCACTACACAGCCCAACATTAATCGAGCATGGTCTTTAACTTTGCAAAGCACAGCTGATAAAGTCTACATTAACATAACAGCCTCACATGATTTAGAGCAAACATTTTCCGAAACAATACTAGTAGAAATTAATCGAACGACTTCTGATGAAACTAACGGAAGCAATAACAATACCAATGACGATAATGGTAATAGCACAGACAACAATGCTGGAAACGAAACCGACAATGATACCCAAAACGGTACTGATAATAGCACAGGCAACGAAACTGACAATGGTACCGATGAACCTACGGGTCCAACCCAACAGACATACGATTCTACTGACATGGGGCAATTTTGGCTTGATGTGTTCCGTTGTCAACCTGGACAAAACATCACCTCAGTCGATGATTTAACTACCACTGCGGTGGAAACGCACGAATGTTCGGTTAGTATCACGCTGAATGAGACTCACATCACAATCGTCACCAATGGTTTACCAGACCACGACTTCGAGTCAACGCTTGCCTGTTCGCAAGCCAACGATTGTACACGTGCGCAGAACTACGAGTGGACTATTCCTCGCTCGCCGGTCAATGACACTACAGGCGATCATGACTCGACTAACTGCCCTGAAGCAAACGGCGATTATGAATGCGCTGCTGCGCTTGGTGAAGTCGCCATAGCAATCAACGGCGTACCATTCTATGGACCAGAGGATGGGCCCGGAGGTGATGCTGTTGCCAGTCAACATGGAGCCTATGAGGAAGACCGCCAACCGATTGAACTAGGCGTATGTCACGCTCACAATGGACAGGGTGGAACCTTCCATTATCATGCTGATGCTAATTGTCTTCATTGGCACCCTGAAGAAGGTGAAACTATGCTAGATTACGATATTAGTACCCCCGCAGCAGTGGCACAGAATACAGCCAATGGATCTCATTCAGCAGTTATTGGTGTAGCGATGGACGGCTATCCCATCTACGGACTTTGGGGCTATGATGACCAGATGAACATCGTAGAGATGAAGAGTTCTTACAAACTCAAACAAGGTGAGACTGGTTACAACGGAATCGATGATTACATCTACGTCCAAGGACTTGGTCACCTCGATGTATGCAACGGACACTTCGGCCCAACACCAGAATTTCCCGATGGCATCTACCACTATCATTCAACAATGATGAATGGTGAAGGTGACATGGGTTTCCCATATTTCTTGCTATGCTACCATGGTGAGACATTCCTTGGCGAAAGTGGAGGAGGAGACGACCCTTGTGCAGGATATGGCGAAACTTGGGGGCCTGGAATAGGCCCTCCTCCAGATGGCTGTGGTGGTGGACCTGGCGCGCAATTAGAGGATGTTGAACTTGTATCTTCGCAATCAGTATTTTCTCCATACACACTAATGATGATACTATTATTAATTTCTGCATTAATTTGGCGTAAGAGAAAATGAAATTTCTTGGTAATAATCTATATTTACAGATTCACAAGAGTTCAAACCCCTAGGCCTTGAGGCCTTGTTATGAGCGAAGTACCTGAAGGCGTGGATCTATCTAGTTTCCAACGTAAGCCTCCTCGCCCTACTGCGACTATGACGCTGACTAGAGATGGGCCAAATGGTCCCGAGGTACTCCTTGGCTTGCGCAGTGAAACGATGGCGGCATTCCCTGGCTATTGGGCGTTTACTGGTGGTGGCTTTTCGCGAGTTGATACTGCGGCAGTAGAGTCTTTTTCCGTTCTTGATATCGAACATGGTAAAGCCATTGCTTGCATACTTAGAGAGACTTGTGAAGAGTTGGGTTTAGCTCCAAATGGCGACCATATGATTTCTATAGATGAAAATGCTAGGTTCGATGTTATCAAAGATAAAACCAATTGGTTACCTCATGCCGAAGAATGTAATATTCCAGTCAATGTAGACAATATTCGAATTCTTGGTCACCGAATTACTCCTCCATTTGGGCCGGTACAATTTGATAATGCTTTCATTCATTTCCATTGTGGGGACTGGCAAAGTGTACCAGAGATTGATTTAGAACCACAAACAGAATTTGATGAAATTATGTGGGAGTCACCTGAAGAGATATTGGCACGATGGTCAAGACATGAAATTAAAGTCGCACCACCTGTTATCTCAATATTATTGGAGTTTATCAGAGTGATGAAATTCACTGGAGAAGATATTGTTGAGGCTGCAGAAAATATTTCACGTCGTCAACCTGGAAGACAATCCGTTCTATTTGCTCACGGCGTAGAAGTAGTTCCAATTAGAACCGCCACACTACCACCTGCAGACCATACTAATTGCTATCTTGTTGGAGAGCCTGAAGGTGACTTTATCATCATAGACCCTGCCGTGCGTTATCGAGAAGATATGGAAGATTTAGCAGATGCTGTAAGTCGTCATCAAGGTCAACCGGTCGCCATTGCCTTTACTCACTCACATGGCGACCACCTCGCCGATATGGACTTGCTTAGAGAGGCTTTTGACTTGCCCGTATGGGGCAGTGAGTACACATCAAAGAGTGTTAAGTGTGACAAGATACTCTATGATGGTGATAAATTGAAACTTGGAAATCAAATATGGGAAGTTTTGATCACTCCTGGACACCATCCTGGTCATACTTGCTTCTTGAGTGATGCAGGACTTATTGCTGGAGACATGGTAGCAGGTTTTGGTACAATTCTAATCCCCCCCGGCACTGGTGACATGGATGCCTATATTGAGCAACTAACTCGATTAAGAGAATTGAATTCAAATTTACTATTCCCAAGCCATGGGCCTGTTATAGCGTTACCTCACAAGAAAATTTCGTATTACATTAAGCATCGAACTGCTAGACATGAATAGGTGTTAGAGGCAGTAGTAAACGGTCTTTCCAATATAGATGATATCGCTGTCAAAGCCTATGAAGACACGCCTGATGCTCATCCGGGCTTAGCAAAAGACCAAACTCTAGCGCACCTTTTATCACATCAAAAACAAGGCAGAATTATAAGTGATAATTCTAGTAACTGGCATGCAAGCATTGAATGATTGCATGCTTTAGCATCGGCATGCCTCGCAGACTTGTAATCACTAAAGCTGGGTCACCTTCAGTCCTCGATGTCATTGAAATGCCAATGCCAATGCCCAAAGAAAAAGAAGTATGCATTGAGGTTCACTTTGCTGGCATTAATTTTGCTGATACACTTATGCGCCTTGGATTATATCAGCCAAGGCCGCCATTCCCTTTCACTCCTGGTTACGAGGTAAGCGGTGTAATCCATTCCCTTGGCAAAGGGGTAACAGATTTTGAAGTGGGCCAGAGAGTAGTTGCTGCAATGCCTAATGGTGGGCAAGCAAGTCATGTTATTGCTGCGACTTCCAGAGTCATTCCATTACCTGATGAAATGCCATTAGAAAAGGCAGCTGCTATGCCTGTCACCTACATCACTGCACACCATATGCTCCATCATTTAGGAAATTTAAAGACTACAGATTCAGTACTGAT
Organism: Methanobacteriota archaeon; assembly: GCA_018667575.1. Classification (GTDB taxonomy): domain Archaea; phylum Thermoplasmatota; class Poseidoniia; order Poseidoniales; family Poseidoniaceae; genus MGIIa-L1. The sequence goes on along the minus strand of JABIUA010000028.1, from coordinate 3,122 downwards.
TCACGGTGGCGCTGGTGGAGTTGGAACTGCAGCATTGCAATTATGCCAATGGGCTGGAATTGACAAAGTATGGGCTACTGCATCAGGACATAAAGCAGATGTAATCAAGAAGTATGGAGGAATTCCTATCGATAGACATAACGAAGATTTTGTCGACATAATCAAGCAAGCGACAGAGGGGCGTGGAGTAGACCATATTCTAGACCCTATTAGCGGTGAAAATCTGAAGAGAAGCCTCAAGGTTTTGGCAATGGGTGGCAAAGTATACACATATGGAATGTCAGCCGCCGCTCCAACATCAAAGCGTTCACTTCTAAGAGCATATTTTGCTTGGAGAAAAACTCCTAAATTAGATCCATTGAAGATGATGACTCGTAATCAAGGAATCTTTGGAGTTCATATGGGCACTTGGGATAATGAAGAAGTAATAGCCGAACAACTTCATCGAATCATGGAAGGAATTGCAATTGGAAAACTAGACCCTGTTATTGATTCGGTATTCGATATTGAAGAAGCAGCGAAAGCACACCAGCATATCCACGATGCCAAAAATATTGGCAAAGTTTTGCTAAAATTCAAGTGAGAATTCAAGAGGAGTCGGCTCTACAAGTAACATGAGGGGATAATGTGAAGGCAGCGATGAGTGGTTTTGATTTACGAGCAATTGCGCGTGAGTTAGATACATTCAGTGGTGCTTATGTAAAAAAGGCATATATGCCTCACTATGAGCAAATTGTTCTAAGAATCAATCCAAAAGAAAGTGATCAATTTGATTTGGTTCTAGTTAGAGGGGCTCGAATCTATACCTCCAATAGAGATAGACCGATGCCAATGACGCCTCCTCCATTCGCTATGATGCTGCGTAAACATTTGAAAAATGCTAGAATGACTGGAGTTAGACAACTTGGGTTTGACCGTGTTTTAGCCTTCGACTTTGATACCAAATTTGGTGAGAGGCATCTATATGTTGAAGTTTTCAGAGATGGGAATATAATTCTGACCGACGAGGAAGGGATTATTATTCAACCACTTACTCATGCTTCATATTCTGGTAGAACTCTAAAGAAAGGTGTTCTGTATCAGCCCCCACCTCAAGCACTAGACCCTCATGAGATGGACTTAGAGACTCTTGAGGAAATGTTTCAAAACTCAGATAGAGATTTAGTTTCGACACTGGGTGGTAAAGCAAACCTTGGGGGAACTCATGCAAATGCAGTATGTGAACTCGCAGGAATCGAACCAAATATCGATACTAAAGATGCTTCAGCAGAAAAAATATTACAGTCTTTAAAATCACTACTGACTGACTTATCAAACAGTGATGCAGGGCATATTTTACTGAAACCATCAAAAGATTTTGATGATGAAGGCTTGGAAAAACATATTGTTACTCTTGAGAATAATTCTATCCGAGACAGATTCTTAGAATTACATGCAATTGAAGCAACACCGACATTATTGCCATCACACTCAAAGATGGTGGAAATGAAATTTGAAAGTCTGTGTCAAGCAGTAGATGCTTGGAAAGGAGCCCATGATGCAGGCGCGTTGGCAAGGAGAGAAGCAGAAAAATTAGACATCGCTGCACCTGGAAGAGGGTTCTCTACTGATGTAGAGCGATTAGAAAGAAGAAAAGCACAACAAGAGAAGGCTCTGGAGGGTTTCTCAACTAAAATCGAAAAGCAGCAAAAGTTGGGACATATTATTCAAAATAATTGGTCGCATGTTGAAAGTTTACTAAGTCAAGTATCTGATTCAGTTGAAAAAAATGGGTGGAAAGAAACTAAGAAAGCGAGTAAAGAAATTCCATGGATTGTCTCTATGAATTCTGCTGAAGGGAGTTTCATCACCGTCCTGCCAAATGATGAAGGCAAACCATCTGGACCTAAAACTACTCTAAACCTTAACGAATCGGTACACCAAAATGCTCAACGACATTTTGAAACGGCTAGAAAACAAAAGTACAAGACAAAGGGTGCTGTTGAAGCTTTAGAGAATACCAATTTAGAATTAAAGCGGGCTACTAAGAAAGAGAAGAAAGCCGAAGAAAGCGGGAAATTAGGAAAAATCAAGCGTAGTAAGAGACTATGGTTTGAAAATCACCGATGGAGTATGACTGCTGGGGGGCACCTTTTGGTTGGAGGAAAAGATGCTAAAGGAAATGATGCTATTGTTAAGAAGCATCTTTCTGGTTCTGATATGTACCTGCATGCCGATATTCATGGAGCGCCAAGTTGTAGCCTTAGAGCAACTCAAGGATTTGTCGAAGACCAGCACAGACCTGCACATATTCCAAACCATATTCCTGCATTCAAGATTGTAGATAAATTAGGTGATGAAAGAATTAACGAAGAGAAATTGCTTGAAGCGGCCACCTTAGCACTTTGCTGGAGTCGTGCTTGGGCTAGTGGAGGAGGTCATGGAACTGTATACTCGGTCAAGCCGGCACAAGTTTCCAAAACTGCGCAGTCAGGAGAGTATGTCGGTAAAGGAGCTTTCATTGTACGAGGTCAAAGACAATGGTTCAAGGATTTAGACGTGAAGATGGGTATCGGTCTTGTCTCTATTAATGGAGTACCACTATTGATGGGAGGTACTCCTGAAAGAATTAAACAGTTATGTCAAAGATTTGCTATTATTACTCCAGGTCTTACCAAGAAAGACAGACTTGCCAACCGTATTTACAAAAATACTGGGCTAATGACCGATGATATTCTTTCGATTCTACCAGGCGCTAGCGAAATCATAGAAGATAATGGAATATTTTCTCCCATTAAGCAAAAGAAAGTTGATGAAGAAGAATAATCAATTTCTGTTACCGCGTTGTCCACGATTGCTTCGGCCTCGATTATTACCGCCACCTTCGGACCTGCCACCTTTGTAGCCTTGCTTTGATTTGTTAGTAGGTTGATAACTTTGACCACGTGCTTCACCGCGGTAAGACTTGTTGCCTCCACCGCCATCACTTGAGTTATTTCCTTGAGAATCTCTAGATCGGCCTCCACCGCCACGGCCTCCGCCGCCACGGCCTCCACCGCCACGGCCTCCACCGCCACGGCCTCCACCGCCATGGCCTCCACCGCCACGGCCTCCACCGCCACGGCCTCCACCGCCACCACGGC
>JABIUA010000150.1 GCA_018667575.1 Methanobacteriota archaeon | reverse complement strand
GGGAACAGGAAATCCCATTTTCCTCCTGTAAACAATATCCTTAGGAATAAATTCTTCCGCGACTTTCTTCAATGGATACTTTGGAATATCATAGATTTCCGAATAGTCCTGTGGAGTAAATGTTTTTGGAGGCTCTGAATCTTTCCATTTTAGCTTCAACGAGTTTGGTATATTTTCATAGACATACTCAACAAGCTCGTGATTCAAAAACGGTGGTCTTGCTTCAATTGAAGCTTGCATTGATGTCATGTCAACCCGGGCTAAAAGACCTTTTATGTGTATTGAATGAAACACTCTGTACATAAAGTCCTCATTATCTTGGGAATTCTCAAGAACGTATTTGACTTTGTCTTCAAATGAATGAGATTGTTTAATAAAGTGCTTATTCAAAAAGTCTTTACTAATATAACTATACTCGTGGATAAATGCGTCAAAGATATTTTGACTCACATCATTTTTAGATAACTCATAAGGCAATCTAAATATTTTACCATACCCTCCAAACAACTCGTCAGCACCTTCACCGGAAATAACCACGATAATATCTTTTCGTAATTCATTGCACAATACTGCGAGTGGAACTTCATTGGGTACAGAAAGCGGCGCATCTTTCAAAGCAATTAGCTTATCCCAATTTTCATAATATGAATTTAAGTCATCATTTAGCTCAATATGCTCACTTCCAATGTGAGTAGATACCTTACTAGCAAATTCAAATTCATTATATCCATCTTCAGAGTAGCCGATAGTATACGTTTTTAAGCCTTCTATATCCTTTGAAAGGATTGCAGAAGTTAAACTTGAATCCACTCCCCCACTCAAAAAGGCACCTAATGGAACATCTGTTATAGCCCAATCACGAACAGCCGAAATCACTTTATCCGAAAGTTCTCGAATTAAATCTTCTTCATTTTCAATGCTGAATTCTTTGGTATTAGGTACGTCCCAGTACGTTCTCTCAACTTTACACCCTTGATTATCATAGATGTGATAAGTCCCGCTTTCAATTTGATGAACTCCTTTAAAGAAAGTGTCCGGCTCAAGAATAAAACGATAGCTTAGATATTCTTCAACTTTATCAGATCTGAATTCCGCTTCAACTAAACCGCTTTCCAACAAACCTTTAATTTCAGAACTGAAAATAACGGTGTCATTAATTTTTGAATAGACTAATGGCTTAATCCCAAATCGATCTCTTGCCAGTATCAACTCTCCATTATCTTCGTTGATAATTGCTATTGCAAAAAAACCATTTGCTCTGGACAGAAACCAATCAATGCCTTTCTCAACAATCGATACCAAAACCACTTCGGTATCACTGTCTGTACTGAACTCAAACTCTAATTCTTCTTTTATTTTTTTATAATTGAAGATTTCCCCATTAAAAACTAAACAGTGGTTTTTATAACGCATTGGCTGGTTGGATCTCGGGTCTAAATCAAGAATTGAAAGCCTAAGATGTCCTAACGCAAAATTTTGTCCTATGAAAACTTCATTATTATCAGGACCCCTATACAACATTGATGCATTCATCTTTTCAATTCTCTTGTTTAGAGAAATAATGCTGCTTTCACGAAAGCTTACTATGCCGTTGATTCCGCACATGCGTTAATTTTATTTTCGTGAGCAACCGGGGCTGTCATTTTTCGCTTGTTTCTTGCGCCCAAACCAGCAGACATTGGCCCATCTGTTCTTTGGGCAATTCCATACTCACGGTAGCCTGCACCGTTTTTTCCGTCAGCTCTTCCACGCGGTTACAGAGCTGCTCAATGTACTCCCTGTCCAACGCTTCTCCAACAAGAATACACTCAATGTGCTCGCTTTGCAACCCCTGGGCTAGATCCCCACATACCCAGACCTGCTCTAAGCCCGGTAGCCTTCCCGCAATACGATCCACCAAGGCATCAATGCCTGAGACCTTGCGAACAATAGAAGTTAAATCTGAGGTGAGCGGATGGGACGGATTCACGCGGTAGAGCTTACGGCGACCGTCAAATTGAGACGCCAATAACCCTGCCTCTTCGAGACGGTTGAGTTCTACCCGTATGCTGTTAGTGTT
>JABIUA010000149.1 GCA_018667575.1 Methanobacteriota archaeon | reverse complement strand
TTCTAACTCCACAGTGAGATATCAAAAACCCCCTTGCTTTGGCTTGGCCATGAGCAGCCAAACTTTGTTTGAGCGAATAATCAGTCAAGAGATTCCTTGTCACAAGGTTTCAGAGGGCGAGAATTGGTTTGCTTTTCTTGACATTTACCCTCGTAGTGAAGGACATACGTTAGTTATTCCAAAGAGAGGAGTTGGAAACATTTCTCAATTGGACGAAAAAGAAACTTCAGACCTTTTTATTGGGATGAAAAAGGTACAAAAAATACTCTCAAAGAATTTTGATACCGATGATTTCACTATATGCGTCCATGATGGAAGATTAGCAGGACAAGAAGTACCCCATGTACACATTCATGTAATTCCAAGAACAGAGGGCGACGGAGGTCTAACGCTAATGTCTATGTGGCCAAACGGTGGGCCTATGGGCGGAGAGCCAAATCATAAACTTCTAAGTGAATTATCATCGAAACTAATGGAGGCATAAAAATGAGTCACCCGAATCCAAATGAACTATACGACGGAGCAGTAGACCATAGAGGAGATGCTTTACCATATCTTTCTAAGTCTGCTAAGAATATGAAAATGGAAGAATTACTACAGACTCCAATGCCTACTTATTCTGGCTCTACTCCTGGTTCATATGTTTGGACTAAAGTGCTCTACTGGATTTGCAGAAGGATTAGTGCAGTACAGTTTAGAACTCAAGAGGCCACAGGTATTTCCAATATTCCTCTTGACCGAGGAACATTGTGTTGTGCATGGCATACTAATGGTATTCTAGATGCTTTACAAATTACTCTAAAACATCCAAAACATTTTGTTTTGGGCGCTAGACATGATTTGGTCACAAGGCCTATGCTTGGTTGGTGGACTAGAAAAATGGCTGTACAGCCCGTAGTCAGAAAGGCAGAATTATTGCGAGGTGGATGTTCAGAAGAAGAAGCTAATTTCTTGAATGGGCGCTCATTATTGACCCTTGCTTCAGGAATTGCCCATGGCTTTGGCTGTGTATTATTTCCTGAAGGAACCAGCCATAATAATTCGTATATGCTAAGATTTAGGACAGGCCCAGTTAGAACAGTTCTTGCTGCAGGGGCATTGGCTAGTTCCCTTGACAAAGAGTTACCAGTAATAGTGCCACTGGGTCTCCATTTCAGAGTGAGGGAACATTTCAGAACCGATGTATGGGTTGAGTACGGCGAACCCATCCAAGTGACAAAATCAGATATTCCACAAGAATTAATCGATGCAGTGGCAAATGGAAGTTGGTCAGAGCCACCAGCAGAAATAGTATTCGAGATGCGCGATAAACTAAGATTGGAAATGGAGCCATTGACGACTAATGTTGCTGAATGGGAAGAACACAGAGCCTTACATTTACTTGGTCATATTGAACAAAGGAGACAAAATAATCCACCAAATACTTGGAGGAAAGAAGTTTTAGCAGCACGCGATATTCAACATAGGATTGTAAAGCAAGACAGAGTTATTGTAAACGATGAACCCAAGCCTGATGATATCACACATCCAATAATCAAACCAGCGATAAGTGCAGCACAAATTCTCGAAGATAGTGGTTTAGACGGCCGTGACCTAAATTCAAAAGGTACAGATTTAAGGTTTGCAAACCTTTCCAAACTTCCAGTTTCTTTGGCTAGAAGCGGCGCTTTTTTAGCATCACTACCGTTATTCTTATTGTCGTTAACTCCTCAATTAGTTCTTGGAAGGTTACTAGGAGATTCAACGGATGAAGGAGTCGATGCACGAACCTCTTACCAGTTTTTAGCAGCCATGTTTGGTTCGCTATTAATTTGGCCAATAGCATCTACCATCGCAGTTGTTATAGCCGCTTTACAGGAAGCGAGAATTTCAGAAATTATAGATTTAGATTGGACTAATATGTTAGGCGAGGGAGCCTTCTTCAATTTCATTATGTTCTGCGTAGCTTGGTTGTTTTTCATGCCATTATTCTGGATTTCAGGTAGACTTAGTTCGTTGGCTTGGGATGATTATACATATTTCCGAAAGTTTGTAATTAGGCTGAGAATGAAAAAGAGCACCCGCCAAAACCTCAAAGCATTACTAAATAACATTCATGAAGAAATCCCGAAAATTTAGTATTTTAGGGGTTTGTTTCAAACGGGATGAGCGTTTGGACTAATTGTGACGCCAATCGATGTAGCAGATACGGTCCGCAAGTGGCTTAGTAGTGAACGTTTGATAGTCAAGGAGCAAGAAGACCCAAGGGCTGTTGCACATATCTTGATTAAATATCCTCAAGGTCCACAAGGACACATGTTTGCTGTTGTGATTCCTAAGAACCGAGATTTAGTTGCCATTTCGAGTATGACTAGAGTCGACATGGGGCAACAGAAAGAGATGAAGACTCATATGAAGGAAGATGCTGAAGGATGGTCCGAATGGATACATGATGGTAGACTACAATTAATTCGTTCATCTGTAGATTGGGGAATTCACATGGGACATGAAGGAAATCAAAAGCCTGGCCCACTGCAAGCATTCAATGTAAGTCTACCACTTTGGTTTGACGGTTTAACAAAGAATGAGATGATGCATAGTCTTCGAAGACTTTGGTTAGCCAAATTAGGTCTAATTCATGAGATTAAGTATTCATACGGCCCAGGGGTTGGTAAACCAGGCCCAGTAGATGATTGGGCGAAGAAGAAGCAAGCCATGGAATCTCAAGGGTCCAAACCTATCGATAACGAAACCGAAACCGAACAAATTGAGATTCAATTCGATGAGAAAATGTCATTTGGCTCAAGTTTTGATCCTTCCGAATGGGCATAAATTGATTTGTTCAAATTGATTAATTTGTGACCCGAAAGAGTCGCGGTTAAGTATGAAGAGGGAATGGTTTTGTTTATCCTATCTGCCAGAGGTCTATTTATGAGTAATAAAATTAAGTCTATGAGTCTAGTTTCAATAATGTTAATTGCAGCAATGTCCGCTATGGTAATGTCTTCAGTACCTGTTAATGCTAACACTGTTGTCATAACCGAACCACAACAAATTGTAGATGGGGGTTCCTCTTCTGATACACAAGCAACAATTGTAGCAGATAGTGAAGGAAATGCTCACATTATCTGGTCAAGAAACAATCTTCACTTGTATTACTCTATGATTGCGAGTGATGGAGAGGTATTGATTGATGCAACTCAAATCACCAATGCAGGTATACACAAAGTCTGGCACCCTGATATGGCGATAGATGACAATGACAATCTTCACATTGTTTGGACTGATAAATCCGGTACTCACAAAATCATGTATACTGCAATTTCACCATACAAGATTCAGCCGTTTAATGGTCAGTCAAGTGACGACGGTTCGCTAACTTCAGTAGATGATATGGTCGTCTCACAGAGAGCACAAGATAGAGACTGGCCTTCAATAGATGTTGACAGCCAAGGAAATGTCCATATTGCATGGGAGGATGAATTTGACGAATTAGGTCGTTTCTTCAACCAACCTCAAATTTACTACTCAATGCTTCAACCAGATTTAATCGCACAAGATGCAATAGTTCTTTTCGATGATACACTATTAACTCCAATCATCGGTCACAAAGGCCACCCTGATATTGTTGTTGATGCTAATGATTACGTTCAAATCGCATGGGATGATACAAGAGGAGGAAAAGTAGAACTTGTATTCGTCGTCGATACTTCCGGTTCGATGTATACTGAATGGGCTGATATTTGTACTGTTATTTATGGCGGCAACTTTGCTTCTGGAGGCCAATTCGAAGGAATAAAGCCGCTACTTGAAGTTGCTAACATGACTGTTTTCGAAACAATATACGGCCTTGATGGTGGATTTGGTTTGCCGGGCGCTGCAAGCAGTGGTAACTGTGCAGGGTACAATATGAATGCTGGACCAAGAACGACTCCTCTAGATGAAGGAGACAGTTCTGGCGGAATTCGTTCTCTACAAAATACAATTTACAATGGTAACCCTTACTCTGGAAACTCTGGAGAAGATTGGGGTCCAGGAACAAATTGGGCATGCCTTTCATGGAAGGATGTTAACGGGAATGTCCCTGGAAACCCTGCAACTTCTGCAGACCACAAGTGGAATCCAAATTCCACCAAGATTGTTCTTCCAGTTTCTGATGAAGGGCCGAAAGACGGAGACCCTTCACAACAGGCTGACGACATCAGTTCTCTCGATGAAGCACACGATAACTGCGTTAGAGCTGGAGTTGTGCCGATAGGACTCTATGGGCAAGGATATGGTGGTGCAGGAAATATCCAATCACACTTTTTGGATTTGGTAAAGTGTCCTAATGGCGTAGTTTCTACCCAAACAAGAAATTGCCCAGGTAATGACCCTAGTTCTAATGCTCGTACTGTAAGTGCTGGCGGACAGGCCTATGAGTTCCCATCAGGAAGCGGTGGGTCAGGAGCTATGGCTCTACTCGTAGAAGCAATGGTTTACATCGCAACCAACAACTCTCGTGAGATTTACATGACAGTTCTAGATCCTTATGCTAAGATGAACAATGACCCATCATGGACTCCAGGTTCTCCTGGGCACTCGGTTAGTGGCGGTACATACTACGAAGACACAGGCTCTGGAGAAGACGGACATTTGGTCGTAGTTAACGATACTAGAGTGACCATTGATGATGCATACTCTTTCCACCCTTCAATTGGAGTAGATATGCAAGGTAATACACACATCGCTTGGATGGATGGAAGAGACTATGGTTTTGAGAAGTCAACAAACTACGAAGTTTACTATACTAAACTTCGACTACAAGGAGCAGGTGCTTTTGATGGCGCAGAAGATGGTTTGTCCACTTATGCAATCAAGAAAATTCAAGATACTCCAATCTCCAATGTCGAAGGTCTTTCAGGATTAACTTCGTCTTATTCTGGTCATTCTATTTTCCCAGCATTACTAACAGATAATCAAAACAATGTACATATTTCATGGGTCGACTCTGGAAACACGAGTGCAGGAGAAGAGATTCAGTATACCCGATTAAATCAAACGGACTTAGTTGGAGCTGGTGAAACAGCATTAGACCCATGGGAGATTATCTCAGTAACCTCTTGGGCAAGTAATAAATTAGGAACAGATACTGGAAGTAGGCCTGATTTAGGAATGCCACCAGCATTTGCTAATGACTTAGGAAGCGGGGCACATATAGGATGGTCCGATCAAAATAAGTGTAATGATGAGCAAAATAATGGAAGATATACTATCTGTTACTCTCACGTTCTAACAGGTCAAGTAGATGTTGAATTAGACATAGGTGAAACCTACTATCACGTAATTGAGCCTGGTGAACAAACTATTTTCAATATGACACTTAATAATTCCACACCAGGAGACAAAGACCTAGTTGCTGATACATATGGAATCAATGTTTCTGGAGTCCCTCAAAATTGGACAGCCACACTATTCTTTTCTGATAATCAGACACAAGTTCTTCCTACAACACCAATTTTCCTCGAAGGTGGCGATTCTACAAGATTCTATATCAGAGTTAAGGCGCCTACAATTTATCAAGCGAATGCGGATGAATTAGCCCAAATTGTAGTGACGGCAAAGTCATACAAAGACCCAGCAATTAGGTCAGATCTAACTACGTTAACCCTAATGGACGTAGTTCATGGAATTAGCCTAGATACATCACACAGTGTGCAAGATATCGAACAAGGTGGTCAAGCGACTTTCTCTATCACTATTACGAATACAGGAAACGTCCAAGATAGTTTCTTATTCTGGGACCCAAATACCTTGGAAGGCCAACAAGAATGGCTTCTTCCATTCGGTTGGGAAGTTACTTTCCCAATGCGCGTTGAACTAGACCCAGGAACTTCTACCACCAAGATTTTGACAGTGAAAGTACCAACTTCAGAAGACCCCGGAGCTTTCGTAATATATCTCAAGGGTTGGTCTGAAGGTGAACCGATTAAGTCAGTAGATAAGGGAACCTATGATATTCTTGAATTGGGAGTTTACGTTTCAATTAGGTCTTCAGGAAATATTGTCTTTGAAGCGGCCGATAAAGAGGCATTTGTTAGGGCGGGAGATTCTGATGAGCGCTGTCATGAATATGAAATTCCAGTAACAAAGAATTACGATTCAGGTGATTTAGTATTTACTCTGCCGGGCGCTCCTGAATCAAGGCCAAGCGACGTCGATGTAGATACATGGCGCCAAGAAAATTGGGACATAACAGTCAGTTTCGAAGATGCGCCAGGAACGGATGAACCTATAGGTCAATCTAGGCCATGGACCATCCCTTCAGGTCAAGACCACGTCACTTATACAGTATATGTCGAAGTCTGTGCTCCAGATAATGCTAAGTCTGGCATCGGTCCAACAATTATTCTCAAGGCATACCTCGATGGGTATCCGAAAATATCAGATTTCGTTAAACTCGATACAACAGTAATTCACGAATGGAGCCTAATTGCTGAAACTAACTTATCTGCAGACCGAATTATTTCAGTTGAGAGTGATAGCGGCGGAATGGTTTCAGCATTCTCAGTATATCCAGGTGAAAAGATAACATTACCAACTACTGTAACTAATGACGGTAATGGACCAGATAGGTATGATTACCGTTTGGCTACAGTGATTGACCCATCAGGAGTTCCAGTTAGAAATGGTCATTGGGATATTATAGTTCCACGAGATTCATTACAAGAATTATCAAGAGATACATCTCAGACTTTTGATGTACTAATGAATGTTCCAGAGACTGATATTGGGGCTGGATTGTATACAATTGTTTTCCAAGCCTACTCTGAAGAAGCATACCCTGATTCTCAAGGAAGGAATACAAAGCTGAGAGATGTTCAGACAATGATGGTTTACGTTAACGAGTTTTATGACATGGAAATTGTTATGGATCCAAGAGTCGATAATCCAGTTAAGACTTCAGCACCTGGTAAGATAGTCAGTTTTACTGTTAACATTACCAATAATGGAAATGTAGAGGACTGGCCTACTTTGGATAATCACACCTCATCACTGCAAGGCAATGACCGAATTTGGGAAACACTTCCAAGTATGGGACAACTAAGCGGATGGAGTGTAGAGTGGCGAACTGTTAAGAAAATCGGTAATGATTTGACTACAGACGAAGCCTGTCTTGAAGTTCCGGCGATGCCCGAAGTCACATCAGATGAATATTCTTCTTGGCAATTACTAGTTGAAGAAACACAAGACGGAGAGAGATGTACATACTCTCCAGAAGACGGTATTTACATGATGCCAAAGATGGCCCCATACCAAACTATTGAGATGGTAGCAGTAGTCAAGATTTCTACTGAGGCAAAGTTAGATACTAGGTATATCGGTTTGAAAGTAGTATCAATGGCAGGAGATATGACTGAAGGTGGAGATTTCGATTCCTCACCTTCATGGCAAGGCGACTTACTCGATAGCAATGAATTGATTCTACAACTTCGTTTGAGAGCTCCAGATTTGGTAATTAAGGAAATAATCAACCCTGCATCTTTTAGTGGAGATATTGATTCAACAATACCTATTGGAATTATATTACAAAATACAGGTAATACTCACGCAACAGATATTGAAATCGTTCTATGCCAGTATGATGATGCTAATGACCAAGATATCATTGACGAGATAGAGAAGAATGGATGTGCTGAAGATAGTATTGTAATGCGCCAAGTCGTTGGAGCATTACTCGCTCCGGATGCATCAGAAGATGCTCAAGAAGTTGAGATTTACTTGTTATACCCAGTTGTTGCTGGAAGTAAGGGTATCTACGTTGTTGTCGACCCTATGAATCAGATAGTTGAGGCTAAGGAAAGCAATAACATCAAAGCGGTTAGTGAGCCTCTGGAATCACCAAGTCCATTCTTGGATGTTGCAGGACAGATTGTCGGTAAAACAGCTCTACCATTCGTTGTGATTCTTCTAACATTATCACTACTTGGTGTTGTTTACTTTGTCGGTAAGGGGCGAAGAGAAGAAGTCAATAAGAGATTGAGCGAACAATCTTCATTGATTTCGGTTCTAGAATCGAATGATTGAACTCAATCTTTCGGTTTGTAATCGCCTAACCACCAGTGTAAACTAGAGTTTTCAACTCCAGCAATGATGTGACCTGCTCTTTGAGATAGCTGTCTTTGGAGTCTGCTACTGACTTCATCCATCAACTCATTCATTTGCTTTTGACCAAGTTGAAGCTCTTTACTAAGGGCGGTAAAGTCAATACGTTTTGTTGGGGCCTCAATGATTGAGTGCACCATTGCTCTTTGTTCATATATATCGAAATCAGCATCTACAGTAACAGAAATTCTATTTCGAATATGCTGATGTAAAGAGATTATTGCATCTCTTTGTGCATCCATCTCCTCAAGGATATTGTTTAATTCAGCAAGGTGAGAAACTCCTTCTCCCACAGAGATCTTCTTCCTTCCACTGACAGTCTCAGCAACCTTCAAACTATTTTCTGGAAGAGTTTTCGAGAGCCTCATAGGACCCCCTAATGGTAGTTTTCGTTGTTCACAGTGAAACAAGTCCGGGCCCAAATCGATTCGTAAGGAA
>JABIUA010000118.1 GCA_018667575.1 Methanobacteriota archaeon | reverse complement strand
CTCCTGCCCATATCTTGTTTAGTTACAGGCTTAGGACTTACTTTAATTCCATACACAGAGCAGGAATATGCATTCATCCAACTCGGTCTAGTCTCTATCTTAATTGCAATTGGTAATGGATTATTCCAACCATCATCCTCAACTATTCTCACCACTCTCGCCAAAGATAACGGAATGGAATTAGGAGTTGTAATGGGTGCACAAGAATCTATCAGTGCGTTTTCAAGAATACTCGGACCGCTGACCGGCGGTTTCGTATGGGTTTTGACAGTTGAAAAATCAGCACCATTCGATTACCATACCGCATTCCATCTATGTGGGATACTAATGGTTTTAGCAGCTATAATCTCACTAAAAATAGTTAATCCGCAAGAATATTCTAGCGATGAAGAGTGATCAAATAACTTCAGTAAGAATCTTCTCAAGTTCAGTATTGATCATTAGAATCAATGTTCCAAATTCTGGAGGGATATTTGGGTCCTCGTACAATTCTTCGAGTTTTGATTGTGACATAGCAATTCTCACATCGAGTTTCTTAGACTTATTCAAAAGCCATTGCTCACAAGACTCTTTCGCCTGTCTACGGATATTTCGAGGCACCTTAGGGTCGTCAATTTGGTTGATTACTGTAGCAACTTGTTGTAGTCTAGTTTCAATATCCATGTAAACACCTCAATCCTCAGTATTCTAACCTGTCGGGTGACCGTCTTTAAGTTCATTGCCAACTAGGGCGTTCTATGGGACTATCAACAGAGTCTATTCTAGGTTGGACAAGAGTGTCAGTATTACTTCTTGCAATGGGTTGGGCTGCATGGATGGATCACAAGGATCGAAGAGTTGGAAATGACCATTGGCTAGTTTGGGTTAAGCCAGCCCTGTTTTTGTGGGCACTCGACTTGATTGCTCAAGAAGCAGATTGGACTGTTTTTCTTACAGCATCAGCAGTAGTTGCTTACGCATCAACATCGATTCTTGGAAGACCTACTCTCAAAGACTTATTTGCAGGAAGCCGAATTGATGTTTTGGTCAGTCTATGGTATGTGTTTTCATTAGCCGGAATAATTGGTGGTTCACTAAAATATGGCGATGTAAGTCCTTTGGATGTACTAGTTGGTAATGAAACAGGCCCAGCAGCACTTTGGTGGGGTACTTTGTCAGGATTGCTAACAATTCTAATTATCGATTTCGCCTGGAGATTTAGATTGATTCATGGTGGAGCAGATGCTAAGGCTTTGATGCTTGTTGCAATCCTAATTCCTAGTTGGGATACTATGCCACTTGTCTCTGAGCAAACAAGTGATTCATTAGTGGCACTTCCCCCCGCTTTGGCTTTACTGATGTGGGGTGGACTGACATTTATTCTAATTCCGTTTATTCTATTGGTCAAGAATATCCTTAATTCAAATATTTCTTCATTAGCAGATTTGAAACTGTCATGGCATGCTAGTAAAATGAAATTGAGTAAAGTGAAAGATAGCCATGTTTGGATGCTAACATCAGTAATGCAATTACCAGATGGTAGTTCAAAAGTTTATCATAAATCTAGAGCCCCAAGAAGAACTCCTACCGATGAAGAGTTGGATAATTCGATTAAAGAGTTAGAGGGTTATGATGTTGAAGAAGTTTGGATAAGTTACAAACTGCCATTGTTAGTATTTTTATTCCCAGCAATTATTCCTTTAGCATTGCTTGGTGACCCAATCTCGCACATTATGCCACTGATTGGGCTTTGAAAGGATGAAAAGTATTCAAATACCCTTTCTTTCGATGTTCTTAGGTCTTAATCCCTTGTAAGAACACTTGCGGCATCGCACTGCACGGAAAGCATTACGTGCATTGCACTTCATGCAAATTTTGCGTCGAAGCATTCTGTTTTCAGCCTCTGGAAAGCGTCCCATGGAGTCTGCGACCAACTACCCCTATTTAATCACAACCAACTCACAGAACTGTATTGAAACATAATTTCGCGTCAATATGCAGTATTGTTCAAGCACTTGGTCATCAAGCACCATCCATGCGCATAGTGCGGCTGCCGGGGATACACCATGATTCCAACGTGGTTGTGGTAATTGGTACAGCAGGAAATTTGGTCATAGATTCAGGGACTTCATGGTATCAAAGCCTTCAAGTTGAACGAATTATGGGAGTTTTAGGGGAAGATTCGCTCGACAGAATTCTACTTACGAGTCGTAGATTCCCTTGCTCAGGTGGTGCCAAACACATATCTCAAAATTTCAGTGATTGCCCTGTACATATTCACAAAGATGGTCAAGTTTCGCTAGAATCTGGTGATTTTTTCACAACATGGGCTAATAGATTTGATTCGGATATGCCGTCAACCGATACATTAGGTGTGGAAGATGAGGAAATCTTCATTCTTGGTGACGGGCAAGTTTCAGCTATTTCTGTTCCAGGGCATAGTTCAGATTCAATGGCGTTTTATGTCGCTGAAAAGAAAATGTTGGTGGCAGGGGCGCTTCTACCTCGAGCTGACAGACCAACAAGATGGGACCTTCCAACAGGTTGTCTACCTGATTTGGTTGAAAGTTTGAAGCATGTCAAGTCAATGGATTTAGATTCATTAGTACCTCTTCAAGGTCCAGCGATAAAGGGTAAGAGACATATCCAAGAAGTATTGAATCGACATATTGATTTTTTCATGGACTGCGTTGTTAAACAGGGTGAAGTTCCCAAGTCTTGGCCAAGACCGGCTCAAACTGCGATTTGGAATACACCGAGTCCTCCATGGCCACTTGAGGAAAGAGAAGAAGCTTAGGCTATTAGCGGCATATCAAGTAATCTCGCTTCAGGTAGTGCCCCTTTTTCGTATTGAACCTTGAGCAATTTTGCACGTCTATTGTCTCTTTTAGATTGCTTTTTGTTGAAAATTTGATTTTGGTCGTGGTGTTCAATCTCTTCTCCAGTCCAATCGAATACATATCTTGACCATCCGCTTTGAATTGTAATATTACTTTCATTACAACGAATACTGGTTACTGCTTTATTGAGAGAGAAAAGAAGAATTTGACTGCCAGGTACTTCCTTTCCAAGAGTCCATATTTCACCATTAGATGTACCGACCAGTACTTTGTCTGATGTTGTACTTACAGCACAGATGGCTCGAATACTCGAAGAATTGAGGCTATATTTATCCAAAACTTTCAGCATTGGAATACTGACATGTGTGACATTACCTTGAGAATCTCCACACCAAATCGATTCACATTTCCCACTCGGTCCACCAACCGCTAGTAGTGTAGTAACTGGATATGGTAATCTTGTATTTCTTCGATTCCCTTCACTGGGTCTCCAACTGATCATGCCATCATCCATGGCAGCAATATATCCCTCTGGGAGAACTAAACTTCTAATCACTACTCTGTTGTTCATAGATAAAATGAGCAGCCGTAGGTAGGAGTAGTTTTCTTACACCCGTCAATTAAAACTGAAAGTGAAATCAGTATGAGTCATCTGACTTATTTTCTTTCTTCCACTTTCTGTAGCAACCCTTGCAAACACGAACTCTACCTTTTCTGTCTGAGTAGTTTCCACTACCCCACATCTCAATTGCATTATCTATTGATAATGACCTTCCACCAAAACTTTTGTCCGAGAACTTTTCACATCCTTTGATACCGCAAGGTTGTTCGCCTTGCTTGGATTTATTGTTCTTAGAATCATCTTTTTTGTCGCCGTCTGGATTGTGCTTTCGAGCCTTAGCCTTGAATCCCATGGTAATCCGACCAAAAAGCGATTCTTCAAGTTTAGGGTGTTATTGCTTAGAAACTTCGCCTAATTTGTCTAATAGCCCTTCAAAGATTTTCAGTAATCCACGTAGTGTCACTTCCGAGATATTCGCAACTGAACAGACGTCGGCTTGTGTTCTTGAGGTTCCAGAATCAGAAACGGATTTGTAAATGAGCGCAGCAGCTACTCCCATCGGCTTCTTACCTTGCCAAATATCTTCATGGGTTTGAATCTTTGACCATAAGTGGTTAACCTGTGTGTGGATATTTGGTGGCAATTGTAAATCGGAAATAAATTTGTCAAAGTACTTGTCAGGTGAGGTAATCTTGTGGAGATTCAACTTTCGAGATACTTGTCTTATTAGTCTTGACAATTCCTTTTCAGCGATTTCGTATGATTCAGCGATTTCTGGAATCTGTCTCGGTAAGTCTTCTTCCCTTGCAACTAAGTATGTACACGCAGCAGTAACTCCAGCAATCGAGCGGCCAGTAACAAATCCTTCACCACTTAGCCTTCGGTATAGTCTAGCGGTTTCTTCTTGCAGTGATTTTGGTAAATCTGAGCGGTCTCTAATCATCTGATTAGCCTTTACAAGATTTCTCTCTCTGCTCTTACGTGTTTTGGAACGTTCATCAATAACTCTTCTTCTACGCCATTCTCTGCGTGATTGGGAGTTAAGACCATGTCTTGCTGCCGAACCTGTGTTTAGGTCTTTCACGTCGATTGTGGTGTTCAGTCCCTTGTCGGCAAGTGTGTATGTGGTCGGTTGACCTACTCTAGAGCGGTCTTGTGAATTGTCACGATTGGTCCATTCAGCACCTGGGTCAATGACATTTTCTTCTACTACTAGTCCACAAGAGTTGCAAGCAATCTCTCCACGAGACTGATCTAACTGCCAGTCTACAACTCCACATTCTTCACACGGCCTAGTGTGGCCATCGAGTACTCTGCGGTTAGGGTCAATCAGCCCGTAATCCCTAGGGACGGTTGCTGACGAATTGGCTTGGTTTCTTTTTTCGCTTCTACTTGTCATCTACTCAACTCCTTGTTATGTAGTCTACAATGGCCATATATAAACCCGTGCATTAATTGTTAAACGCTGAATGCGGGTCTGTACAGTATAACTAGCGGTACTATGGTCTCCTCGACAATACTAAAGAAGATTGAATCAATATAAAAAAGATTGTTTATTTTATCTAACAAATATGAGTCTACATACTGCTTAATCTTCAACGAAATCAATGGCATAGTTCAAAGACGGCACGCGGATGGCTAAGTTTGAGAGATATGCCAGCAACTGTAATTTTAGGCGCACAATGGGGCGACGAAGGAAAGGGCAAATTAGTCGATAGACTTGCTGAACAAGCTACTTGGGTCGCCAGATTTCAAGGTGGAAATAATGCAGGACACACCGTTGTTCTTGGTGAACAGATTCTCAAATTCCATCTTTTACCATCAGGAATTACACGTAAAGAATGTAACTTAATTCTTGGTGATGGTATGGTCATAGACCCATGGGTACTTGACCACGAACTAGTCAACTGGAAAGAATCATCTGGAGAAGACCCACGTGGTGAAAGATTATTCATCAGCGAAAGGGCACACATTATCTTACCTTATCATCGGTATATGGATAGCCTTGACAAGAAGATAGGAACTACGGGTCGAGGTATTGGTCCCACTTATGCTGATAAGATCAACCGAATTGGTTTGAGATTTGGAGATTTGTCAGAAGTAAATGGTGATTTGAAGTGGGCGTCAGCTAGTAGTGAGAGAATGAATGCTTCATTAGAAGCGGCTGGTTCTTCAGAAAGAGTCTCTGCTGAATCTTTACTTGAAGATGTCAAGTGGATTTGCGATAAATTTTCTACTTCTATAGCACACACTGGATTAATGCTAGATAATGCATTGAAACTTGGCGAACATGTAATCCTTGAAGGGGCTCAAGGCTGTTTACTAGATATCGACCAAGGTACTTTCCCATATGTCACATCTTCTGTGACTTCAAGAGGAAACTCAACTCATGGTGCTGGTATTCATCCTGGTCATGTGGATGACGTTATTGGAATTACCAAGGCTTACATTACTAGAGTCGGAAATGGTGCTATGCCTACAGAATTATTCGATGAAGCGGGGGATCACCTTGGAACTGTAGGTCATGAATTTGGAACTACAACCGGAAGAAAGCGAAGATGTGGATGGTTTGACGCTGTTGTAATGAGACATGCTCACAGAATCAACGGCTTTACTGGTCTTGCCCTTACCAAGTTAGATGTGCTTGGTGGATTGGATGAAATCAATATTTGTGTTGCCTATGAATTAGACGGAAAAGAAATCAGAGAAATGCCGTCTAGCGCATCAGCACTTGCACGCTGTAAGCCAGTTTATGTTACAGTTCCAGGTTTCCCTGCTCACTCTCTAGGTGAATGGTTAGGCATTGCAATGAAGGCCAATAAAGACAAGATGGGATTCAAAGCTCTTCCTGCAGCAGCACAACATTACATCAAGCAACTCGAAGTTTTGGTTGGAGTTCCTTGTTCAAGTGTCGGTGTTGGTCCTGACCGTGACGCCACGATTGACCGTGTAGATTGAATATTTCATTGATAAGTATCAAAAGGCGGCGACACTCCCGTGGCAAATAGGGGCGTTTAGCTCAGTTGGAAGAGTGCTTGGTTTGCAACCAAGATGCCGGGGGTTCAAATCCCCCAACGTCCACCATCCCTAAGGTTTGAACTCTTGTGAGTTAGAGTGTATCAGTTTATTTCTCAGTGATAGATATAATTCAATTTAATATAGTTGAATCTTTTGAAATTGTCGTGACAAACTCAAATTATGACTTAATTTATCTTCCAGGAAGACTGACTGCGCATCATATAGG
>JABIUA010000128.1 GCA_018667575.1 Methanobacteriota archaeon | reverse complement strand
TTTTTTCTGTATTTTTGTGTAACAAGTTTGCCGGATATCCGTAAAAATGGCTTTATTTACCGATGATTTAATATGGGTCGGTGTACAATATAATTAATGTTCTCGGGCATTAAGTGCGGGGGCGGGGGTTTTCAAGATGGGAATGACACTAGGAGAATTGACAAAGGCCATCCAACAACACATCGACTTGGAGATGGAGGATGAAGTCGCACAAGGAATGGCTGAGCACGCTCTAGGTTTCTTCGGTTTTTACAATCGAATTATTGACAATGCCCTCGAGCCCACTGATAGAAACTTGTTTTACATGTTCCAAGATTACAATCTATTGACTACAGAGTCTGAAGAAACAACTCTGTGGGATGGCCGTGAATGGCGTATTCACTATTGGAAGTTTAAACCAGATCTACGTGAAAGTGTTGAAGCATATATGCAACGAAACAGGAAGGCCAAGGAAATCGATCCATTTGCTGATTTGTATGGCGGTGGAGATACTGGAACTATATGGACTCGTGAGTCTGAAAGAGTCGTTAATCCAAATGCGTTTACCTCAGAGTGGTAGGCTAATTGATTGAAGCGCATAGATGTATAATTTATGGTGATTGCATGCGAGTTGCAGTAAGTCTAGTATTGTGCATGATGCTTGCGGCAATCCCGATTACTAGTGCTCAAAGCGATTCGAATCAAGAAAATATGTGGCCTGGAGACCCTATTGACAGCCATGTTCACATGACGTGGGCGGCGTTAACACTTGAAGTCAATGAATGGGCTGATAATTATCCAGAAATTGTCGATTTAGTTAGCGTTGGAGAGTCGGAATTAGGTAAATCTTTGTGGGTCGTTAGGCTTTCTGATTGGTCAAACGATACAAAGCCTGATGGTACTGTTAAAGAGGTTGTTTATATCGATGGTGGGCATCATGGCAATGAATACTTAGGTACTGCATTAGCATGGTTATCGGCTAAATGGTACATCAATGGTTGGGCAGAAGGAAACCAAGAAGCCATGAACGTATTACAGAATTCTGAAATTCATGTTTTGATAATGCTAAATCCAGATGGAAATGATATTGATACCCGTTGGAATATCAATCAAGTAGACCTCAATAGAAATTATGACCATTTTTGGAATACATGTCCGACTACCCAACCTGGAAGCAGCGCATTTAGCGAAGCTGAAACATCTGCAAACTCAGCTTATATGAATACTGAAGTTCCTGATGCTGATTTGTATGTCACCATGCATACTGGAGTTTGGATTATGCTCTACCCTTGGGGTAAGTGGCCAGAACAACCTGCTGACTGGGAATTATATCATCAAATTAGAGAAGACGTTAATGAAAATGTATCTACCATTCCAATTCAAAATGCAAATCAAGGCCTATATCCAAATTGCGGTACAAGTAGAGATTATGGCTATGGAGTAATGGGGTATCCAACATTTACCTTTGAGACTGATGATGAGCAATTCGTCCCAGGGTCGTTTGAGAATTTAAACGAACGGCTCGAAGAGGAAATGGATGTTATGAGGTTCCTGATCAATAATGTCTGGTACTGGCGGGCTAGATTAGATGTTCAATCTATTGAAATCGCAGATGATGAAGTGACTCTCGCTGTTGATAATCTTGGGCAAGCCTCAACTATTAATGCTACATTACAATATGTCGAGTCCGGTGGTGAGGTCACTTGGACTTCATCTCCTTTCACAGTAAATGCAACTAACTCCACAATTATTGATTTAGACGCATCTAATCTAAGTTATTCTGGAGATGGAATGTGGCAATTATATTATCAAGTAAGAGTAATTAATGCTTCGAGGTGGGTTACTGAAGCGATTGAAATACAGATAACTGAGAACTTTGAGGAAGAAGATACCGGATTTCTAATCGGATATGGAATCTTTAATTCACTTACCACAGTACTTTCAATAACTGGCCTAGCGATTGTTTTGAAACCTAAAGAAGAAAGTTCTGAGGATAATTGTGATTCAAAAGTACGCGATAGTTGAAATGCTACCAAGAATACGGAGCAATCGGTGACCCTATGGAACTGAATGTAAGCGCAAGTGAAAATATCAATGGAACTCTGGTTTTACCTCTATACGAAGGTAGCGAATCTGTACCCGAATCTTGTGAGGTTGGTATGCCAGCATCACTAAAATCTCAAATTAATCGTGTCTTATCCGATGGAGATTTCAAAGCTAAAAAGAAGTCTACAATGACCCTATTTGGTGGCGAAGATGGAAAGGCGATTCTAGTTGGTCTTGGAGAAAATGATGATTGTACTATTCATGATTTCCGTAAAGCAGGGGCTGCTGTCACCGCTGGGATTAAAAAATCTCATGGAAGTGAATTAACTGTTAGATTTGACAAGGCTGGTGTTGCAAATATGGGCGCCTTTGCTGAAGGCATGATGTTACGAGATTATTCTTATGATAATTACAAACAGAAGGATGATGATGAAGAAAAAGTCGAAGTTTCGGTACGTATTACATGTACTGAGGGTGAAGAGGAAGAGTTGACTAAACTGGTCAAAGACTACAAAGGAATCTGTAAAGGAGTACACCTTTCACGAGACTTGGGTAACTGCCCACCTAACGATATGTATCCCGAAGTTTTTGCTGATATGGCAAGAGATTGGGCCAAGAGTTACGATAATGTTGATGTCACCATCATCAATTATGATGAGGCTGTAAAGGCTGGAATGGGTGGTCTTGTTGCAGTAGGAAAGGGTTCTGCTCGTAAGCCGTGTATGGTAATCTTCGAAATGAACAAGAATGTAGAAGGTCGTTGCCCACTACTAGTCGGAAAAGGAATTACCTTCGATACTGGTGGAATCTCTTTGAAACCTGGTGCAAATATGGATGAAATGAAATACGACATGGGTGGTTCTGCTACTGTGTTTGGTACTATGGAAGCCCTTGCTCAAACTGGGCATGAAGGAAAAGTTGTGGCAATCACATGTATGGCTGAAAATATGCCTGCAGCAAATGCAACAAGGCCCGGTGATGTAATAAAGGGCCTATCTGGAAAAACTATTGAAGTTTTGAATACCGATGCTGAAGGAAGACTTGTTCTTTCTGACGGTTTGTGGAAGGCTGGAGAGTATGACCCGGAATATATCATCGACTTTGCAACTTTAACCGGAGCATGTGTTGTTGCACTAGGTCATGAAGCAACTGGTCTTTGGTCAAATGATGATGACTTTAGAACTCGTATTCATGAAGCTGGTAATGATGTAGGAGAGCTTGCTTGGCCTATGCCTCTACTCCCTGCATTCGAAAAAGAAATGACTAACTCGAAGATAGCTGATACAAGAAATCTAGGTGCTGGAAGATGGGGTGGAGCAAATACTGCTGCCGCGTTTTTGAAGCAGTTCGTACCTAATAGAGGGTATGAAAAAGATGGAGAGCAAATAACATGGGCTCACATGGATATCGCTGGAACTTATTGGGGTTCAAAAACAAATACTATGGTGAAAGATGGCGCAACCGGCGTCCATGTTAGGACAATTCATCACTTGATTACAAAGTCTTGACATTATTTGTTCAGTCTCTTCTTGTGGCACCGAAATTAACAAAGACGTTCTTTTTGAAGTACATGAACCATTCAAACATTAGTTGTAGTATACAAAAACCTACGACAAACCAAACCCAGTATGAAAAGTTAAGATCGAATATAAGCGATAAGGCATAAGTAATTATTAGCAGGGCTGGACCTTCGTAAACAAACATCGATTTGGTGGAACTCAATCTATCCTCAAAAGGAGTTGTTAAGTTTTCGTACTCTGTATCGTAACCTGCGCCTATAACTTTCAAGCAACTCCCTCGAGTTATGCTCGAAGGGTAGGCTCATATTTTTTGGTATTAGTCAATGAGGAAGTTTGGTTGGCTGGTATTAATTTGTTTAGACTCTCTCACCACTCTTCGAATTCTAAATTTCTTCCCATTCTTATTTATGCTTCGAGTTGATTTACCAGCATGTAAAAGATGGGAATTATACTCTGGTTCAACCAGGGGTCGGCTGAGTGTATTTCTCCTCTTTTTCATACTGACTCTTTTTCTTCGGGCAGTGTTTTGCTGCACGGTAGAACTCCCCTCTTTTCGGTCTAAATCCCAGTTAACCATGCATAAAAATCGACATTGGTGCTATAAAGCGTTGTTTTTTTTGAAGATAAATGCTGATTTCAAAGTTCATTGGGCACAGGTGCTTGATCCATGTGAAGGAAAGCAAATACCGCCCACCAAGTAACAATATCCCATGAATGAGCAAGGTTGGCAACTCCTGTAGCATTATCTGTAACCATATATTCCTCTAATGTTTCTAGCTTATCACATGTTTTGTGATAACAAGGAAAGCCGTCTACTACTCCATTCCAACCAAGTGTCGCAACCCCGATTTGTTGGAATGGGTCGTGGTCACTTCTGGCAGTTGGAGATTCATATATCGCAACCATATCTTCATACTGATTAGTCCATAGTGGATTTTCCCCTCCAACAGCCCATTCAGCCTTTCCACGCTCCATTTGGTATGCGAGGTCTAATGCATCTGAGCCTATCCATTCGGCCATGTGATACATACCGGGTTGGTCAATTACATCGCCTGTACCGTCTGGTCCCAAATATACTGAAAGCGCATAATCGCCAGGATAGTTAATTCCAGCCATATCTAGATTTAGATAATTCGAGATTGTCACTCCTGCAGGAACATTGTCAGCAAATGCTGATGAGCCCCATAGGCCTTCTTCTTCGCTTGACCAAAGGCAGAAAACCATGGTTCTTCTTGCATCGAAATCCGCCAATGCTCCTGCAGTTGTCAACACCATTGAAGAGCCTGCGCTGTTATCATAAGCCCCTGTTCGCGTACCATATCCCGTTTCCTCAAGACCGGGGAGTAGAGAAGTAGGGGTTGCATAGGGCGCAATGTCAAAGTGGCCGCCGAAGACCAACCATTCATTTGGGAACATTGAACCGTCTTTGTAGCCACAAATATTGACTGCCCATAGTGTTCCAGTCCAATATCTATGAACTTCAGCTCTAAGTCCATAACCCTTCATAACACCTTCAAAATAGTTAATTGCGTCTTCGTAAGAAGGGTTTTGATTGCCAATCCAACGGTCGAGGTAACCAACTGCACCGTCAGAACCGCAAGTCACAACATCATCACAGGGAGTTTCATCGGTAATGAATTCAACCCACTCATATACTGAGCGGCCATCTACCCATCCGCCAGAAGCGTCAACACCATCATCCATTGTCAAATCTGAACGCTGGGCTCTTGTGGTCTGAAATTTCTTAATTTTAACATCTCCACCATCATCATCACTGGACGATAACCAGTTCCAAGTTCCATTGTCTTCATTTTCAGATATGGCTACTGCGCCTCCATTAGACGAATCCATAGACCAAGCCATCCAAGACTCGGCCGCTGCTCTAATGGGCCAATTGGTTCTTTCATAATCTCCGATTAACAGTACAGCGTCTGTATTTCTTGGCGGAAGAAGCCATCTTACGTTTTCACTGTCTCCGGCCTCAATGTTGAGAACGGTTCCATTTTGCGCACGGTTACTTCCAGGGTCCATCAAAAAATATGGAATGTAAACACTGAGGTCGACTTTTGCAGTTAAAATGACGTCGGACCAGTCGCCTGCCACTAATTCTCCTGAAATTTCCAAATCATCAGTGCTAGGCATTCCCGATGATTCGTCATTTGCGAAGCACCCTGACAAGGTTGCCCCAGCCATAACAAAAATCATCAAAAAAACTCGTATCGAATCAGAACGCATGGCAAGGGCTAAAGTTTGCCCTTTCTCAATGATTCGGTTAATTGTCAGTCATCAAAAACTTCTACTTCTGCCATTTTCTTAACGAATTCTGTCATTTTAGATTTGAACCTAGTCGCTCTAACGATATGATTGTCTATCCAATGATAATTTCCACCACGAGGCTTGCCAAATAAGCAACTATGCCATTTGAAACCATGTCTATCAAGCCACTCCTCTGTTACTTCTCTGTGCTCTTCTGCTCTAGCGGTGAAGAAGCAAATTTGGTGCCCTTCATCATACCACTTGTTGATTTGGTCTGCGACTCCTTCAAAGCATTCTGCGGTAGCCATTCTCTCTGGTTCCTCATTTGGAATATCTTCGCAGATGGTTCCATCGATATCAATTAAGAAGTTTTTACACTCGGTAGGGAGTGTTGGCGATATTGCAAGGCCTCTTTCATCTACTTGGTCAACCAAATCAGTCATGATTGGTGCTGCAGCCCTAGGCTTTTCAATAAATCGTTCTAGATTATTCATTGTGGTGATGGATGATTGTTGTGCCACAAACACGGCACCACACTTTAGTGCCATCTTTTCTTGGTGTTGTTCCTGAAATGTCTATTTCAACTCCACAGTCACACTTTGCCATAACGCCCATATTTGACCCCAAAGGGTCGAACTTGATGAACTAAACGCTTCAATGGAATATTTGCCATGATTCAAAACGCATGAAAATTTTACTAGAAGAGAATCCCTTGACTTCACTGCAATTTATAGATTCCACTACACCTCCGGCAAGTTCAATCATAGACTCAATGGCATCCTTTTGATTTGTTAGTGAATCCCTATCTATGATCGCCCACCCGCGTATAACAGTAGGATGGTTCTTAGAAAGGAGCGGCAATAGAGACGGTAAATGTTCTAAACTATGGTGAGGTAAATTGACTAATAGATAATCTATTTTTGATTCTGCTTGAACTTCTTTAGCCCATTCTCTAGCATCTATATTTTTTACTTCAAGTGTTGATAGTGGCGTATCTAATTTAGAAATAAAGCGAGAAATATTTGTTTCCAATAATTCGAATGCGTCTGGGTTCAAGTCTCCTGCAAAACACTCTGAAACAAGTTCTTTTTCTCTAAGTAGTGATGCTAAACTTGGCCCTACACCTGCATATGGGTCGCATATCCTTAGTGGCCTAGAAAGTTTATTTCTCAATTCCTTGGCCACCGCTAAATTATCTTCTCTCTCCTTGGATAGTCTAGCTGAAAAATACACCTTTGCTGGGTCGGTAGAGATTAGAACTCCGTTTTCTCGTATTTGGGTAATTGTGGAAAAATTGTCATTTCGAGAGGATAGTGGTTGTAAATCTCTTACGCGGAATTCGCCAATAACACCGTTATCCGCGCATACCAGTCTTACTGAGGGTAATTGGTTGAGCATAGCATTAGCAATCTCTGTCCCGTACCTACTGACTTCTTGTTCTAATTTTACAATCAGTATGTCGCCTTGGATTTCATATGAATTTGGAATTTCGTCTTTTATCTCTTGAAGAATTTCTGGAGAAAGATGTTCGCTCCAATGTTCTGGACCTCTTGTAATACCTTCTGCTGATATTATTGCATTATCCGCCCATCGCTTATCGGTTTCGGGTGGCGCACTATGTGAGAGGGGGATACCTTTCAGTCCACCTTCTAGTGACAAGACACCTACCCCTGTTTGGAGCCATCCATGGCTCCGGCACAACTCGAGCCAGTGTTGGGTTTGTGCACTCGGCACTCTCAAATGACGCATAGGCTTCGCCCTATCTAAGCAAGAGCGAGGTTTGAGGATGACGGCTGGAAATAGTGCAGAATTACCAAAATCCGGATTATTGTTGGTCGGCATGGGTCCTGGGCGAATTAGTTCTATGACAATAGAAGCAAAAAATGCTGCTAAGTCTGCAGACTTTAGGCGATATGAAGCATATACTGCTCTATGGCCAGCCGATGAATTGGCAAAATTGGAAGAAGATATTGGCGATATTAAAATGGTCATGCGCCCAGAGGTTGAAAGTCCAACTGAATTACTCGATTTAGCTAAGACTCATTTAGTAGCATTACTGATTGTAGGAGACCCTTTGCAAGCAACTACGCATGTTGATATCCAATTACAAGCACTTGAAGCTGGAATTAATTGTGTGGTGTTCCATGGGATTTCAATTACAACTTTGGTTACAGGTGCTGTTGGATTGTCCAATTATCGATTTGGAAGACAAACTACAATCACATACCCATATGGCGGTTGGGTAGCTACTTCGCCATTGGAAGTTATTGCAGCAAATATCTTTCAAAACCAACACACACTTGCCTTGCTGGACTTGGACCCTACTGGAGCCGGTACTGGAAAACAAATTCCAATGCAACCGAGTGATGCCTATGTTTCACTCGATTTGATGAAAGAAAAATTATCTTCGAATATATCCGGTATGCCTGAGGACAACACTATTGATTCTATGAAAAAATTAGCATTCGAAGAATTTGCTGACAAGGATCTCAATTCTATCAAAGTAGTACTGTGTGCCGATATGGGGACTAAAGACGAAAAAATCACCTATACTACGGTCGGGAATTTGAAAAATATTGATGGTGGAAGATTAAATTGTCTTATTTTCCCCGCAATTACGAGTGAAGTTGAAGAGAAGGCCTTGCTTCGTTGGCAATAGAGAGGTGCTAGAATATGTCTGATGAATTATTGATTCTACTTTCTTTCCTATTATTCATGGGAATCTTTGCTGGAGTTGGACTAGCCTCAATGCGTGTTAAAGAAGACACCACTGATGACTACCTAGTTGCTGGAAGAGGAATGCACCCGGCTCTCGCGGCACTATCTGCAGTTAGTACATGGAACTCAGGCTACATGTTCATCGGGTTTATTGGATTTATTTTCCTTAATGGATATTCAGCACTTTGGATTGCGATTGTTTCTACAATTGGCCAACTGGTTGCCTGGATTTGGTTGTATAAATATATCCAAAAGGAAGGAAAAGAAAGAAATCTACGTTCTTTATCTTCACTTGTATCCAACAAGACAGGGGCGCCTGAAGCAAAGTTAGCAGCGGTTCTCTCTGTCTTTTTCCTATCGATTTATGCTGCTGCTCAATTAACTGCTGGGGGGGTTGCACTACAGTCAATGCTTGGTTGGTCTGAGATAACGGGTATTCTAATCGGGTTTGTTTTGGTTGTTGCTTATTGTTATGCAGGCGGAATAAGAGCTTCGATTTGGACAGATGCTGCTCAGTCTTGTGTAATGATTGTTGGCTCCACTATTCTTTGTGTGGTCGCATTAGGAAAGGTGGGAGGTTTCTCTGGGCTTCATAATACCATTGCGGGCATCGATCCAAACATGGTCAATATATTCCCATCAGGACTTAAATTCGGAGCGACCCTATGGGTTGCTGCATTTTTCCTCGGAGGCCTTGGAGTG
Source organism: Methanobacteriota archaeon (assembly GCA_018667575.1). Taxonomy (GTDB): domain Archaea; phylum Thermoplasmatota; class Poseidoniia; order Poseidoniales; family Poseidoniaceae; genus MGIIa-L1. The sequence goes on along the minus strand of JABIUA010000128.1, from coordinate 65 downwards.
GCTGGACAACCGCAGGTTGTTTCTAGAATAATGACATTGAATGATGATAAAGACCGTAAACAAGC
>JABIUA010000035.1 GCA_018667575.1 Methanobacteriota archaeon | reverse complement strand
TATCCGTCAGTATATCTGCTGCCTTACCGAAGTCTTCGTTTCTAATACGGGTTCTTTGGGCCACTAGATGCTTATCACGATCGTGTAAGTCCAATACGGATGGAGCTTCAGGAGTTAAATCCTCAAGTGTCGTTTTGACATGTCTTTCAAGTAAATCGGCTTGTGAACTGGATAATTCTTCTATATCCCAATTTGGTGGTTCGTAATCCTCTGAAAGAACTGGTAACTCACTAGACAATTCAATACCGCCAATTTCATTATCACTATAGACAACATCAACAGCATTAGAAATTAGTCTTTGAGCGATATCTTCGACACGTTCACGAACAATTTCATCATGCTCCATTTGTGATTCGAGTGGCATATCTGAAAGGATAGATGAAACATCATGGGCATCAACTATTTGCTCTCCGCTTCGTATTGAACTCGCTAACTTTTCTAGGTTAGAATTTGTTGAACGCCAGCCCAATACATCATGGGTGACCAAGGTAGCCAACTGGCTATCATCAAGAACAATATTCAACTCAATAGCCTTTCTTCTCGCAAATAGCATCAAACTTCCTGCACTGGGCTGTTTAATAATTGTCTGAACACTTCCACGGCAGAGGTCCCAAAGTCGTGACGCTGGCCACTCACTAGGAGAGCAAGATGATGATAAGACAACATGGACATTTAGGTTTAGAGCATAATCTATCATCTTACCAATTGAATTGGCCAGATTTTTATTTTCAGCGATCATATCTACGTCATCGATTGCTAAAAGACTACACCCGACAAGCGATTCCTGCCAACCTTTGGGTAGAGACTCTAATTGCTCCAATTCCGTACCAGACAAGAGGAAGACATGCCCTTCATGACGCAATAATACTGCTTGTGAAATAGCATGAACTAAATGAGAACGACCAGTTTCTCTATCGCCAATAATCAATAGAGGATTGAGACCCTTACCAGGAGAATCTACAACTCCTTCAGCCAATTGGGTAGCACGACGATTTTCTACAACAGTCACCCAATGCTTGAATGTGTGATGTGATTCAAAGTCTAATTTCTTGGGCCAATCAAAATCTTTTGGAATATGTACTGAATGATGATGAGCAGCGAGAGATATCTCATGCTCTAACTCGAGATGAGTCAATTGTTCACTACGTCGTTGACCGTGAACTACACTTTTCCATACTGGGACACCGTCATGGTCATATCCAACATAATTATTGTCATCCCCAAATATTGTTTGACTCTGTTCTTCCAGCGTGCTCAATGTTCTTTCACGTAAATTTGCCAATCGATCAGCAACAACATCCGAAATATCATTACCACCATGAGATAATTCAATAGAAGGTTTGAAATTACGACTTTCTCTTCCCAAAACGTGGTCTGCTATCAAATCAAACGTAGGTCTCGAAGAAACTCCCACACGCTGCAATAATTTGGCATTACGCGTATCTTGGACTGATTCTCTGCCAAGTAATTTATTCAATTTAGAGCGTGAAGGAGTGAAATCTTTTGAAGGTTCAAGGTTCTCTTTTCGAGGTGAAGTATCATCCAATGAGTCTAAGTGGCGCTTGGCATTTTCTAATGCCGAACTTAGCCTCTGTTTACGATTCTTCATCAGTCATCACCCTTGACTCTCTTTATCTCTTTACCTTCTTTATCAAATAATTGCGCTGGCGATTTATCAGAGCCGTTATTCTTTGACCATTCATGATAGTGCTGTTCGATAGTAGTTTTACTCTGCTCTCTCGATGCAGACTCACGGGAGAATTTAGAAACGGTATCCTTGACTTCAACCCCTCTGGCCATCAATGGATTAAGAGAACTGCTTTGTATTTCACTGGGGTTTAGATAAGGGATTGTACTCTTACTAGGGATTGTATGAATAGAAGGATTCTTCCTAGCAGCCTTCTGTTTACTCGCTTGAACTAAAGATTGATCGGAAGATTGTTCGTTGGTTTTGAAGGTTTTTCTAAATGCATTTTCTTGACGCTCGGAAAAATCTGCTAAATTATCAGCAATACCTAATTTCCGGGAAGTGAAATTATCAAAACTCTCCAAACTTCTAACCTCTGTATTGTTTTTGACTGCTGCTGAAATCCTGTTGCGAGAAAAGTCAACAGAGTTAGCATTTTTCTTACTCTTTCTAACTCTACGCCTCTTGATTCTAATTGGGGTGCGTGGAACTGCAACCTTTACTTTACTCACATGGGCTGATGGCTTTGGTTGTTCAATGAATCTGGAATCGTCAAATTCATCATTCATAGTTGATGGTAGCGAGACTGCTGTTTCAGTAACATCTCCAAGACTATTATCGCCATACCTTTCTTCATCGACTTGAGCATTAGGAGATAATTCCTTACTAGCAACTTCGAACACCTCTTGTATTTCTAAATCGACTTGTTCTTGCCTAGAGTCTTCGTCCCACTGTTCGACTACCTGAGCCAAATGCTCTCCTGCTGAAATCGCATCATCTGCTTCAATTATCGTACTGCCACCTGTCAATTCTACATTCGATGGCTGAATATGTTCTCCTGTTCTTGAGGAAAGAAGATTCAGTTGCTGATCTATCCAGTTAGATTCTTCATCACTTATTTCAACACAGATTGGATGCTCAAATAATGCTTCATCTTCCATCAACCACAATTCTACGATGCCAGTCGATAACTCTTCGACTTCTCTAGTAATGCTGTGTCTTGTCGTCGACTCAAAAGCAGAAAGGTCACAAGAGAGTAACATAGCGTGGTCTTCCATACGAACCTCATCTGCAATAGTGCGAATGAAATCCATCATTGCGGAATCATCATTGCGGCTAGAAAGATATTCTAGACCATCGACTGCAATAATTGCCTGTTTGTTAGCCCAGAGGAAATTAAGTATTTTATTACGCAAGATATCGAGGTCTGAGGATACAGCACCTTCGTCTTCGCTTTTACTAAGCCACAGGCAGGAACTTATCGGTATGTCATAATCTCTGTTAAGCGATGAAGGATGAGTTCTAGTGATGACTAAAATCGGCCTACCATGACCTGCTAGTGCACTTGATAATTCCACCACTAACCTCGAATCTTCGGAATCAAAAAGTAGTACATCTCCAAGATTCAATCTCCTAGTGTTGCCCTCGAGTTTTCTAAGTTGAGCTTGTGTTTTTTGTCGAATATATTCTGGGGCTTCAACTGTTGACTCTATTTCTGGAAGACGGTTATCTCTAACCCATCGACGTGACTGTAGTTTAACTTTATTCCACCACTGTTCATCCTCTTCTGACTGTTTTTGTTCTTGTGAATACACATTCGCATCGGGATATAATCTAATCACTTTTTCCAGTTCATCATCAGACAGTTCATGCAATGAGATAAGAGCATCAATTGCAGTTGCATCACTTTCAATCTCAAGTAATGCCTCAAGTCCTGTTTTAATGACATCAGATTCATGAATTGCAATCTTAGGCATTCCATCCTTGATTACGACTTGACTGATGCGTGGCATCAGTTCTTTCGGTTTACGCTCAACTCGAATATGTCCTGACACTTCAAGCCTTGACATATCACCTGCCAGTTGCCGTAAAGCATCGTGTCCACCACGACGAACTTCAATGACAACACCCTGAGGTAATTCGACCATAGTTAGACCCCTATGAGTCAAGCCTTTGCAATAGTTCTTGAAAGGTGCGGATGAATTTCGGTAAAATGTAAGGTTTTGATACACAATAGAAAACACCATCATGTAATTGTAAAGTCTAATTGGTCTAGTTATTAGCGTACATCATGGCAGACGACGGAGCGCTCCCTAAGGGGTTACTACCGTTTCATCAATTACCGGTTTCAAAACCACAGCGCAACCAACTTTTGATTATGATTTCAGCGATAATGGTTCTTGGCATATTATCGATACTAGCATGGATTACTTTGGACTTACCAATGTGGTCTGTAGTTCTAGTTATAATTACAATAGGACTGACATCATCACTATTCTTACCGAGTCAATTAGCCATCCTCAATACACCTTTGGCTGTTAATTTGAATCATCCTTTCATCGATGACCAACCAATTGGTGTTGCAGAGGTATATATCGGACTTTCAGATGGGAAATGGGTTAAACCCAGCAGAGACAGATTGAAGTTAGCAAAAGATGAGTTATTAGGCGGTTACAACATTGTTGAAGATAATGAGAATTATACTAATATCGGTCATTTTAGCGATTCTAAGAATTATAAAACTCTACTAATGCAAGTCACACTCATCAACCAAGCACTATCACTTCGTGATGCAGTAAATGAGGTGCAGGATAGCATAGAAGACGCTAGAACAAGAGAAAGTGTCGATAGTGGCTTACTAGACAGAGAATGGATGGAAGAGGAAGAAATTGAAATTTCAGGCCCGATTTCCAAGATAATTGGAAGAAGTGAATGAAAAATAGGTTTTCAGCCCTGCATATTCAAAGGCTTAATCGTTTTCGAAAGGTCGTGAATAGACTATCAAATTGGAAGTCGAGACTTGATTCTCTTGATTCCAAGGAGCGTGAGACGCTGCTAGGAACGTCTCTTTCTAAGCTGTTTACCAAACTACCACTATGGATCTCTCATCCGGCTAATATTGGCGGTTTCTACGGAATATTGGTAGCGATTGCATTACTACTTCCATACCGTTTTGCGAGTGATGACTATTCCGGTTGGCTTAGTGATTGGGG
>JABIUA010000030.1 GCA_018667575.1 Methanobacteriota archaeon | reverse complement strand
TGGGTGGCAAAGGACACCTCAGTGTAAGAGAATTTCAAAATGCATTGTTGGCCCTTGGGTTCTCATATTCTGTTGATGAGTCAAGGGCGATATTCCATAAATCTGATGAGGACGAAAATGGAGTTATAGATATCGAAGAATTTTTCGCATCATTCATCTCTACTGAAGAACAATAAGAGCAACTAAACTACCTATTGAATAGTTAGTGGCTAATGAGATTATTCGACTCGAGTCCATGAACCATCGTCACCAACATTCCAGTACTGGACTTCTTCGCTAACATCGACGTACCATCCGCTAGAACCCTGTTCAGTACCTGGTGCTGCCTGCATAACACCCAACTTGGAAGCCTCTGATGCTAGGTGCTTCTTCTGTGAATCTGAAAGATTTAGATTACTATTGTCTTGCTGATTGATGTCATCATTACTTCCGGATGTATCTTCGTCGACTGAATCATCGTCATCGTAATCATCGTCGTCATCATAATCATCGTCGTCGTAATCATCGCCGTCATAATAATCGCTTTCGAATTCATCCTCAACCCAATCCTCATCATCATCAATGGATTTGGCCCTTCTAACTAGTACTATCAGAGTAATCAATACTAGCCCCAAAAGGAAACCTGCAAGACTCATGGCAGTGTTAGTGGAACCCACTGCTCCACCGAATAATACTGATTCAACATCAAAGAAATACTGAGTAATCAATCCATTCCAAGTAATTGAACATGAGCGGTCAAGTCCAGATTTAGATATTTCAATCTCCCAAGTATCACCGGTAATGAAATCTGTAGAACCAGAAGTACAACTTATGGTAGTATTCGCTGGTTCAACCTTGACCGTATTGCCCTCACCATCAACACCGTAAACACGAAGAAGAGCATAGTCTCCCTGCTGAAAGTTAGTACCATCAATTACACCGAAAATCTGTACAGCTTCACCTGGTTCTATGGTAAGTGACAAGGTTTTCTCGGCGTCATCTTGTATCAAGGTCAAATCATATTGTCCTGCTGTTTTTCCAGTGAAAGTCCAGTAGCCTCTACCAGATGTCGATGGCTCAAAAATTCCAGTTTCATTGGAGATGGTTGTTGATACCTCTTCTGCTGGCGCCAAGTTTTGTCTTGTATCTGCGATTTGAATAAATATCTCCGAAGGAACGCCTGCTTTGACAATAAATCCTTCATCGAATTCTGTGATTAGAGTTCTAGCATTACCTGCAGATACACTCAATGTGACAATTGTGAATACACCGGCAGCATTTGCCTGGATTTCATGACTTCCAACAGATGTTGGAATCCATTTATTCTGTGATAGAATCATATCCAATGTAGAGTCTTCACCATCGATAGTCCAGTTAAGTCCAATATCATACAACTGATTACCATAAGCATCATAGTATCGTGGATTAAGGTCAAAAGCAACATCTGCTGCAATATCAGAGCCTTGACCTTCAAGAGTAATCATGGCCAATTCCCCATATTCCACTTCGAACTGAATCGAACTGTCGAAGCGAATATCGGTTGTGGTATCATACCATGAAGTTTCAAATCTCCAGAAACCGGTAGAATCAGGAATAAATGAAGCCCATGTCTCATACTGAGTCACTACTGAATCATTGCCTACTGCAGTAGTAATTGTGGCATTGACTGGCCATTCATTACCTGCCAAATCAAAAGCATAAACTGACACAGTTGATTGTTGACCTGCTGAAATAACCGGAGGTGATAATTTGATTTTAGTATCAATTGCAGTACCATGAGTCACGACTACCGAAGTTGTCGAAGATAAATCGACATCAACAACTGAAATCTGTTGAAGGCCTTCTGTCATGGGGGTCCAAAATACCCGATCATCCTCTTGGCTAAGAGAACCTGAGGTTACTGAAAAGTCACTGATAGGTGGAGTGATAGTCCCGGAATATCCAAGATTATCAGTTCGGTAAGAAGTTAATTCATACTTTTCTCCAGCAATGAAAAAGTTAGGTGAAGGAATAATCATCAACTGTGAAGTCGTTGCATCGGATGGAACGACCCTGACCACTCCTGTTCCAGATATTCCTCCAGCAGTTACAGTCAAATTCCAATATCCAGGGTGAGATGCGAAGAACCATCCAGTACTGTTAACCGAACCATTCTCTGCACTCCAAAGTTTAGTGCCAGCAGCATTGTTGGACATTTCAAATCCATTTACGTCCACAAGTGAGGGCTCTAACTCTAGTATTCCTCCACTTTGTATTTGCATATTTGAAGGGAATATAAATTCAAATGGACTACCAGAAATTACTGTGATTTCCTTAGATGTTTCCATTTGATACAAGCGAGCACCTAACTCGAAAGTTCCT
>JABIUA010000187.1 GCA_018667575.1 Methanobacteriota archaeon | reverse complement strand
GTAGACATCACACAAACATCGAGGTTTCTATGACATGCAATACCTGTGATGGAACTGTTTCTAGAATCGTCAAGAGCAACAAAGCCAATACCTTCGGCAAATTTCCAAACTCCGCCGTCTTCGGCACCAAAGTATGCATAATCTCCCGCTGACCTCCACTCAACTGTACTCAAGTCTCTTCCAATTATCTCCCCTGTTCCATTGACAAGAGTCACTGCATGGTTTGATGTTTCATACCTTAAAGCGACCCCCATGTCACCAGCGATAAGTGCTGCTTGACCCCGAGGGTGCCATGCAACATCATTTAGAGACACTGTTCTAGCAGTATTGAGTTCGACATCTTTCGACCTATCATCTGCATCAAATGCTGATAATTCTCTAGCATATCCATCAAGACCAACGACAAGAACTGATTCACCATCAGGAGATAAGGCTCCTGCTAGAATACCAATGTCGGAATCAGATAGTGATTCTTCAATCTCCAAATCAACTACTGATTTAGAAGCGATTGAAGAAGGAATTAATAGAATTGCTAGACAACCAAAAACGAAAATTAATTTGCCTCGCATAATGTGTCCACATAGCAATTGAACAAAACCTCTTCGCACGAATTGACACGAATTAAATTAAAATGAACACGTTTTGACGGTGAGCCTTATGTTCAATGGGGTTTTGCCTCGGCTTATGGAGAAGTTTGCAGTTAAACGTGGATTACAAAAGTCGATTGGTGGAAATTCTGGACTAGCCAAGTTGGCTACCGAATATTTCGAAAATATTAATGCTGATGCTGAAGGAAAATTCAATGGGTCTTTTGGGATACTGACTACTGTAAGTGGACACTTCGATAGCGATGGAAAATTATCCATGGAAGTTGTTCAACTAAAGGGCGCAGCACTTGGAGAATTCTTGGAATCCGATAACGGAAGAGAATTGGCCATGGAATCAAGGAAAAGATGGTCTGGATTCTTAGATCAAGCTACTGGATACAGTCCTAAGCAACGTGGCGATAAGGCAAAGGAAGAAGCAAAGAAATTTTCTAAGGCCCGTTCAGCAATAAAGATGGCCCATAAATCAATGGAAATGGCGACATCCATCACGCAAGAAAAAATCGATACTGCAAATAAGATGATTGCTGATTTACAAACAATGATCGAAAACGGTGAGGCTCCTTCTGAAGGAAGAGTCAAGAAATTAAATGACTTGTTCTGAATGTGATTTCTATGAATGTTGACAAAATCCTCGCTCCCTTTGAGGAAAAATGTCCACGACTGACAGAACTGAACTTAGAACAAAGAACTCGAATCGCAGCAATTGTTGGCGGTGTTGAAGAAACTGTAGGGATTGACCATTTGGTAAACTGTGTTGCTGATGATACAAGCATTGGTGGCGATGGAACCATTAGGTGCTACGTAGGTTTCGAACCATCTGGAAAGGCACATATTGGCTGGAAAGTACTTGCCTTGCAACTTAAGAGAATGCTTGATGCTGATGTCAATGTACTGATTTTCCTCGCTGATTGGCATGCTTGGATAAATGATAAATTCAACGGTAAGATGGAAGATATACAAGTTACTGCAAGATATATGGAAGATACTTTTAGAGCACTTCTGGGCCATCCTGAAGAAGGAGATGGACCAGGGCAATTGAGATTCTTTTGGGCATCTACTTTAATGAATTCCGGAGATTATTGGGCTCGTGTCTTAAGGTGTTCAAAGGGTGCAACTCTAGCAATGGTGAGGAAGACTTTCACCATAATGGGTAGAGACGAAGCATCGTCAGACCATGATTTGTCTAAGTTCTATTATCCCGCAATGCAAGCATCTGATATTTTCGAACTAGAAATGGATATCGCAATAGGCGGGATGGACCAAAGAAAGGCTCACATGTTCATGAGAGACGTAGCAAGTAAGTGGGGATGGAAAAAGGCGACTTGCCTTCATACCCCGATTATTTCCTCGCTAAAGTCATCTGGTGCAAGAATGGAAAGTTTCGACCATAAAATGAGCAAATCTGATCCGTCTGGTGCCATTTTAATACATGATACTGAAAAGAAATTGAGGAAAAAAATGCAGAAACATGCGTACTTGAATCCTGAAGACGATTCTTCACCTGTATACGAACTGGCACAATACATAGTCCTTCCTGAATGGGGAGAAATCAATGTCACGCCAAATCCAAAATTTGGAGAACCTTCGACATGGAAAGATTTGGAGTCCTTCAAGAATGCTGTCAAAAATGGTGATATTCACCCACTAGACGCTAAGTTGGGAGTTGCTGATGGAATCTATAGAGGGTTACATGAAGTCGCTAAATTCTTTGAAGAAAACCCAGAAAAATTAGACGCTGTAAATGAATTATTGAAATAATTATTCCTTAAATCCAGATTCAATACTGTGTACTTTGAAGATGAACACCCTTCGAGTGTCCATGGCAAAATCACGATTCGGAAGATGGTCAAGTTCAACCCAAGCATTAACTGTAACCTCTTGATTAAGAGAAAAAGTACCAACATATTCATCATTTACTACTGCTAAGTAATGAAACAATGGATTCTTTGTTTCATCATCACAGTTCTTTGCTAGCATTACAGGACAAGTTAGTTCTAGATACTGAATATCTTCATACACATTAGCCTCAACAACCATGGAAACGTCATTCGGTGGTGGAATCTTAGCCTTACCCTCTGTCTTCTTCATCTCCTCATAATATGTTAATGCGCACATGGAACAATGACTTGAGCGTTCTCTTTCCCTTGCTAAAGATTGCCTTACCGACCATGTAGAGCCACATTGATTACAGACATACTGAGACCTCTTTAGCCAACCCATAGGAGTATCTAGATTGGTAATGATACAGTTGAAAGAAAGTAATCTCCCTCTATCCCTAGTCCTAACGTCTTCTAATAAATAAGAAAATTCATCATCAAAACCGATTATTCTAATTACAGGCCTAGTCCTTGAGTTTCTAGTTTGGAATTGTTCTCTAATCACTTGATTACCTAACTCAAGGGATTTAATTGGATTATTAGGAAAAATAGAATGAAGTGGAGTATTCTTGAGATATTTCCATTGAACCTCAAAGCCAAAAACATCTTCTTCATACAAGGCAAATCGATCGAGTTCTTCGCTATACTTTTGCTCAAATATTATTCTCCAAGTATTGAGTATCTCTTGAGCCTCATCGTCGGGTTCTGTAGTCTTTATTTGCGCCATGGAAATTTTGGTGAAAGCCGAAGGTTCTCAAATATTTCTATCCTAATTGATATTTCATAGAATGACAATGTTCATCAATTGATTTCATTACGACCAATTATCAGCGTAGGTGTTCATGTGACAAAAATTGCAGTTCTAGTTAAGCAAGTACCAGATACTAATTCAAAAATAGTAATTTCAGGCGATTCAGTTGACCTTTCAAGTGTAAAAATGGTTATGAGCCCTTATGATGAATTCGCTGTAGAAAACGCATTACGTCACAAAGAATCTGTCGGCGGCACTGTCACAGCGATTACTGTCGGTGGAGCAGGTGCAGAAAAGGTTCTGAAAGATGCAAAGGCTATTGGTGTCGATGAAATAGTAAGAATTGATTGTGATTCCTACCTTGATTCTAATGCTCTTCAATCAATACTTAGTTCTATGATCGCAGAAGGTGGTTTCGAAGTTGTATACTGTGGAAAATCTGCAGCCGATACCGGTGCAGGCTCAACTGGACCTGGTATTGCAGAACATCTAGGATGGGCTTCTGTATCCAATATTACTGACTCTAATAGCGAAGGTAACTTTACCGTTGTAGCCCCACTAAATGATGGAAATGCAGTGATTGAAGTCACGCTACCAGCAGTCATTACCTGCGACAAAGGAAATACAAAGGTTAGAAAGCCAAATGTAAAAGGCATCATGCAAGCAAAGAGAGCTCAAGTAGACATCAGGGCTTGTGAAGTTCCAACTTCTTCTGTTAGCGTTGTAAGCCAAAGTCTACCTCCAGCAAAGCCTGAAGGTAAGATGTATGAGGGCGGACAATCTGCTTCCGAAGTGGCTAGATTGCTTAGAGATGAAGCAAACATAATTTGAGGTGAAATATATGACAAATACAATAGTAATAGCAGAATTAAACAAAGGAAGTATTCATTCAACAACTAAAGAACTAGTTAGTGCCGCACAGATGCTAGGTAGTTCATGCACAGTGGTAGTACCATGCACTGATTCATCGGTTGCAGATTCTATCAGTTCAACATCTGGTGTAGAAAAAGTAATCGTCGCAAAATCAGATATCTTCGCAAACTATGACGCATCAGGATGGGCATCAGCAATTGATTCAGTAACCCCTGAAGGAATAATAATAGCATCTGCAAGTCCTCAATCAAAAGATTTGGCTGCTAGACTTGCTGCTAGAAGAAAGGTTTCGGTCGTCCAAGACGTCGTAGCAATTCAAGATGGAAAACTAACTTCTCCAGTTTACTCTGGAAAAGCAATGCAGACTGTTTCCATGTCAGGAAATGCTGTAATAAGCGTCAGACAAAATGTGTTTGATGCATCACCTGATGGCGGCTCAGCCGAAGTTTCTGTAATTGACGCCTCTGGAAATGTTGCTACTGCGGTTAGAGAACTAATTGCAAGAGCATCTGCAAGACTCGATGTATCTGAAGCAAATATCATAATATCAGGAGGAAGAGGAATGGGCTCTCCAGATAACTTTAGTCACTTAGAGCAAATCGCAGATACTCTTGGCGCTGCTGTTGGAGCATCTAGAGCAGCCGTCGACACTTGGGACGATATTCCTCACTCAATGCAAGTTGGACAGACTGGAAAAACTGTAAATCCTAATCTTTACATTGCCGTGGGTATTTCTGGGGCAATCCAACACTTGGCAGGAATGAGGTCATCAAAATATATCGTTGCGATTAACAAAGACCCTGATGCACCAATTTTCCAGCATGCTGACTATGGCATTGTTGCAACTTGGGAAGAAGCACTTCCAGTTCTTCAATCAAGCCTATCTGCTATGATGTAATCACATGTATTTACCAATGAAGCCATCATTACTTTGGCTTGATTGACCAACATATGGATTGGTAAGTTTCTCTACTCCAATTGAAGTCAGTGGGCCGTGACCAGGATGAACCACAGTATCTGGTTTTAGAGGCCACAATTTAGTCTTGATAGAATGTGATAGAACCTCAAAATCTCCGCCTGTATTGGGTAAATCTGTTCTCCCTACGGAACCTGCAAATAGAGTATCACCAACAAAGAGATGGTCGGGCCCGTCTGAAACTCCGAGCAATAAACAGCATCCACCCAAAGTATGACCTGGTGTGTGAAGTATTTTCAGACTAATACTTCCAAAGTCTAAAGTTTGCTCATCTGAGATTTTTTGAGTTGCTTCTGCCGGCTCTGGCAAACTTATTCCACGTCTTGCAGCTGAGGTTTTAGCAAGGGTTTGTAGAAAATAGTCATCCTCATGTAAGTACCAATCTACATCATATCGTTGCAATAAATTAGGAATATGACCGCTGTGATCGTAGTGCGCATGAGTGTTAACAAGAGCAACTACCTTTCTGCTTAGTACTCCGCTTTCCTGCATATCTTCTTGACTCTGTGGACCCGTAGACCAGTTAGGTCCTACTCCATCAAAACCTTCAATCCAAGAAATTATTCTTTCGGATTCACTACCGCCATCAATAATGATAGTATCACCTGTAGCCAAATCAGTAACTACAGAACATCGCATCTGTAAATCTCCAACCATAAATGATTCAATCCAAGGTGATTCTAATTTCATATCAATGCCTACTCCTCTACAATTATTATGACATAATCACTATTCCAGTTCCCGTCTAAATCACAAATTCTTAATTCAAATTGATATTTACCAAGTTTTAGTTTCACTTTAAGTTTGGCAATATCTGAAATTTCTCTACCCGTAGAATCTATCCAAGACCATACTTTTATCCTTGACTGAGGGTCATAACTAGAACTACCATCAAGAGTAATTATTGCCGTGCCATCATCCTGTGCCGTTACTCTTTGGTCTCCACCTGCATTAGAAACTGGAACTTCTACTTCTTCTATCGAATTATTAAGTTCATCTAAAATTGATTGCTCTGGCATCATTGCCATATTTTCTATTGCATCGTCTAATTGGGAAAGAAGTTCGTCTGTATCAATGTTCAAAGTACCAGGTAGCGATGATTTATTATTGGAATTGCTTTCAACTTTTAAAGCCCCAATTAGTTCATCTATAGATTCTTCTATGGCGACAAATGCTGTCCCTTCTAATTGTTTAACTTCATCTTCGGTAAGGTGCTGAGATATTTGTTGATCTGAGTATAACTCTTCTGATGTCAATTGTGTAGTTTCCTGAACATCATTAAACCAAGACGGTAATTCTGATTCGTCGATATCAATCAGGTCGCCTTTCAAAGACAACTTACCTATTGGCTCAGAGTCTGTCCAATCATTTTGGTCTTCGCCAGCAAAGAGACATACTTCTCCATCCAGTGAAATTTTGATATATTCAGGAATCCCTTGGTGCTCTACTTTCCATAAATCACCGCTTGAAGTAAAACCATAGATAAAGAACCAAGCAGTACAGATAATCTGTTCAGAATTAAATATTAGACTTTTAATTGGATATTTACAGTCAAAAAGAATAGACATTTCGTCATTAAATTGGCCATTGGGGCCTACTTCAAGTTCCATTACTTTACCATCATCAAAACCAAATATTGTACCCCTACTAGAATTAGTTGAAACCAGAAGTCTAGAATTAATATCTATTCTTCTGATCAATACGCTTTTTGATACATCCCATATTTCTAGTTCCAGTGCTTCTTCTTCGCCAGGGACTAAAGCATAGCCTTCTCGGCCAATGACTAGATTGCCATTACTTGTCGAACCAATGGATGTAATCGATTCACCTAACTCACCACGTGAAGGTCTTTGCCAAATTGTTTGACCATCGAGTATCGCCCTAACTTCCCCATTTTCATGTGCAGTGATAAGAAACTCTCCTAATTTTTCAATCTTAGTTACTGAACTATATTGAGAACCTAAATCGATAACAGTTCCATCGGATAAAACATAGTTCAACCTACCCAGTGAATCCACCACTGCAAAGCGGTCGTCCAATTCAATCAAACTGAAACCACCACCTTTGATCTCTGACTTCCAAATCAATTCTCCCGAAGAGTCTAAGCAAACTAAACCAAAGAACTCATCTAAGACAAATATATTTTCATTAGAAACAATTAACCCAGTTACTTTTCCTTCAGATTTCCAAAATAATAAATCATCTCCTGCCTTATCCAAAGGTTTGTGAGAAATACAAACCAAACCGTTTATTTCTGACCAAGCTGAAATTTTACCATTTGGAGACAAGCCCAAAGTAGAAATTCTCGCCTGAGGCTTAAAAGCCACGGCCACATCTCTACTAAGCATGATTATTCCTGTTTGCCTTATACCATTAAATTGACTATTCCTTGATAGTTCAATAAACCCAACTTCCGATGTCTGGATGCATTTCGTATTTAGATGGTTTAATGAAATGTTCTAATAGAGATTTTTTCTCCTCTTTTGTCCAACCTTCCAGAGGAGATAAGGTCGAGATAGGAGTAGTTTTTACCGCTTCTTCACGCTTACCGATGAAAGGTTCCGCCTCCTCGACAGTTAGCCCCATTATACCCCATGCAGGCCTATCAAAGGCATGACCTCTCATCTCATGTTCCAATGTTCGCTTTCCAATAAAAGGGTCATAGTTAGAAAGTTGTTCTATGAATTCAACTTTAGAATCTAAGACTGGAATTAATCTAACTCCCCTCCGCATGACAAGAAATGCCTCGAGCATCAAGTTCTCATCACTCAATTGTATCAGTACATCTCCTTGAACACCTGGAGGTAAGCCACCACATGCTTGAATTCTGTATTTTATCTGAAACAAGTCGTCGTTATCTACTATTAGTTTGACCCACTCATCAGGCTTAGTTAAATTAACCGAGAGTTGTGAATCTAGACTGATCATTTCTGCCCCGATTCTTCTTTCATATTCTCTTGAATTAATTTCTCCAGTCTTGGAAACACGCTTGACTCTAACTCCAAAAGTTCTTTTCTCACCCACATTTTCAGAACTATTAATAACGTCTTGAGCAATATCTTCAGGTATTAATCCGCAATCCAGTTTAACAACTCTATCAATAGCAACAACTCCAATTACTCTGGACAATAAGTCTTCAACCACATCAACTGAATCACTAGATGAAACATGGTCTTGGGTTCCACTAACATGATGAAACAGAGTGATTTCTCTTTTTTGAGCTAGTTCTAGCATATTTTTACGTAAAGAACGTTGAAAAGATTTCCTTACAGATTTAGACTTTAATCCTAATTCCCCAAAGCGTAGAATCCAAGCATTCAATGTCATCTAATCACTCACGCAGAATCATTGTGTAAATCCAAACCTTGGTCTTCATCACTATCTTCTTGCTTAGCATTATCATTTCTTTTATCAAATAATTTCTTGAGATAGTCCTCGGTTATATTTCCTGTAACATATTTGCCATCAAAACAACTTGAATCAAATTCCATTTCAATTCCTGTATCCATAAGTATTGATTCAACTAAATCTTCTAAAGTTTGATAAAACAGTCTATCGCTACCAATTTTTTTGTTTATTTCCTCTATAGAACGGCCATCTGCTATAAATTCATTAACGGCTGGCATATCGATCCCATACACATTAGGATATCTCACCGGAGGGGCTGCAGAAGCGAAATATACTTTGTTAGCTCCAACATCTCTAGCCATTTCAATAATTTGTTGACTTGTAGTCCCTCTTACAATTGAATCATCAACAAGAAGGATATTCTTACCCGAAAATTCGTGCTCTATAGCGTTTAATTTTCTTCGAACGGACTTTTCACGTAGAGCTTGTCCTGGCATAATGAAAGTACGACCAACATATCTGTTTTTGACAAACCCTTCTCTGTATGGTAGATTGAGGGTGTTAGCCATTTGTAATGCTGCGATTCTACCAGAGTCTGGAACAGGAATTACTGCGTCTATATCATGGTCTGGCCATTGTTCTAGAATTCGCTCAGCCAATCTTTTACCTTGATTCAATCTTGCATTATATACTGAAATTCCGTCGATGACTGAATCTGGTCTAGCGAAATAGACATATTCGAAAATACACGGTGAGTGAACCCTTGGTTCTGAGCATTTACGAGTGAAAAGGTGCCCTGATGAAGAAATGAATATCGCTTCACCCGGTTCAACATCTCTTACGACTTCAAACCCTAATGCAGTAATTGCAACAGATTCACTCGCTACAATCCATTCTAAATCTCCTTCAATCTCCCTTTTTCCAAAAACGAGAGGACGAATACCATTTGGGTCTCTAAATGCCAATAAACCATATCCTGAAATTAATGAGACACAAGAATAACCACCCTCGACTTTATCATTCAATGCCTTGATTGCTCCGAAAACTGATTCAACGTCTAGATGAGGGTCTCCTTCAATAGAAATACCATTTGAGCGCTCATATAATTCGACAGCTAGTACATTTAGTAAAATCTCAGAATCGCTCTTAGTATTCATATGTCGAAAATGTGAATCCAAGAGATCTTTTCGTAATTCTTCCGCATTGGTCAAATTACCATTGTGTGCAATTGACAAACCATATGGCGAATTGACATAGAATGGTTGGGCTTCGGATTTTGAAGAAGAGCCTGCAGTTGGATATCTAACATGGCCAAGTCCAATGTGTCCTTCTAATCTCTGCATGTGTCTGGTATAGAATATATCTGATACCAGTCCATTCGATTTTCTAAGACGAAATTGTCCATCGTAGTCTGTCATTATACCTGCAGCATCTTGCCCTCTATGCTGTAAAACGGTTAGTCCATCATAGATTAATTGGTTAACATGGACGCCAATGCGCCCAACAACACCCATTATGCCGCACATGGCTCTGCCTCAATCAATGTAACAGTAGGTTGTAGGTATATATTGCCCTTAGGAGTCAAAAAGTCTCACGCCTTAGGTCGGTGAGATTTCTTTGACCAACTGAATTTACGTATTCGGCTGGTTTCCCCGTATCCGCATGACGCGCATACACTCTTTTGCTTGTGGTAAGCATTTCTTCCACACCTTCTACATCTAATGTGTGTAGTCTTTTGACGACGGCCCATTGAAGGAGTTCCCTTTGACATATAATCACCACGACAAACGCCCCACCGACCTCCCCCTTATGAAATAAGCGGATAGAAAGGAATGAGAATCTATTCCTCTTCATCAAACATTTTTCTCTTTTTACCATTGGTCAGAGCAGCAAACATTGAGCCTACACACAAGACCATTGCTAGAGATATAGCAAGGAAAGATACAATTGTATGCCCTAGGTTATATACGGTTTGAGCCCTTACTGAACCATTATTTTCCAAAAGCATGGGTCCCATGCCAATCAAAAACAATGTCGCTGCAATTCCAATCAAAACTGCGAGTATCATCCCAATTAGCGGAGCCAATGGCCTCTTTCTTGAATCAGCATAGAAGAATAAATTGCCTAGAAGAATTAACGAGCCGAGAGTATATGATGTCAAAGTCGCATTTGCAAATCTTGTAAAAGAGTCGTTTGTATCAAAACTTGAGAAATCACCTTTCAAAGATGAATCTATAATCCATATTATGAAAATTGGTAATAAGAATGCAATAAACAGAACTTTTACATTCAGAGTTTGCTTTAATTCACTCACTTTCTGCACCTCCAATATTTGCTGCGATTTTTTGGGAAGCTTGCGATAACTCTTCTGGAGTGGGAGGAGGGACTGAATTAGGCTCACCTATTGAACGCTCATAGACATAAATTACAAATCCAAATATGAATATCGAAAGTGAGACCCCTACTAGTATACCAAATAAGTCAGATACTGATAGCCAAAAATAAGTTGTAAATGTCTCTGATGAAATATTCTTACCATCTATGGTTAGACCACAAATTATCAAGATAATAGAGACAATAGAAACCATCCTCATGACCATAGATTCAGTTTGCCTTTCTTCACCGATGATCAACATTGAAATAGACAATACTGAGGATAAACAGCAAATCATCAAAATGAAGGTTGGGAAGAAAATCAACCAAAAACGATTTACTTCCCTTCCATCATAGATAGGCGTGAACTCGCCCCATTGCATAAGACAAAACCACAAAGAGCCCAAAGCCATACAAAAAGTCCCCAACTTTCTATCACTGCTAGGCAACTTACCAACAGGTACGTTACCAGAAAAAATCAACAAATAGATGCCGATCAGCAAAAGACTGGATGGACCAATTATGAAACCTAACAAGTGACCTATTGAAGAAGAAGGAGAAGTCGGTACTGTCCAGGGGCTAATACAAACCAGAATAAATCCTAATACAGCTGCAAATCTACCGAAATTGGTTCGCAAATTAGTCTTTGAAGAAAGAGAAAACCAAGCACCTAGCGGTATTAGTGATAGTGGAAACCAAAAGAACACAATTGCATTCATCATTTCATCCATATTATACCCTAAGCATGGATATTAATTACTTCATCCCTTCTTTCATATCGCAGTGGCTCGTTTTCTACACACCTCGGTATGCGGAGTTTCTAAATACCCGACCCTTGTGGCTCGAACGCTCAAGGTGTTACTATGGTAAAGATGCCACGTCAAATCAAGCGTTACAGTCCATCTGCTGGTAAGCATACCATGCACACAGTAGAGCGTGTCAAGAAGCGCCGTGCTTCCGAATTAAAGTGGGGTCAGAGAAGATTCCGTAAGGTTATGGCAGGATACCGTGGTTTCCCACGTCCTAAACCTGATGGCCGAGAAAAGCCAACTAAGAAAGTAAACATTCTATTCAGATGTACTGAGACTGGAAAGGCTCACTATGCTCCGTGTAAGAGAGCAAAGAAATTTGAACTGGTTGACAAGTGAAGTGATTTTTATGGCAAGTAATTTTCTAAAAGTATCGTGTAGAGACTGTGGCGCAGAAGTTGTAATTTTCTCAAGAGCTACTAGCGTAGTATCTTGCTCTGTTTGTGGAGCAACACTAACAGCACCGTCCGGAGGAAAGGCTGACCTCATTGGATGTAACGTTGTAGAAGCCCTAGAATAAGGAGGCTAAGCCTCCATGAGTAAGGAAGAAACACTAAGCCCTCCTGAAGAAGGAGAGTTGGTCGTAGTTACCGTCAAATCCGTAAAACAAAACGGAGTTTATGTTGACTTTGATGAATTCCCTGGACTTGAAGGATTTATTTTCATCGGAGAAGTCGCCAGCGGATGGGTAAAAAATATTCGTGCATTCGTTCGTGATGGCCAACGTCTTATCTGTAAGGTAATGCGAACCAGAAAGGATGGTTCATCACTTGAACTATCGCTTAAGTCAGTATCCGAAGAAAGAAGAAGAGATAGGCTGCAAGAGTGGAAGAATGAGCAAAGGTCAGTTCAACTTTTCAAGGTCTTATCCGAAAAGGTTGGATGGGACCAAGACACAAAAAGTTCGAATTCAGAGGATCTGATAAACGCATTTGGAACTCTATACAGTTCATTTGAAGAGGCCGCAACAAATGAAACAGCACTCACGGATGCTGGATTCGAAGGTGAGTGGCTAAAAGAATTCATTCAGATTGCCGTTGAAAATATTATTCCTCCATTTGTTGAAATAAGAGGTACTTTGACACTTAGCATCAATACCCCTAGCGGAATTACTGTAATTAGAGATGCGCTAACCGCTGCTGAAGAGTTTTCATCAGAAGAAGAAGAAATAATTGTTGCATGCTACTACAACGGAGCACCGGACTACAGAATAGAACTCAAAGCGCCAGACTTCAAAACTGCTGAGGACCTTTGGATGAGTGTTTCAAAGGCTGCCGTTGAACACGTTCTAAACAATGGTGGAGAAGCCTCCGCATATAGAGAGTGATTACCAACTTAATCATAAGTAAAGACGCATAGGCCAATACATGGCACGCCAAATACTACAGCAATGCTTAGATTGTCAGGCTTGGACATTATCCACTAAATGCCCTAATTGTGGCGGTACTGCACAGGCTGCTGCTCCTATCAAATGGTCCCCTGAAGACCATAGAGCCGGTGTTAGAAGAAAAATGTACGATGTCAGTTCCAAAGAGTGGACTGAAAAATTACCTTCATTAGAATCATTAGAAGATATGAAAGAAGATTCTGTAATATCCTATGAAGAAGAATGATTGGGACTTATTCTTAGAGTCTTAAATCGAAATATTTGACTTCATTCAATGTCAAACATTATACTTCGTAAAGTTTCGTTGGGTAAATAATGAGTTTACTTGTAGAGTGGAGAGGAGGAAATACTGCACTAGGCGACAATGCGTTAGCATTGATTGCATTACCTGGAGTTGGGAATGTGGGTAAATCATCATTAGAGGCGCTAAATGAAATAAATCAGGCTGAAGAAATTGCTAGACTACATCACACCGCCCTACCACCACTGGCGACATTAGATGAAGATGGTCTACTATCCCCCCCTCACCTTTCTCTTAGGTCTATAGAATCAGAGACTGGAGTAAGAATTATTACAATCGTCGGGGCTTCACAACCACTTGAATCTCAATATCAAGGATCGATGGCAAGAGAGATTATGGAATTCTTAAAATCTCAAGATGTTGAAAATTTAATTGTTTTAGCCGGAATGGTAGATATTGCAACTAGAAAAGAAACCTTCATAGTTCCTAGCAGTTCTAGTTTTAGAGTTGAATTAGAATCGATGAGCGCCGATGTTAGAAGAGACGAGCCCAGTTCTGGAGCGATTGGAATGGCCGCATTACTCTCATCATATGGACCACTATTTGGTATCAACTCGGCTTGTGCCATCGCTACAACCGTTGGCTCAAGTGGCGATATCCACGCATCTCAAAGACTTCTAGAATCCTTGGACAAGTGGTTTGGGCTGGGAGTTGCTTTGCCTAAAGATGCAAAAGAGAAATTGGCTAAGAAACTGGCATCTATGGCACCGAAAGAAACTAATGACCATATTTCAGAACTAACTGAATCACCAGATGCATTCTATATGTGAAACTGGCGCCGAGAGAGAGATTTGAACTCCCGTGTCCGAAGACAGTGGATTTCGAATCCACCGCAATACCGGGCTATGCGATCTCGGCAGTAGATGTCGCTTCAGCGCCACCATGATAAGCATGGTGCTACAACGCCTAATCATGCAGATTCATTTTATCGGTAGAGACCATGACGCGATTGTTGAGTTCTTGGACAGCCTATCAATAAGAGAAGCTTTGACAATGGCCAAAATCCAGCCATCTACTGTGATTGTCTCCCTTGAAGATAATATTCTACCACATTCGACGCTTATCAAGTCTGATATTACTTTGAAAGTGACCACCGTTTCATCTGGTGGATGAAATTATTTGGATTTTAGAATTACGTGAGATATCGCCCCTTACCTGAGTTGCCCAGGCATCAATACCTGTATTGGCAATCAATACTAGGTCACCCATTTGTGACATTTCATACTGAGTCCCCCAATCATTTGCCCAACCAGATATTTTCATAGAACCCGAGGGATCCATTATCATGATTCCCTTTCTATGCCACTGTTTTCCATTACGACCTACGCCTTTTTTATCAAACTTATAGATCATCTTTCCAACAACATTCCATCTTGCTCGAAATTCCATGAGGTCTGAATGTTCAACGATTTCTTTTTGAGTTTTAGAAATCATACCTAGAGGGTCGATTTTCAGAACTAATTCTCCTTTCCAGTTGACGGTAACAACAGCATTCTCTATCATAATCCTATCTCCCTTAGATATCTGCTCGGGCCAAGGTCTTTGACCATCTTGGTGTTTATCGACTAAGATATCTATCTTAGCCATGCTCTTACCTTGACTAATTGTAATACTAGGCCTCTTATTCTTAGAATCAAATACCGAAAATACATCGCATACGATGGTTAATCGCGGGTCTAAATCGTTAATTGGAGTTACTTCAATTGGAGTTATATTCCCAGGTAATGTGAAGGATTTATCTGCTGGGAATTCGTCATTCCCTGAACCCCCTGGACAAATCTTACTCCAATCGCAACGGTCACACCTTTTTTCTGAGGGGGGATCAGTTTTAACTCCGCCTTCAAGGAAACCTCTAACTGGACTTGGAGATGGCGGAAAATTCTCTATAGAAATGTCAACAGACTTCAACTCTTTCCAAAGTAAGTTTAGTTCTTTTTCCATTTCTTCTAACTCCGATTCAGTAGGATTATCAATGATTTTTACTTTATTGGCACCTAAATACCAAACTTCCAAGTCACTAACCAACTCTTTCTTCTCATGAGTTACCCACCATAGCATTGCATACATTCGTAATTGCTTGACATAATCACCTGAACGGTCACCTTTACCCAAACTTGCTTTCAAATCAACGATTTTTATTTTCCCATTCCAGCGATAGACAAGGTCATATTCACCTTGAAACCAGAAATCAGGGTGGATGGCATTAAGGCTGAAATTGGCTGCATCAGGATCTACAAACCAAGGCCTACTGATTTCCCATGCCTCAAGTAAAGTAATCTCGGAATTATTTGCTAAAGGATGTGTTCCTTCTAGGGAAAATCCAAATCCATCAGGAGATGGCCATTCTTCCCTATGACCATTACGCCAAAGTTTCAATATTTTTTCATCTATATTTTCCATGCATGATTCTAGTTCTTTCAAATGCATATCGATACCATTGATGCACATTTCTCGGCAATAATTAGGGTCAACATCAGACCAATCTCCTGCCTTGCGTTCATCTTTATTCCATTCAACTCTCATTTCTTCTAAAGAAACAGGAAGGTGTGCATCGATTCTGGAAATAGCCCAGTCCCTAATCTCACTAATTGACTTTGGCAATAATTTATCGGGTAATGGAAGTATCCTCTGTGATGGCCACACTTCGTCTGAGTTTCTGTCAGGTTGTCCGTTATCATCAAGAGGAATTCTAGATATCGTGTCATGAGATGCATTACTTGAAATCAATCCAGGGGATTCTCTCAACATTCTACAAAATGCATCTTCAACAGCTCTACCGACAAATAAAACTGGAACCTGTGGGAATTTGAAATGTAGATTCTTTTCATAAAACCATAATCTAGGGCATGATTGAAAACTATTTACTTGACTAGCAGATAACCTATTATATGGTCCAACTACATCATTATCTTGGTCTACAATTGTCGCTGGCATACTAAGAGTGCTATTGGCCTACCCTATTGAAACCTATGATTTGATAATTTAATCCTTAACTGTGATCCTAGTATTTCTTGAATCAATTCTAAGTTGTGGCAAGCCAGCACGCCAACCAATTTCTGCACCTACAAGACAAACTTTTTGACCTTTAGAAATAGATTCCATTTGTGAATTAATACTTGAACCGAAAGCCACTATTTCTACGACATTATCGCCGTCCCAAATATACATGTTTAGCATAGTCCAAGGTTTACCATCCAACCTAACTCCATTTCTCTTTCTAATACTTAAGACATAACCTTCAGCGTTAGCCCTAGTTCTCAATAAACCAACCCGAGTAATCGAACTAGAGAATTCTATATTGATGGAAGTGAAGTATTTTTCTGCCTCTTCGACTGTCATTATTTTTGTTCTAGAGTCAACGTACAGCCTAGAGTTACCCCGCCATACGCCAGGTAAAGCATCTATTATCACCACCTCACCATTTGGACAATTGTGTAAAGTCGGAAATGCTCCTGGCTCACTTTCTTCGATAGTGATTTGTTTCTGCCCTGAAGAAAGCATCGCACCTAAAACTGGTTCAGAAAAATGATTGGGTAATGGGCCCCAAGAACCTGTGAATTTACCT
>JABIUA010000131.1 GCA_018667575.1 Methanobacteriota archaeon | reverse complement strand
CTCCACCAATGCCACCAATGGATGCGCCTCCTGCTGCTGACGTATTACTAGCACCACCTGCACCTCCTGCTGCTGACGTATTACTAGCACCACCTGCACCTCCTGCTGCTGACGCACTACTAGCACCACCTGCACCTCCTGCTACTGATGCACTACTAGCACCACCTCTACCGCCTACTACCATGGAAGGAGATTCTGAAGAAACTGAAGATTTGTCTCCAGATGAACTAATTGGTGAACAGGCCGGAGCAACTATTCGTTCTAGAGCCGAGGTTGATGAAGTTCCTGGCGACAAACTGGAAGGCTCTTTGCATGAAGTTGAAAATTCGACTCTCAATAGTGACGGAGAAATAATCAAGCAATCGGTAAAAGGAACACTTACTATCAACAATCCATCTAGTGAAGACAGAATTTACGATATTGATGTAATCCTAGACAATGCCGATTCCACCGATATTGGAGGAGACCATGTTTCAGTTGACGAATTAGAGGCTGGTAAGAAATACAGCATGAAATATAAGGTCGATGGAATGAGAATGCTTGTTCTAAGAGAACACCTAGATACTAACCCTGCTCGCTCTCAAGAGCGCTCTTTATCAGTTGCTAATGGCCCAGAAGGCGGCCCATTAGCTCTAGAAATTGAAGTCGAAAATGTTTCCAATGTAACAATCGATGATGTTGAAGTCTCAAGACCGATACCTAGTGAAATGTCTTTTGAGAACCCAGGTGCTTCTGTAATTGAAGGAGATAATCTGACTTGGTCCGTAGGCAGTCTTTCTGCTGGAGAGAAGAAAACTCTTACTATTGAAGGTAAGATTACGGTCACTGGTACCAAGACAATTAATGCTGGTTCTGCATCTGCGACATATACTGCAAATTCTACTCTATCCAGCCTAAACTTCAGAGAATTGGATGCATTTTGCCGAGGATTTACTTACATGCGTGTTCGAGAGGATGAAAGACCTGACAATTGGGTTTGTAAGACTATATTCGAAAACCGTTCTTCCTTCGCTGTAGACTTGGTCAAACTGCAAGTTACTATGAAGGGAAGCAACGAACTATTGTTCGATATTTCTGATGTCGATGATGATGTATTGCCTAATGGTAAGTGGGAGTCTGATGAAAGAACTGTTGAAGCAACTTCTGAACCAGATTTCACATATGACTTATCTTATACAATTCTACCAAGAGCTGTTCGGTCTACTGAAGGTTCAATTACTCTGGAAGAAAATTCATTCGAGATTCTCGAAGCGGATGTTGAAAAGAAATACTCGACCACTGGACTTCGCTCATATAGAAGTCAAAAGGTAGGAGCATCATTGAAGTTGACCAATTCTGGTTCTTCAACAATTAATTTGATGAGAATCACAGATGATATTCCTGGACTATTCGAGGCCCCTGACCTCGAATCCATGAGAATCAGTATAGCTGGCAAAGAACTAGAACCCGACCAATACAAGGCAGAAGTTAGTGCTGGAATCACACTGGAGAAAGAGCACCGATCCCCTGATGGTGACGGACACACTCTTACTCTCACTATTGGTACAAGAGGGCCACTAGGATTGGCATCTGGCGATGATATTTCTATCGAGTATGATTTGATTGCTCCAGATCCATCACCAGATAACAAGATGGTAGTTGCTCCTCTACGCACTGAGTTTAGCGCAGAGAGATTTGGTCCAGTCTGCTCAAGAGACTGTAGTAATCCTCCTTCCCTCAAAGTAATCCATCACCGAAGAGACTTCTCCGCAGGTAAGCAAGCAATACCGCTTGGTGGTAAAGGTAGATATGAAGTCTTGATTCTATTCGAAAATAATGGAGACACGGCTTTACAAGATGTTTACATCAATGATGTCATACCTTCAAACTTTGATATCAAAGATTGGCATATCAAGGGAACTGGCGGAAAGCGTGATGATTGTGAGATGACTAATGAAGAAGGAGACGATGGCTCTCATGTAAGTTGGATGATTCCAATTGTCGGCAAGGGTGAGAGAGTAGAAGTCTCTTTCGAAATCAAAGGCTCTGGAGAAGTTGATGCTGAAGCACTAAACAGATTCCATGGAGTTCACTTTGGAGATGAAGTGGAGACCGAAGATGTTCCAAATCTTGAGGACGAATCTGTCGAAGAAGCAGTTGAAGAAGTTGTTGCAGAATCCGATGTATCTTCTGAAGAAGAAGCACCTAAGGTCACATGGAGAGAAGATGTACTACTACGTGTAATGAAGGCTGGCGGGATAGAAGACCGTGATGCATTTATTGCTCATGCGGTAAACTTTGACCATGACGATAATGGATATCTAAAGAAGGCTGAACTAGAAGACGCTGCTAAAGCTTGGAATGAAATGAATTCCGATGAAGTTGTGGCTGCTGAAGAAACTGTAACTTCCGAAGAAGTTGTTGAAGAATCTGGAGAGCCTTCTGAGCAAGATACAAGTGACAAGGCTTGCCCTATTTGCACTACAAACAATCCTCATGATGCTGCAATATGCAGTGCCTGCGAATACGTTTTTGAGTGAAATTACTGGGGTAAAACCCATTGAGGCCAGAACTCATTTTCTGATGAAGAGCTAACTATAACGAGAGTAGGTCTGTTCAAACCAGAGAGATATTGGTCGAGTGGCACAGGGGTTGAAGGAGGAATTACTCCGTCTCTAAGGTCCACTGCTAACCATGCACCTGGGTATTGCTCCATCCAAGCATCAAGTTCAGCTACAATGCCTTGAGGAGGAACGCCTTGTCTAACACTGGCAATATAATCCCAGCCATTAGGACAGCGTCTTGCTTCATCAGTCCACATAAACAAGCGTGGTTGAACTTTCAACATCGAAATCTGTTCAATCGCTTCAAGTTCAGTTACGCAAACTGGTTGAAATGGCATAGGCATAGGCAAAGGATATCGCCAATTATCGTCTACCTCTAGCGGTTGTTTGCGTCTCATGAGTGTCCGTAAGGGGTTCACCGTTTCAATATCACCCCTAACAGTTCATCTGCTTTATTTGACAGATATTTGAACCCAACATTCATGCCCTCTATGCTCTGCCCATCATCTATGTCAAGCGGGAATAACCCCCCTCCACCACAACCGCCCGGCGGTTCAATGATGATGATGCTCATGATTATGGTCTTGATGACTCTACTGATCATGAACCCTGGAGTCAGAGGCACACTAGGTGGAATTGCAGACCCTGTGTTATCACCTGTACTTCCTGAAGAAACTTATTTCATCATAACAGTACTAATGCTTGGCTCATTCTCTATGCTGATGAATACTATTCTACGTAGTTTCTTCCAAGACCCGATTGCTCAAGCACACATTGGACACAGACAAGGGCAAGTACGTAGAATGATGAATGATGCAAGAATGTCTAGAGACCCGATTCTACAAGAGAAGGCGACATTACTTCAACAACAAATGATGCCTGAACAACTAAAAATCCAAATGGGGGCCATGAAGCCAATGATGTTCACAATGGTCATCATTATAGGTTTATTCTCTTGGTTGACCACTGCAGTGGAGTCGTTTAGAGTAGACTATGTTTCTTTACCATGGGCCTCGGAGTGGAATTTACTATCTGATAAATTCCTGTTCTTCCCAGCATGGATTTGTGCGTACATTTGTATGAGTGCTCCGTTAGGTAGAATTGTTGATAGACACATCAAACTATTCCGTTACAGAACACATCCTCTAGTGGTTGCCGGAGATAAATTGAAGGAACCACTTCTTCATCTGGTAGCCGGTCAAGAAAAGACGGTAAACGAGAATGCTAAGCGTAGAAGACAAAGAAGTAGGTCCAAATCGAACAAGAGCAAGAATGGTAACAAAAAGAATGCTAGTAAATCAGTCGATGCTTCAACCGACTCAACAGATAGTAAAACAACATACTCGAGTGCTGATGGACTTGAATGCCCTAAGTGCGGCTGTGACATCATAACCAAGAGTGGCCCACGAGACAAAAAGTGCACCGTTTGCCGTCACAAATGGGTGTGAGTATGCCAAAGATAACTGTTTCAGGACACCCTGGTAGTGGAACAAGTTCTCTTGTAAAGAAATTGATGGAGCACTATAAGTGGGATTCAGTTAACGGTGGACAAATATTTCGCAATGAAGCAAAGGCTCGAAATATGTCTCTTGCAGCGTTTGGAAAACTATGCAATGAAGATGAAAGTGTTGATAGAGAATTAGATGAAAAACTAAAGCAATTTATTTCTGATGATGAAATCCAAATCATAGAATCGAGACTGGCTGGCTGGTGGGCGTATAAGTTAGGAACAAACTGCGTAAGACTATGGCTAGATGTGAGTGATGAAGAAAGAGCAAATCGCGTCGTAAAGCGAGAAGGTATTTCTTTTGAGCAAGCACTTAAGGAAAATACCGAAAGGGCGGAAGTCGATTCACAACGCTATATGTCGATGTATGGGCTTAATCCAGAGCAAAAAGAACCATACACACATGTAGTCGATGCAACACACATTGGATTAGACGAAGTGTTTTCGTTGACTCTAGAAATTTTGGAGGGCTAAATATGCAAAAACTTATTCTCGACTCAAAAGCAGAAACAAACAGTGCAATTGGAGGACATCCTGATTCAAGAAGTGTAGAACAAAGACTCGCTTCTGGGTTCATTCTCTTGGATAAACCCGCCGGTCCTACTTCGCACCAAGTCGCATCATGGGTTAGAGATTTATTTGGTCTAGAAAGGTTAGGTCACGGAGGAACATTAGATCCTTTTGCAACTGGAGTTCTACCACTTCTTGCCGGCAAATCTATGAAAGTCACAAAGAAAATTCTTACTCATAAGAAAACCTATATTGCTATCTTTAGATGTGCAGAAGAACCTGATGATGCGGGCCTAGAAACTGCAATGAGCCGTTTAACTGGACGAGTATACAATGTACCACCAGAAATTTCTGCTGTCAAAGTTCAAGTTCGAACTAGAAAAATATCTAATTTCGAGATTATTGAGCGTAATGGTAACGATATCCTAACACGCATCGACTGTGAAGCAGGTACTTACGTTCGAACAATGGCTAGAGATTTAGGCCTAATGCTTGGGTATAAAGTAGAACTAAAGGAACTAAGAAGGGAAAAGTCTGGTCGATTTGAGTTATCCAAATGTGTGACCTTACAAGAGGTTGCAGATGCGTACTGGCTCTGGAAAGAATGCGACAAACCCGAAGCATTGCTAAAGATGATTCATCCAGTAGAAAAATTAGTCCTAGATTTACCTGCTGCTCATGTCAAAGATAGTGCTGCTGCTGCAATTGCACATGGTGCTCCACTACTCAGACCAGGCATTGTAGATGTTGATGGAGGAGTTTCATCCGGAAAAGAAATAGCAATATTCACTCTAAAAGACGAACTGGTAGGAATAGTAAAACTAACCGTAGACACGAATCAATTACCGAATATGGATTCGGGAGAAGTTGCAAGACCTAGTATGGTCTTGCTTGAACAAGATTTGTACCCCCGTAGATGGAGCGTACAAGATAAGTGATCAAGCTTCTTCAAATTCTTCGTAAATATATTCCTCTGTTTCTATTCTTATTTTCAATACAGACATGTTCCCACACCCACTTTGTCAACCTAAGTTGAACGACCCCCACAGCCTCAAAGCAAAGTTTCGTTTTTCGTTCCACCTATCAATGTTAAGGTGGTTTTTCGCGTTATCCGACATAGAACATCGGAAATTAATTCTCGTTGCTCAGTTTATTTTTCTGACCTTTGGCGGAGTTAAGAATGTGAATAGACCAATGATTACAGCAAGTCCAATTACTGTCAATATCCATACTGAAGAACTAGAGATTGTAAAGGCACTCGAAGTCTCATCATCGTCTACTTGTTCGAGAACTTGAACTGTTATCTGTGCTTGATTATTTTCTTCATTACCCTCTATGACGTCACCACCTCGATCTATTTCT
>JABIUA010000031.1 GCA_018667575.1 Methanobacteriota archaeon | reverse complement strand
CTTCTCTTGACAATCTGGCTGTGTGTCCTTGTCATTCTGCTTGTAGAAGCAGAAATTTGAGTCGATTTTCGGGTTGCTATATGGTCGGCCATACTCCACAGAATGTCAAACCTCTAAGATCAATAATTCAAAAAATTATATTGAATAGATTATTTTCTTCGAACACCAATTTTTATACAGCATTTCTTTGAGACAATCATGCATTTCTATGTTCCAGGCGCAATTGCAGGGGTAATTATCCTTCAGGTTTCAATTATTATGCCCACACTTTCTAAGAAATTAACCAGTGAAGATTTTGGAAAAACCATCAGAGCATTATGGCCTAAATTCTTCATTTTTATTGCTGCCTTGGGTGCTATTAGCACATCTATAATCACTTATACAGGAGATGGTGGAAATTACCATTTAGCCATTTCAGGATTCACCTTTATCGCTGCTTTAACCTGCTACTTTGTTATTCCAGCAACCAATCGGGCTAAGGATGAAGATAATATGAAGAAATTCAATCTATTACACAAATTAACAGTTTGGTTAACTATTAGCATATTACTAACTAATATTGTGTTTTTGTTTATTTGAACAATCATTCTGATTCTGTTTTGGCTTCTTCTGAAGGATCAATAAAGTCATCTTTACCAGACCTTCTAGCAATTAGTAATACAAGCAATAGCCCAGAAGAAATACCAGTAAATAGCCCAACATAAAGCAACATTTTCTCAGGAGTTAACCCTTCGTCTTCGCTTTCTGCATTTGTTGTAGTATCTTTATCATCATTAGTTACTCCAAACTCGCTACCAATTGGAGGTAGATTGGCCTCGGTGTGCATACCAGTGTCTGCTACCAACTCAATTGTTGCATTAACAACAGAACCATCTGAGCGAATATCTTGGTAAGAATAATTACCTACAGTCCAATTCATATCTAATGTTACAATAAAATTTATTGTACAATTCTCATCTAATTTAGTATTATTTTCATCTCTCTCACAGTCATCAGATAGTTCACCCGAATCCCAATCAAACGTTCCATTGTATAATCCATCACCATCATGGTCGTAAACTAAGCGATGTGTAAGATTTGAACCATTATCAATATTATACCAAATAACTGAATCATTTTGGATGATTTGTTGGCCACTATGCGAAAAACCATCTTCTTTGATTAGAATTGTGAAACTTTCAGCAGTATGTGCCTGCGTTGAAACTATGCATGGACTAGCGATTAAAGCAAACAAAATTGTCATAGCTAAAATCTGAATTCGAATGGCCATGAATACAAACCACAGCCTCTTGTAAATAAATCCTGTATTCAATCAATTCAAATAATACTGTTCTTACAACGCGCCATGCGTAACCAAGGCTTGATTAGAGACTCTAATGCAGCAGACCAAATTATCATATATGCATTTGTAGGTCTTGTAACAATTAGTATGCTTTCTATCGGAGCATATTTTACTATCTCAAATAACGATGAGGCACAATCTTCAGATTCAGAACCAATGACTTGGATAGACCCAGTAATAGAAATCGAAGATGAAAATCACGACCATACGGATTTACTAGCACACCGTCTACAAACCGAGAATATGGAACTAATCGATTATCACAATCTAAACTGTGATGGTAATGTGGCACCTCCTCCTGAACTTGACAATGTAGCCGGTAGGCCTTGTTTCCCCCAATACAAAAACCAAGGCCCAACCCCCGGAGACTCTTCTGAAATCTCTATCGAAGGTAACTTCATGGAAGATTGTGTCAAAAACCCAGATGGTACAGGCGGCTGCTATGCTTATGTTTCTTCTTACAATCAGTTTGAAATTTTAGATATTTCAAAACCTAATAATATCGTACTACTCTCAACATATTATGCCGAAGTTGGAAGAATGATTGACATTAAAGTAACTCCAGATAATAATTGGGTTTTGGTCAATCACGAACTAACTAACAGTGATTTAGACCCGATTCCAACCGATGATGATGCTAACAGCGGCGCAAACCGACTCGATGTAATCGATGTTTCAAATAAAAATGAACCAATCAAGGTTGCAGAATGGAATAATCCTCCTGCAGGATTTCACAACCAAGACCTACACGTTGATTGTGATTGGGAAAACGCTCCAGCAATCTATGCTCAAGAAGAGTGCCACTTATTCCTTTATGGAGCAGACCCATACCCAGAAATGGTAGAAGGCGACTCAGGAACTTTTTACAAAGGGACTCAAATTTTCTATGTTCCACTAGGATTTGAATCATGGAGGCCTGACCTCAATGATGAAGATCAAAATGTCAGCCGCGAGATTATTCGATGGGGTGGATATTCACCTGAACCCGAAACAACTTGTGGTGGCTCTATATTCAATCACGACAATGTATTCCATATTCACCCAATCACAGGCCAAGCCCTTCTTTACATCTCATACTGGGACGCAGGGCTGAGAATCGTTGACGTTTCTGAACCCCCAGCGATTCCAGATCCAGAAGGCATCTCTTGGCCACAAGACGATGAAGTCGGAAGATGGTTAGGATGTCCAAGTGCCGATGATGGCTGGTACGGTCCAGATGGTGGCGGACATGCCAATATGACGCCTGAAGAATGGGGTGGAAGTAGCGGCGCATTAAACGGCAATGGCTGGATACATTATGCAATTCCTTACGAACACCTTCTGTGCAATGGAGCTGCAGAATTCGACCCAGTGGAAACTTGGGATGATGAGTGCGGCACTGGACCCTCAGACCCAATATTCGGCATCAACTGGAGGCATCTAACTCTGATCGCTCCTGAATACGGTACCAACACAAACCACACAGGGTATATTTGGACAATTGATACAACCGACCCAGCCAACCCATTCTTGCTTAGTAAGTGGAAATTACCAGGTAGCAGTATCTTGCCAAATGGTAGTGAACACCCACACCATTACATTCCAGGTGGATACATTTACAGTCCACACAATGGCGATACAGGAACAAATGGTCACGTATATTGGACACACTATCACGCCGGTAATTGGGTCACAGACCACAGCCAAATCTGGCAAGATGTCCAATGGGTTGACGGAGTTCCTGCTCCAGAGATAGGATTCCCAGCAATTAAACAATTAGCAGAAACACAAACACTAGGATATTACTCTCCAGCTGGACCAACATGGATTGATGACCCTAAGGAGACTTTAGGGTATGATATGGCTGATTGTTGGGCATCTTGCATGATACCATTTGATTGGGGATTACAGTACGACCCAAGGGGCTATATTTTCATCTCTGAAATGGTGACGGGTGTATATGTTGTACAAATGGATGAGGATTACGACGAAAACTTCCCTTATCCCCCGTTGTATGCCACAGAAGATTGATTTTTAGTGTGCCAAATAGTTGTAATATATTTCCATATTATTACTACTACAAGTAAACTAGAAACTATCTTGAAACCACTTTCAACTGTCGTATTGATTCTATTTTCTGGTGCAAAATTTGAGTTATTAACCAGTTCGAAAATCAAGAAATCACCTTGGCTAAAAATAACATCTAAAATTAAGATGAAATAAATTGAATAAACTCTGAACGTTAGCCAAACGTTCCAATCCCTCATAATTAAGCAGAATATTATTGGAACAAATATAGCCATTAACCCTGGGAAAAAGAAATTAGTATCTTCTGGATAGAACATAAAGCCTAAAATAAAGCAATACGAATAACCAATTATCCAAATAATATTTTCAAACCCAAGATTTTGTTTTTCTGTAAAGATGAATTTAGGTATGGTAAAAATAAGAATTAAACACAATAAAGCAGTTGAATACTGGCCTAAAGTGAACAATAGAACTCCCCCCTCAGCAATATTAAGCGCTAAAATTAACCTAGTCGCAGTTGGGATGTAAGGATGAAACCTTTCCAACCAAATCCATTCATAATAATATTCACTTTGGGCAAGTGAAAAAACAATAACTGGAATAATGACACTATATGTTTTAACAAAATAAAACCAATCCCATGTCGAAGTGTCAGCGATAAACGGAAACACTAGTGCTATGATAATGGTAAAGTACAGAGATATATTTCGGTATCTTTCAGTTAAAATAATAAAAATTACACAACAAGAAACCAGTGCAAGATAGGACATCATCATCCCACCACAATTACTCTTCAGATTCAGAAATAATTTGATCGGTAGAGTCTCTATTTTCTTTGATTATACTAACAGATAGTCCGATTACCCCGATTGCAGAGATCAAAATTAAAATCTTAACCAAGTCTAACTCGAACTCATTAGAATCAGAATTACTTTGTGACTCAACTTCATCACATCCAGCGCCAAAACAATCACCAATACTTACTACTCCATCTTCAGAATGAACATCTATCCCGACATAAATAGTATTCAGCCAACTATCTGTATGATTCAACTCAACTCTTCTTTCAACTTGGTAGTAATAAATTCCCTCAGAATTATTTTCTGAAAATTTATAGGTAAAGGATTTCGAACAATTTTCATCTAGAGTCGCAGTACCATTTTCATTCAATTCACAAGAATAATTTAACCAGTTAGAAAATATATCATTAGATTGGTTAAACATGCCATCTCCATCAATATCGATACTTACCCGCATAGTGACGTTTTCACCACTATCCCCCATTCTAAAATATACAGAATCTCCTTCATAGAATTCTGTTGTTTCAGTTATGTTTGCTGGAAGTGGACCATCAACAGATAAATTTGATGTAATTATACTCGGCGTATGCCCAGATACATTTGCTGGAAATAAAACAACCATGAACAAAATTGCTACAACTAACGGCTGTAACTTATGAAGGCGCATCATTACTGCCCAATCATCACTTACATAAAGTCAAAACGGAGAATAGTTTGGCATAGCATACATGCGAATGAAGGAAATGCTACTATCTGCATTTTTAGTTATGTTATTTGTATCTAGTACAGTCTATGTTTTTTCAGATAATTCCTCAAAAGATACTGATGAGAAGACAATTACATTCGATGATAATGACCCACTTTACCAATATGAGGGGCACGACCATACCAATGCCTCTCAACATGAGGCCGGTACAGATAACATGGAGTTATTAGATTTCAATCCCTTATCTACACCAGGTAATGCAGAAGTTCAAGTCGCAACAACGCCAGATGGAGAAACATATGCTTACCTTGCTGGGTGGAACGATATGCATATTGTCGATGTCACCGACCCTAGCAACACCACGGTGACGGGCAAATACAATGACCCAAACACACAAGTTCTCGATGTAAAATACCTTGAGTACAATGGCAGAGAATATATTTTACAACAAAACCAACTGATAGACCCAGGATATGCTGACCCAAACGTTGGTCAATGGAGCGACCCAGCACAAGTCTCAGTCACATTGATCGACGTGACTGACAAAGAAAATCCGACATGGATTGATTCATGGTATGACGTTGACCACCCAAGCGGTCCACACAATCTTTACACCCAAATGATAGATGGTGAATGGTATGTTTTTATTGCAAACCCTGACTATGAAGAATGTAATGATGCAATCGGTGAAGCCTGCGGTGGAGTCACAATAGCTCACCTGAATCTAGATGGTTCCGCCTCTAGAAATTTACCCGGAGTCCCTGCATCTGGAATTGGTCACACAATCATCAAAGTTGGCGAGTATGAAGTTGCTTGGGAGACAACCAGAGGCGGCTGGATTTACATTCACGATATGACTGTACAACTTTGGCCGGGAGAAGACCCTAATGACCCAAGATATCAACGCACCTTCATCTATGGAAGTTACTGGGAAGCAGGTCTTAGAATTGCAGATGTTACCGATGTGCCCCACCCGGTGAACTCTCCTGAAGAATATACAATCCATGCTACACTATGTAAAACCGGAGGAGGAAACCCGATTCAATGCCGTTGGAGAGCGGAAGAAGTTGGCCTATGGATGGACTTCTTAGATTTGGACGAAGACGGTCAACCAGATAGCGGCACAACTGGAAATGAAAACGGAGGTAGAGTTTCTTACATCCATTATGCTGAACCATTCCCAGAAATGTTGGACCTTTCTCACTTAGGTTATTCAGATGAACCAGTTCATGTTACAACAGCTGCCGTCGAAGTACTATCTACTAGCGTGGGTACAGGTATAATCTATCTTTTAGATACTACTGAATACACAATGCAAGATGGTCAATTTAAATTCAAACCCAAAATGATTAGAGATTGGGAAATACCAACCGCATCCGAGCACTGCTATGGTGCTGATTGTGAAGACCACCCTAACGCAGATGAGTGGCTACTATTCTCCCCTCACAACTTAGACAGTGCGTATTTCCCGACTACAGAGACAACTGACCAAAGTAGAGGCGGGAATTGGGATGGACGCCTTTACATCTCTCATTATCACGCTGGATTATGGGTTATCGACATTGAAACACTTGTTGCTCCAACTGACCCCGAAGACAGAATAGCAACTCACGCCGAAGCGACCGTTGCATGGTATTTACCAAACGGTGAAGATGGCCAAGGATTGGACTCACAATTCTATGATTTTGGTTGGGTTCCATATTTATGGGCGGTAGAACACCATAATGGTATAACATATTCATCGTGTATATCCACTGGACTATATGTCACACAACTAGATATTGATATTCCATACATCGGTTCAGATATTTGAGGGATAAACATGAATAGGTCTATTATTTCTTTAGTGATGGCGTTAATCATCATATTACCAGGCTGTATGACTACAGATACAGAACAAGAAAACCCCTTTCATGGAGATTTCATAGATTCAAGAGATGTTAACGATTTTGACTTAATAACAAGCGATAACCAATCATATAATTTTCAACAAGAAACCGAAAACAAGGTAGTAATAATCGCCTTTTTATTCACCAACTGTTATGATATATGCCCTATAGTCACATACAATCTTGGAATGATTCACGATACACTCACCCAATCTCAAAAAGAATCTATTGAGTTTCTAACAATAACTGTTGACCCGTGGAGAGATAATATCACTACACTAAGCGAATGGAAACTAGCAACACAATCTAATTGGACGCACCTAACAATAAATAATTTAGATAGCGATTCAGAAGAAATGCAAGAATTAAATGGTATTTGGAATAATTTCGACGTTGGTTTATTGATTGAAGAGAATGAAACTACAGGAACTTCAGGGCGACATCACCCTGGCGACTATAATGTGAACCACACCACAGGTACCGTAATTGTTGACCATTTAGGTAATCAAAGAGTCTGGTGGGGAGATTATGATTGGATTGTAGATCTAGTCAAAGAAGACTTGCTGTATTTAGTATCTGAGATAGAGTAAAGTAAACCCGATTCTATTTTCCATGTTTTGGAAATTAAATTCCGCTAAAGGGCTAATGATTAAGAGGGGTTATCTGCCGGATTTAATCATGGCAACGGTCCGATTGGATCAAAAGAGTCGCGCACTCACCCGCGCAATTCCTGATTCTTATCATTCAGCACTTGCCAATTTCTTTGGGACAGGCCCTACAGACATTGAACTAGCAAGAAAGCAGCATAGCGCTTACTGCAAAGCATTAGAGGATGCCGGAGTCGAGGTTTCAATCCTTCCTGAAGATGAAAACCAACCCGACTGTATCTTTGTCGAAGACCAAGCAGTAATCATAGATGGACATGTATTACTCCCAGTCCCAGGCCATCCATCACGAGTAAATGAACAACCACCGATTGCAGATTTCCTTATTGACAAAATGGGCGGCGCCCAAATTTGTAGAATGAGTGGAGAAGCTCGAATGGATGGAGGAGATATTTTGCGTTTAGGAGACATATTCTTTGTTGGACGCTCATCGAGAACCAATGATGGCGGAATAAAAGAATTAGAAGATTTACTCAACCATCTAAATTATGAATTAAGAGTAATCGATATCCCAGAAGGAGCATTACATCTTACAAGTATAGCATCTACTCCAACAGACCAAGT
>JABIUA010000032.1 GCA_018667575.1 Methanobacteriota archaeon | reverse complement strand
GCCAATTTCAACTACGCCATAAACTGGAACTAGTTCGGGGTCATTACTCAAATCGTTCCAAGTCCCAGGCATGATATTGCCAATGTTGGTTCCTGCGATATGGACATAATCCTCATCTCCATTTGATGAGGGTTGGTCTTGTCCCCAATTTCGATAATAAAATGGAGTTCCATCATGCCATTTGTAGAATCCTTCTTCATCAGAGTCGGATAAACCGGTCCACAGGTGACGTGCTTGTCCATCATAATCAGCAAAGGTGTCAAAGATCCATTGATTTTCTTCTAAATCGTCAACAGTTGTCAGAAACCCATCCAGCCCTCTAGCAGCAAAGGCAGAATCTTCCCAAGAAGCAGCACTTAGTAGATGATATGTGTTATTGTTAGAGGGATTAACTGCAGTATGAAGTATTGTGATTTCAAAAGGATCCTCAGCACTGGCATTAGAGGCTATTGGAGTAATTAATGAAAACAAAAAGAGCCCGATTATCAAAAACGCCTTGTTGCTATAACTTCGGTTCATCAGTCGTTCTAACTCCTAATCCGATTTGAACGTATTGGGTAGATGATTTGACAACTATTTCGTGAGTTTCTTCCCACCAATTCTCAATTCGGTTTCTAGGGGCATCTGATGTTCCCAAGCAAATTCCTTTACAATTCTCCAGCCTTGCTCTGAACCTTCGTAATCTTTGACTTCAATTCTTTTGTTTCGAGTATTGGCTTTGAAAGCAGCGACTGGCTCGGCATTTTTGAATACCAGATACGCTGAACCAAATCCAAATTTCTCCTTTAAAATATCTGAGAAATATGGAGAAATCGGGTCGCTTGGAGGTAAGACAAAGTCTCGGATTGCGGTGATATTTTTTGCCTCCTCAAGTAATTCCTTTCTACCCCAGCAGACTTCATGTAAGTCTTCGATTAAGAATCCCTTAATCAGTGTGCCATCTTGCTCAAAACCATTCAATACTGATTTCAACTCTTCGGGCTTGAACGGTGTGCCAGCAAGTCTCATTAGCTGCTTTAAAGTAATGACAGGGAAACTCTCTACCATTTTACGGAGGTATTCTTTTCGTAATTCTACAGGGTCTAAATTATTCTTTAAACTTACAGTTCTAAACCCTCCACGGAAATCTTGAACGATGTGACCAGTTCTAATCAGTGGTTGAATGAGTTTCCTAAATTCGGATTGGGATAAAGCATGACGTTCTTTGAATACATTTGGATCGGAATTTGTGCCAAAGAATTCTACAATATCCCACAAGTCAGGGTCATGCTCTTCTCCTCTTATTATCAATAAGTCTTGGAAATGTTCGTAAGTGGCCCAAACTTGATGGCCTCTGAGGTTTATTCCTTGGTGTAATCTATTAGCACTAGCCATACTTTTCAAGTTGGCACGGTAGACTTCACATCTGCCTCGCAGAGCGAAATCATCCCTTACTTCAGGCGTTTTTCTCATTGCAAGTATTTCATTCTCTAATCGTGTATTCTGATGTAGATGGTGTCGATGGAATAAGGCTCTTTCAGCAATTTCTCTTGGCTGAGGGTCGACAATTCCACCACGAATCATTCTCTCTCCAGTTAGTTTGAAACCGATTTCTTCGAGGCATTTTTTAGTTACTGCGTCGATACTAGAAACAGGTTCACTGTTGAAGTTACTGAGAATTGCAACGTCCACTAATTGGTCAGAGTGGTTATCGAGTAATATTGCGAATGCTTGACAAAATTCTTTGATGTATGCATTAGGAATATGTAAGTCCTTTATCTCGAGATAGTCATTGACCTTGAACATCAAAATTTTCCCAATCGGGTCTACACCTTTGAAGACTGGGAGATACCATCCTCTATCCAATATACTTCTTACTTCCCAAATAAATCTCGACACATACGGGTCGGATTGAGTCATGATTCTTAATTTACGGTCCTCTCTTCTTGGTCTTTGTAAAATCTCTACCTCTTCTGGCATGCAGTAAAATGCCTCTGGGTCTGGAACAAGCGAAATTATTTTCGAGATTTTACCAGACTTCTCCAAATTCATCAGCGCAATTGTTAGGTCCTCGAAAGAGCGTGTGATGTAGAATCGAATTGTGTTTGCTTTTATTGGACCCAACCTTTTGATTACATCAACAAGTGATGACTCAAAGTCCATTGGTTGGTAAACACCGTGAACTCTATGGAATAAAGACAGTCTTCTTCGCCTACCGACTACATCTTCGAATTGCTTGACTACAAGCATTTGTCTTTCCAAATTGTCAAGAGCTCGCTTCAGGTCTCTTTGAAGTGATTTATGCTCTTCACCCTTCGGGAAGTCTTGCATTATTTCTTGTCGTGTAACATTAATCCCTGGCGGAATTTTAGCCAATATTTCTTCTTCCATAGGACCAACCCATGGTTCTGGTTTCAATCCTAGTAACATTGGAATATTCTTCTTAGTAGTATATCCGATTCTATTGTGAAGTAATCTTCCCATAATTACATCAGAATCTAGTTGTAAGTCTTTCCAGTCCTTGAATCTAAATTCTTCAACACGGTACAGCAGTTCTTGTTGCTTTTGGAAAATCACGTGAGAGTCAAATGCTGCAAAACCATCGTCATATTGTGCAAATGATTTCTTGAACACCATATTTTGAACCCATCTGTATTCAACAACTTCTTCATCGCCGTCGGTTAGTCTGTGTTCATCGACTTTCAGAATATATTCTGCATCATCAGTTTGTTTATAGAATCCAACTGATACGACATTTCTCGATTCCAATTCATGCAATATTCTTTCCACAAGTTCCTTGGAGAAAGGCAATCTTTTTTCCATTTCATCAGATGTCTTTGGACCTTCACTACCTAACATTTCAATGATTTTTACTCGCATTGCCTCATGTGGGTCTCCAAGTTGAATATTATTCCATTTTGTAGGAGTTGTACCATCGTGTTCAGAAGATACATCGAATGTTAATCCCTGAATGTTTAGTTCTCTAAGGTCTTTGACATCCTTGCCCCCGTTTACAGATAAACTTCCTAGAGTTCCGTGAATTTCAGCCATGTAAGGAGTAAACCATTTGCCATCTATTTCACTTGAACCACAATTATCTATCTTGACGATCTTTCCAGTTTGACATAATTCTTCGACCCATCCGCGTAAAATATCGAAATCAATATTGTGGAGTTTTTCTTTGTATAGAGGGTTGTTGAATGATTTGTCCAAACCACCACCTTGTGACATCAGTTTCAATAGGCCAGTTGAGTCTTTTGGAATCGGTGCTTTGTTCAGATAATATTCATTTAATTCCTCACTGGAAAGTTCCGTTGCTAGACTTCTTGTCCCAAGTAGCCTTTGAAGCACAGTTGGGTCGATGTCCTTGACCAAAAAGGCACGTGTCTTCATCGACATCAAATCTTCAAATGCAGACATGAATAATGACATTCCAAGTCTAGATGGGATGGTCATCTTTTGGTGAACAATTCTTGCGTCACCTTCAATGCACGAGTTGAGGAATTGGTTCAGACTAGTGATGTCGATATCTGCAAACATGATTTCATTTTTAGCCTCACGCATCAACAGGCTGTCATCTATTGTTCTGTGCTTGTTTAGTAAAGCGTCTGCCTTTTGTTGGAATTGTTGCGGACTTATTTCTTCAGAACCTATTCGCTTTGGAATAATCAAAGAACGACCTGCAACTTCTTTGAATCTCTTAGCAAAAATTTGTGTACTTATGATGTATCTTTCTATAATTTCGATATGGTTATTTGTTCTAAAAGAATCATACATCTCTCTAGGTTCAATTTCCTTAGAGGTTCTGAGTAACAGTCCATTTTCATCAAATGACATTTCTATTACACTAATATTCTTACTTTCTGCAAGTCCTGCTAAAAAGTAACCTAGGGCCGTGTTAAAGCCTCTACCTCTACATGTGGTAATCATGTAGGTTGGATGTCCTCCACTAATTATCTGCTCAACTAACATCCTTGATGGGTCAGGAACTTGGAATGATTCTATAGAGTGCTCTTCTAAGTGTCTAGCAATTGCATTGGCAACAACATTTGAGAGTCCATATGCATCTCGAAGTATAATTCTTGGATCAACTTCTTTTCTAAGAGAAATAATACAATGTCCAATCAAGTCTAACAATGCATTAGATAATTCTCGAGAACGAGAACGAGCCTCACCTGACCAAGATGGAACAGTTGGCCGATATCCTGTTACTGCTGTTACATTGACTCTTGTTCCTTGGATATTGGTTACTCTATATGTTGAGCCACCAAGCAATATGACGTCTCCACTGCGAAGATTGGATACGAACGAGCCAGATAGTTGTCCAAGTATCGAACCTTCTGCATTGAACACAAGATATGAGTTGTCAGGTGCGATAGTTCCAATATTGGTATAGTAAATCATTCTTGAATATCCTCTCTTACCATAGGTATTCTCTTCCCAATCAACCCATACGCGTCGTTCTTCCTCTAGCATATCGAGAACTTCTATGAAATCGTCATACTCGAAGTTGCGATATGACCAAGCGTTAACAATTACTTCGTATGCTTCATCAATATCGATCTCGTTAATGATGACAAGTCCAATCATAAATTGGGCGACTACATCGAGACAATTTTCTGGGAAATCAAGTCGGTCCATATCACCTTTTTGAATCGCTGATTGAAGCGCAGCAAGTTCAATTAAATCATCGACGCTTGTTGGAAGGAATCTTGCCCTTGGAATTCCACCAACGTGGTGACCTGCACGGCCAATTCTCTGTAGAGCAGTTGCAATATCACCTGGACTTCCAACCTGTAGTACTAAATCAACAGACCCGATGTCAATCCCCATTTCTAAAGATGATGATGTGACAACAGCCCTTAAGTGGCCATGTTTTAATTTCTTTTCGACATTGAGTCTAATTTTCTTATCCATTGAACCGTGGTGTCCGGCAACAAGGTCACCCAAATATGGTCGAAGACGTTGAACAATAGTTTCTGTCATTTTTCTGGTATTAGCAAAAACTAGTGTAGTTGTATGCGCCGAAATCAAGTCTGCTATCGCTTCAATGTTAGCATCTAAAATTTTCATCACGGCTAAATCACTAAACTTCTTGTGAGTTATCAAAATATCAAGGTCTAATTCTCGAGAACCTGAAACTTTCGCGATACTAACACTACTGCTGCTGTTTCGACTCTCTTGGTCATCACTGGCAACCAAATATTCAGCAACCTTTTCCAAGGGTTCCATTGTTGCAGAGATTCCTATTCTTTGAACAGGTGTCTTGAGCAGTGTGTCCAAGTAAGATAGTGTGAGGGCAAGGTGGACTCCTCTTTTTGTCGGTACTAGAGAGTGTAATTCATCCACAATCATGTATTCCAATTGACTGACAATTGGTTGAAATCTAGGAGAGGTAATTGCTATCGCCAAACTTTCGGGAGTAGTAATTAGAATATGAGGTGGATTTCTAAGCATTTTTTGCCTATCGGATTGACTTGTATCTCCAGTTCTAAGTCCAACCTTGATTTCCTGTGCTCTGTCTGGTAAGTATGATTCAGAAATCTCTGTCAGAGGTCCGATAAGATTTCTCTGAATATCATTGGCTAGAGCCTTGATTGGGGATATGTACACACAGTGAACTTTTTTCTCCAATTTATTTTCCAATGCTAATCTTACTAATTTGTCTATGATGGTGAGGAAAGCCGTTAGAGTTTTTCCTGAACCTGTCGGAGAACATAGGAGCAAATTTTTCCGGTCTAAAATAGCAGGAATCGCTAATTTTTGTGGTCTTGTGAAATCTGGAAATGAGTCCTTAAACCAGTTTCTAACTGGTGGACATAGAATCTCTAACAACTCCTCTGTGGAGTGTGGAGAATCTAAATACTCTATTTCAACCATTTTTTCTCACTATCCCAATGGTGCTAATCGTGAGTACCGAGTACTTCAAAACTTCCCCTTTATGTAAAGCATCAGATGGCTATTTTGTCAATTGAACAGAACTGAAGTATCTCAAAATCAAATAATCCAAAACATCCTCCGACAAGTCACTGCTCGCCAAATAATTGCTTTGGTTAGTCTGTTAAAGAAAATATTGAGTATCCAATCGGGCATTCTAAACATGATGCTACCTATTTTGAATGATCTTTTCGAATTTAACATGACACGTCCCATCTGCTTTTTCCAAATTTTTTCATACTGGATGAGTTCAGTACCATTCTTGATGTGTTCAGAGATTACCTGGCCAGCAATTCTGCCTCCAATCATTGCTATAGTGATGCCTGCCCCGTTGGACGGTAGCACCATGCCAGCAGAATCTCCAACCAGAACATAATTTCCTTTAACAAATTTCTTGATTGTGCCTGACATGGGTAAAGACCCTGCACCGTTGAATGTTGAATCTCCTTCATATTTGTCTATAAAATCAGCAGCGAATAAGTTTAGAGATTTACCCTTTGAGAAATTCTTTTGGATTCCAAGTCCAATATTTGCTCCAGATGATTTTGGAAACATCCATGCATAGCCTCCGGGTGCCATCGAGCCAAAGTGTAATTCAACTGCATCTCCATAATTACCCTCTTTAAGCGAAAACTTAACTGGGATGTTAGTAGATTTT
Organism: Methanobacteriota archaeon; assembly: GCA_018667575.1. Taxonomy (GTDB): domain Archaea; phylum Thermoplasmatota; class Poseidoniia; order Poseidoniales; family Poseidoniaceae; genus MGIIa-L1. The sequence continues at coordinate 8,593 of JABIUA010000032.1, read as the reverse complement.
TCACTCCAAAAGGCTCTCCTAATCGGGTCATTATGACCGCCAGCTCCTACCAGTACCCTTCCAGTGATTTCTTCGCCATTACGTATGTAAACAGTATTACCTTCTATCTTATTTACAAAACAACCAACCTTGTATTCGGCTCCTGCCTTCTTTGCCAATTCCACAAGGGCTTCATCGTGGGCCACTCGATTTAGGACTAGCCCCTCAAAATCGAATGCTAATGACTTTCCGGATGGTGTGATTATCTTCATCACCTCAGTATGTTTTGAAATAGCACTCTTTGGAGTTTTAAACAGGTCATCCATGTCTGGGACATTTGGGCATAATCTACGCATTTCATCATTTGTCGGGACTAATTCGCCACATTGTAACGGTGAGCCGATAGATTCTCGAGAGTCGATTACTACTACGCTTACTCCGGATTGGGCAACATATCGTGCAACAGTACTTCCAGCAGGGCCTCCACCAATGATTACAACGTCATAATCAAATTCAACAGACATATTAGACCCCAATATATTTGCCAAATCTGAATCGTTATTAACCATGCGTATTGTCACATATCACTACATAATGACGGTCAATTTCAAAGGCAAGGAACTTCACGCCAATTTGAGGGTGACTATGTCCGGAGTAGAGAACAGTCGTTTGGAGCGATTATCGGGTATGCTTAAGCGACGTGGAATTATTCTTCCAGCGTTTGAAATCCATGGTGGTTCCAAAGGTTTGTATGACTTTGGTCCTATCGGTGGAAGAATAAGAAATCGTGTCAATCAAACTTGGATTGACCATTGGACTTCTTTAGGCAATATCACTGAGATTTCGTGCCCAACTGTCACTCCGTATCAAGTTCTTGAGGCCAGTGGTCACGTGGGTGAGTTTTCAGATTTCTTAACAGACTGTAATTCATGTGGCGAGGCTAGTAGAGCAGACACCCTACTGGAAGATTTTCACTCAAATCCTGATTCTCTATCAAAGTCAGACCTCCAAGAATTACTTGATGAATCCAAACCCAAATGTCCTGCATGTGGTTCTTGTGATTGGAGTCAAATATCGGCACAAAATCTGATGTTTAATACAACAATCGGTGCTGGTAAATCTGGTCGTCAAGGCTTCCTGCGTCCTGAAACTGCACAAGGAATGTTCACATCTTTCCAATCGCTATATCGACATAATAGAGAGAGACTTCCATTTGGAGCCATTCAGGTTGGTAAGGGATATCGAAATGAGATCTCTCCAAGGCAAGGAATGATTAGACTTCGTGAATTTAATATGGCAGAGTTAGAGTACTTTATTGACCCTGATGAAGAGATCAATCATGACTTTTCCAGTTGGAATGACGTTAAATTCAGTCTTATTCCGGATGGAGGTAAAGAAGTATCTAAGTCATTATCTGATGCTGTTGAATCTGGCTTGATTCGTCACTCTACAGTGGGATATTTCATGGGTATGACTTATGATTTCTTGATGAAAGTGGGTATCGATGCAGATAAGTTGAGATTTAGACAACATGAATCAGATGAAATGGCACACTATGCCCTAGATTGTTGGGATACTGAGATACTTGGTTCGTATGGTTGGGTAGAGTGTGTCGGTATCGCACATCGTGGGTGCTATGACTTACAAGCACACGAAACTGCTACGGGTAAGACACTAAGAGCCAGACGCGAATTCAAGGAACCTAAAACGATTGAGATCGATGGTTGGACTATTGAAGGCTCAGTTGCAGGTCCAGCGTTTAGAGCTTTGGCTGGAGCAGTCAAAGTTGCTATCGAGAGCCTGCCACTCGAAACAGAATTTCCATGTAAAATATCATTAGATTCAGGAGATGTTGTAACAGTTAATCCCGAACATGTAAAGAGGAATCAGAAAACTGAGGTTGTTACCGGTGAATGGTTTATCCCGCATGTAGTTGAACCTGCTTTTGGTATTGATAGAATTATTTGGCATGTATTAGACCACGCTTATGATGAAATTGAAAAAGGTGATGACAGGTACACAGTTCTAAGACTAAGTGAGAATATTACATCTGTGGATTATTGTGTATTTCCATTATTTGAGAAAGATGGGATGGGAGAAATCGCTAGAGAGTTAAACAAAAAGATATGCTCAAAATCTGGAGTTATTTCACTTTATGATTCAAGTGGCTCAATTGGTCGAAGATATGCTAGAGCCGATGAGGTCGGGGTGCCTGTTTGTATCACAGTAGACCACCAAACACTAGAAGATAATACAGTGACGCTAAGAAATAGGGATTCTGGCGAACAAAAGAGAGTTGACATTGAAACACTTTACTAGTCGAAAAATAGTTTCTAATATTCGAAATTAAAGTTAATGTTCAAGAACCTTCGGACTCTGGTAAATGTATGGCTATCATAAGTGATTGGACCGAGAGATATCGGCCTAAATCTGAAAGCCACCTTGAAGGCAATGAAGCCCAGAGGAGAAAAATCCGTGATTGGCTCAACCAGTGGCACGATGGCATGCCGAAGAAGAAGGCGATACTGCTAGTTGGTCCACCCGGTGTTGGGAAAACAACAGTCGCCAGAGCAATCGCTCAAGATATGGGCTGGAGTGTAATAGAACTGAATGCATCAGATGCTAGAAATGCAGCAGCAATTCGCAAAGCGGCAACCCAAGGTGCTACCCATCGCTCATTATTTCATAATCCAAATGATAAGCAGCAGAGGACACTTATTCTGCTTGACGAAGTAGACCACCTGTCTGGTGGTTTGAAGAAAGTGAATCAAGATAAATTGAACAAGGCAATGATGGGTGAAGAAGTAGGCGGTAATCCAGTAACATTTTCAGGTGATTCTGGTGGTAAAGCAGAATTACTTAGACTACTAAACGAGACTAAGCAACCAGTTATTTTAGCCTGTAATGAGGTAATGGGACTTTGGGGCAAAGGTGCATCATGGCGTTCGACACGAGATAGATTCCAAAAACATATGATTACATTGAATTTTGAAAGGGCTAATGATGATGCTCTAAGAAGGATAGCTAGGCGTGTTCTAAAATCTGAAAACATTGAATTTGAAGCTCAAGCAATCGAAAAATTAGTTGAAAGGAACCCAGGTGATCTTAGAGCCCTTGTTCGTGATTTACAAGTCATTTCGGCTTCAATCGATGGTACTTTGACAACAGAATTGGTTAATCTTTTCATCGAGTCAGGAGAGCGTGATATATCCGTAGAAGTATTTCCAGGATTGGATAAACTGTATCGATGTTCTACTGCTTCTGAAGCAGTTCTTGCAGGTAGGACTATCGACAAATCACCAAGTGAATTGCTAAATTGGATTCATTGGAATAATCCTTCATTGATTTCCGATAAAAGTATTCTACGTAGAGGTAATCAAGCCTTGAGTATATCTTCAAAGATGCTCTCTGCCCAATATGACAATACAGCACATAGGTCTTGGTACTGGAGTGGTCAGTTATCAGGACTGGCAGCATCGGTGGTAAACAAGAATCCTTTTACAGAAAGAATCTACCCTTCATATCCGAATTTTCTACGTAGAAATACATCGAATGTCCGTCCATCAATAATAGAGCAATTAGCTAAGGGTTCTGGGATTAGTAAATCAACTGTTCGTGATGAAATGTTACCAATTCTAACATCATTATTATCTCCAAATTCAGTAGTTGGTGATCCAAATGATTTCTCAATTTCCATGAGTTATAATCTGTCCGGTGAGGAGCATGCCACACTGGCAGGGTTAGCACTTAGTAGACGCTCTACTAAGGATATAGTCGCACAATATAATGAAGAAAAATCAAAACTTTCTCTAATCATTGAAGAGGAAAATATCGAAGTAGAAATTTCAGAGCCAGATGAGATAATAGAATCGGATACTAAAGACGATGATTCAAATCCTCCAGGACAAATGAAACTTTTCTAAGATTTCTTTTTATCATTTGTCGAGGGTAATAATCTCTTGAAAAGAGCTACAGCGGTTCTATCTGCCTGTTCTTTGTCTTCTTTAGCCCAAGTACTTGGATGCAACAATATTACAGCAGTTAGTAGTTCAAGTCTTCCAAACCACATTAAGATAGATGTCAGTAAAAGTCCACCAAAATTCATTTCTGCCCATGTATTAGATGGGCCGAACTCACCCATAGCAGGACCTGTGTTACCCAATGATGATGCAACCAAAGTCGTGATACTCTCAAACGATGCGTCGGGTAAAAATATGGCCAACAAAATACTAGATATTCCAAATAGACCTACCCATACAAATAGCATTCCTACAATAAGTCCAATTTGATTTCTTTCAACCACTTCACCGTTCATACGTATTCTCTCGATCTTTCTTGGTTTGGCAATTCTGACAAGTTCTCTCATGGCAACCTTGAATGCTAGATTTATTCTTAGCAATTTAATTCCTCCTCCAGTTGAACCAGCACAGGCTCCAATTACCATCAGTATGAATAAAATGATATGAGTTGCAACAGGCCAAGGCATGTAGTCTTCAGTTCCAAAACCTGTTGATGTAGCAATTGAGACCACTTGGAAAAGACCATTTCTTAAAGCACTACCAACCTTGTATTGGCCCGTTACTACAAGTGACACCACAATTGCAAATAGAGCAATAAGTATGTAAGCAAAATAACTCCTGAATTCTTCATCCTTCAACATTGGTTTGAGTCCTTGTCCATCTCGAACCATCCAAAGTAGCGTAAAATTTACACCTGCTAAGAACATGAAAATTATAATAATTAGTTCAACAGCTACTGAGTCAAAATATCCTACACTAGCATCGTGAGTTGAGAAGCCACCAGTCGGTAAAGTCGTCAAAGCATGATTAAAAGCATCAAATATACTCATGTCTCCGATGGTTGAAAGCAATACAAATTCGACCAATGTCAAAACTATGTACAGGCCCCACAATGCAAGTGCTGTTTGTCTTAGTTTTGGTCTAAGTCTGGAGAGAGAAGGACCGGTTAGTTCTGCTCTAGCAAGGGCCATTCCTCCACCAATTACTCGAGAAAGAATCATCATTCCAAGCATAATTATTCCCATTCCACCAAACCACTGTGTTAGAGATCTCCAAAGAAGTAATCCTTTCGCTTGAGAATTGATACAATCTTCTGTTACTCCTGGGATACAGTTTGGACTCATTTCATGTGATATTACAGTTGCTCCAGTTGTGGTAAAACCAGACATTGATTCAAACCATGAGTTTATTCCACCTCTTGCAATATCCATCAAACCGACTCCATCGGTGAAAGGACCGTTGAACATACCTCCAAACCAAAATGGCAGTGCCCCTATGAACACAGCAATAGGCCAAACCAGACCGACTGCGGCGAATGCCTCCTTATCTCTAAGTCGTTCGCTTGTATTTGTGCGTGTGAAACTTAGGAGTATAATTCCAAGCGCTGGTGAAATTACACATGGTAATGCAAATGAGTAAAGGGCTAATTCAATATTATCAAGCCAAGCAGTGGCAAGACCACAGATGAAAAGTGGGATAGTTAGGGCGATCAGTGTCCACCCTAATATCAAAAACAAAACATCTTTTCGCATGCTCACACCTTGAATCTTCGCTCCAAATCAGAAACACGATCTGGGCTACAGAAAATTATCAGTCTATCATTGGCTAATATTGTTTTATCCGGAGATGGTCGTAGTGTTTCCCACCCACCTTCAGCGGTTTCTCTCTGAATAAACGCAATTCGCATCCAATCAGGGAATCCCGAATCGGAAATTCTCTTGTTGGCAAATTTATGTGAATCATCAATTCGCATACTGATACCAACGATATTTGGTACATTAGAAAGAACAGCATATGCCCCGGCAGCTTTTGTATGAATGTGTGCTAGTATGTTATCAACTGCAACACGCTTCCTATCTACTGCAAAGGTAATTCCCATTCTTTGAGTTACTTTTACCAAATCTGCATCATAAAGTAATAATCCCGTTCTTTGAACTCCCATATCGCTGGCAAGAAGTGCTGCAGCGATACTTTCGTGGTCCGATTCAAGTGCTGCAATCGCAATATGGTTATCAGGAATACCAACCTCTGTTAAAATATCCCTGTCAAGATGGTCACCGTGGATAATCTCAAGATTTGGGTGAGAGCCAATTGATGAGCCAGAAAGGTTGTTTGCTACTTGTAAATCTCTCTCGATAACCGTCACATGTGCTCCATTCATCAACCAGTTTTCGGCAATTAATTGCCCAATTTTATTAGCACCAATAATCGCTACTTTTGGATTCATTGGGAAATCGGTAGCCTCATGGCCAAAGATGTTGAGAATTCGATTGAAACTACTCAATCCTGTTGTAGCAACAGCAATAACATCATTGGGCATCAACATGAAGTCACCATCAGGGACAATACTTTTCTCACCTTCTCGCTTAACACCTACAATCAAAGGTATTCCTCCGTCAATAGTCTTACTTGCCTCTGATAACGTCTTGAAAACTAAGTGTTCAGCATTTTTAGTAATATCAAATTCAATGATAAATGCATCATGACCAAAAGGTATTACTTCTTCTATTGACGAAGATCTCAGTCCGGTGTGTAATCTTCTAATTGCGCCTTCTAGAGGATTAACTGCATGGTTTACCTTAGCCCATTTGGTCAGATGCCCTCTTTTTTGTTCGTTTATGAAATTCATATCTCGAACACGGCAAATAGAAAGAAGAGGTTTAGCCTTTTTTCCACCAATCTCAAAATGTGCGTGTTCTGCTAATGCACAAGCGATTAGATTTCTTTCATCAGAATTTGTCGCAGCAACAAATACCTCTGCCTCTCCAATTCCAGCCTCATTGAGTTTTTGGCGAGTAGTCAGGTCACCATGAATCACTAAAACATCCAAGTTTTGAGCGTTTTTGACTGCTCTCGAATCATAATCAACCAAAACAACATCCATTTCTTCTGCTCTTAATGCTCGAGCAAGTTCAGTACCCACTCTGCCTGCGCCACCAATAATTATTCGCATAATATCACCTCAAATTTTCAGCCAATTTCTTGACTTGGAATGTTCCACCTGTGCTGTCAAGAAGTTCTAATGTAGAAAAGCTTCTAGTTCGTTCTACGTCACAACATCTATTTCCTGGTTGGTAGTATGATTTTACTAGGTTTCCTGAAGGGTCAGGATCTTCTATCCAATCGATGTATGCAGTAGGTGTATGAAGTAGCCACTTATTGTTGACTACATCAACAGAACCCTCGACGAAGCATGAATCTAATTTAATATTTCGACTATTGCACCAACTATCGCTCATTGGAAGTAAGATGTAGCCCCAAGCATGGCCTTCCCATTCTTGGAATAAGGAGTCTGTCAATGCTCCAAATACATACCATCCGGGAATTCCTTTGGTTCTAAGTAGCGAAAAGTAAGCATTTGTTTGGTCATCACAATCTCCGATACTGGCAGCAAGACAAGCGGGACCACTTCGAGAAGTTAATGGGGCATTCTTATCGTATGCAACATTCTTGTGTAAATAGTCAAAAGCCGCTCTAGCAAATGCATAAGCATTATTTGAGCGTCCTTCTGGAATAGATGCTGAAATTATATCAGCAGTATCTTCTACAATATCAAATTGAATTGCATCGATAGCATAATCCTGATATGGTCCGTTTTCATCAATTAAAGTTCCACGGTTGTACCATTGTTTAGAACCGAATTGAAGTAGTTTGGAACCTCCGCCTCTTTCACTAATATCATTGAATGTCCCACTTCTGTCCAAACTAATACCATCACTGAATCCAGCAACTCTCGAATCACTCCTTGTTGAAGGCCAATCCCACCAAGAATAAGAAGTACTAGTCAAATTTACAGCAAATGTGATTCTCGCAGATTCACCAGGCCCTAGACTCAGATTAAATCTTACACAATTTCCGATTTTACAATCATTGTTGCTAGGGCCTACTCCTGGCCACCAAATACTATGGCCATTACTGGTGATTATTTTTTCAGCAAATGGTTTTTCAGGGATCCCATCGAGGGGTACATTAATTATTTCGGCATCATTTATAATCAATTTTATTGAGTTTATTTTTTGTATTGCTTCAGGGGAATCATTTGGAGTCACTCCATCGGTATAAACGAAAGTTGAGTTCGAATCACGCAGTGACGAAATATTAGTTGGTATTGCTAAACTTTCATAAGCATAACTATTGCCAGCAGCGTTGTAAAAGTCGATTGTTTTACCCATGGTATATGTTGTTTCAATAGGGTAAAGATGGTAAGGTGCTGCTGCTAACTGAATGTATTCTTCTACACCAGCCCACTTCTCAAAAATATGCTCTCTAGCTTGTGGTGAGAGCATGATGAAGGCAACTAGACTCAGCATTACTACACTACGAAATCTATTTTTTCGCCTTTTCATGATATTTCTTCTCTTACCTTTGTGAGTCATTACCATACCAGATTTGGTTGGTTTCTTAGTTTTCATGTATGTTGATTCAATAGTTCCTTTGTTGAATTGTTGCTCTGCTGCAAAGTTAGGAGATTTAATGTTGGCTAACACCCTCCCACAGGAATAGCAAATTGTATCACCCGGGAGGGTGACGCTTCGGCAATAAGGGCAGTTGCCCATATTACACCGTCCTCGACGGCATTGTATAACGATTACCTG
>JABIUA010000068.1 GCA_018667575.1 Methanobacteriota archaeon | reverse complement strand
CATCAGGAACAGTTGATTTGAATCAAACACATCGTTGGACTCAAAATACTTTTGACTTCTACACTGGTACTACATATGCACACATTGCAACAGTACATCCATTCGAACAGATAGTTCCTGCATTGACTAACTTCTCTAATCTGCCAGATTCAAGCTTTTCTAATGGGTCTGTGGATTGGGATATAAAATTCAATAATTCGATTTCAAGAGGTACGATACCAATCTCATCTCAATACTATAATTTGACATTTTGGTCTGATCCCACCTCATTTGTATCCAGAAGCAACGACACTCATACTATCAAACTAGTAGGAGGAGTAGTTGACTCGTTATTTTTACAACAGAATGAGTACTTCTTCGATTGGGATAGTATTGCTGCAAATACTGTTGCTGGTCAAAATTATCCTTATGAGTCTGCTTTTGATATTGAATTTACTAATCCAAATAACCCGCTTTCTACGGTTTTTAATCTCACTAATGGTATCATTTCAGAATCGGGTGCAACTGATGGGTATAATTTAGCCAAGTCAATCAGTGACTTCTTGAAAGAAGGTAACGATACATATGATTTCAAGAGATTTCATGACTCAGTAGGTCTTAATCCAGGCGATGATATCGCTCAGTTCATAGTCGACAATGGTTTTGGTCAATGTTCAGACTATAACGCCGCTTTCGTCACAATGGCGAGATTAGCCGGTCTACCAGCACGATATGTTACTGGTTATTCTGGCGGAGAATGGAATGGTAATGGATACACAGTTTCGACTCAACATAGAGCTACTTGGGGAGAGGTTAGGCTAGAGGTGACAGGTGGAGCATCGAATGTTGATTTGGGATGGATTCCTTTCGATTCATGTCCTGAAGCAGAGACTTTAGAAATAGTCAATCAAACATTAGCACCTCTTACATGGGACAGAGATATGAGTCAGAATTTTACTCTTGATGGTCAATTTAGATTCGTTGAGAATACTACTGTTATCGATAATGCAGAATTGAAAGCATATTTGATTCCAATTGAAGAAGTCGGTTCAGTTCCAGGTTCTGCAGTGACTCCGGCAAGACTTATCGGCTCAGAAATTACAGACTCTGAAGGTAATTTCTCATTCAATGGTTCTCCAATAGAACCGAACTTACCAGGCCTTCACGTAGTGGCAATAGTCCACCAGTCTAGTGGTTTTATTTCTAGTGATGCTGTGATATATACTACTGTAATCAATGTTACAGATGATTCGAACCTTTCACATACAACTCCCCTGGCAATCAATTCACCGGTGACAGGAGCAGGTTCTTTAACCATAATACAAGGTAATTTGAATCTTGAAAACGACCCTAATGGCATTACCGATAAGTTTGCATCTCAATTAGTTTGGCTATCATTTACATCCTCGTTTAATGGTTCTAATAATATCAGTGGATTAGTTTCACCAAGTGGTTCTTGGTCTGTTACCTTAGAACTAGATATTACCGAATCTATCGGAATACTTCCGGCAACGCTTTGGTACGGTGGTTGGGTTGATGATTTCACAATCCCAACAAATCCAACTCCACAATTCCATATTAGACCTTCATCTCTCAATTTGAATCTAGATGTTAGAGAGGCTCCGAACTTAACGGCCTCTATCGAAAGTTTATCCACAAATAATAGTAGGTATATTGTTGGTGATGACCTTTGGGTCAACGGAACTGCAGTTACTGCAGGAACTAACCCCGTTGATATGGAAGGTGACTTGATACTATCAATAAGACAAAATGGGACATTTGACACTTGGACTGAAGTTTTCAATACCTCAGTGCTTGGAGCCTTTTCGGTTCGACAAAACCTAACTGCTTCTATAGCAAATGTTCCTGCTGGAGAGATTGAATTCCAATTAAGATTCTATCCATATACGATAGACACTACGGATGATGCAAATCTTTCTTCTGATGACCCATATCTATTGATTAGTCAGTTAGAATTGACTATTGAGGCATCTCCACAACTAAGAGGTTCACTTGGTACGTTTGCCGTTTCTGTTAGAGACCACCGTAATATAAACGTTGATTTCGTTGAAGGTAATTTCGACTTGAGCTTCAACGGAAGTTGGTTCAATACTACTACTAACTCTACTGCAAAATTGATATCTTCTTTACCACTAGATGCAAACTTAGTTGCTGGCGATTACCCTCTTGAAGTGTCATTTAACGGTTCTACTTTCTATGCGCCATCTGTTGGTACTGGAACTATCCGCATAAGGGCTGGAATTGACTGGACTTTCAATCTAGCACAAGATTGGACTCATATAGGTAATTCAACATTCATCAATGGTTCAATTTTTGATGACTTGTATGGAACACCTATTCTAGACCAGAATATCACACAATACACAATATCAATGGTTTCTCCGAATGGTGATGTAGATATTGCACAAGGTTTAGTGGACAATAATACTTCAGCATTTAGTCAACAAATCTTGATGCCGACAAACTTTGCATCATCGGTTTACTCTTTCTCAATTAGTTTTGATTTCTACTCATTAGGTCCTTTAGGTGGACCATACTATTCTTCAGCAGAATCTTATTTGGATATTGTAACAGGTAATATTACTCAACAACCAAGCCCATCATTACAAGCAGGAATTGAATCTGAATTAGTTTTGAATGTTATTTCTGATAGAGATTCTGATGATGGTAATATTGTTGTGACCAATGGGCAATTTGATTTTAGTATACTTGTTACTGATGTCGCTGATAACTCCTTTGTTCCAAATGAAGACGTTGAATTCATATTCGACTGGAATGGTACAAACCAATCAATCGGTACAGCAAGAAGCGATGAAAATGGAACTGCTAACTTCTCATGGAATGCAATTGGAATTGCTCCAGGTCTCTATGATATACGTGTTGTAGCCTTTGACAATGTTAGTTCTCCTCTTTCCAAGGGTAGCACCCGTCACTTAGGTAATTTCACGCTAATGAATCTTACAGTTCAAGGGAATACTGATTTCCGAATAGATAGTATTCCTTCCTCAATTACCGCTGGACTTGATTTCAATGTGATTGGTCAAGTCATCGACGCTGATGATAATTCTAGATTGTTGATCAGTCCGGTTAAGTTAGAAGTATTCTGGTTAAACAATCCAAATGAGACTTTGGTAACAGGATACTTGACAACAACAAATGGCTCATTCAACATGACAGTCCCTACAGATGCGCTCAATAATGGAACTGTTAGAGGCGATAAGACTTTGGTGATTTCAGTAATCGAAGAATCCTCTCCATTCTATCTTGAATCTTCGCTTGAAACCCCAATATTTGTATTCGGAGTTTCTGAATTTGATTCTTTGAAACCACTCAACCCGATTATTGTTAATCGTGGTGACGATGTTAATCTATCAGGACAATTGGTTGAATCTTCTAATCGATTCCAACCATTATCTGGTTATGATGTTGCAGTTCAACTCGGAGATACTTGGATTGATAATCTGCAGACAAATAATACCGGATTGTTTGACCTGACTTATACTATTCCAACTTCTACCCCTCTAGGGCTAGTTACTGCTACATTCTGGTTCAATGGTAGTTCAGACTTACTGTCGACGAGTTCATCCATTTCAACAATAATTGTTCGATCTCAAACATTCTTGTTGATAGATCCAATAACAGATAATCCAGTTGCAGGTCAATCATTCAATATATCTGGTACTATTTTGTCCGATAATGGAAGTGGCTTGGAACAAATTGATGGAACAGTACTTCCTGCCAATATACTCTTCTCCATTGATGGTCAACCGACTGGATTTAGTGTGGTAGGCGGAGCTGTTCAAGTTGGAGGTATTTGGAATGCTACAATCACTCTAACAAATTCATTTGCTGCTGGTACGCATATCGTAGACGCCTCATATACGCCTGCTGTGAATTTCTATCTTGGTTCCAATGATACCGAAGTATTCGATAGCAGAGGTTTTAGTGAACTGATATTTATGGTTCCTACAGTTGATTCACAGGGTCAACCTACTCTCAATGATAGAACTGAAAGAGGAAATAATATTTCTATCGAACTATTACTACAGGATAATACAGGTTCTCCAGTTGCGGGTCAACAATTGATTGTGACTTTTACTGGTACTTCGATAACTACTACATTGACCACTCAGGCCAATGGAAGTGCATTTGGAGAGTTACCAGTTCCTTCTGACCAGTCAGTCGGAATAATGGATATCAATGCAGATTTCGCTGGAATCCCTGGTACTACAGGTATGATTGGCTCGCAAACCAATACATCATTCGTAGTTCTTGCACAAACCGAACTAACAATTACTGAATCTCCTGAAGGTCTGGTGGCTGGAGATTATATGCTAGTCAATGGAACTTTACTAGATGATTTGTCATTACCTTTGCAGACTATGGGCGTTTCATCATCCGCAGTAGTTCATTTGGTCGTCGATGGTGAATCAGTTGCGAGTATAGAAACAGATGCCATCAATGGAACATTCACCCTTGGATGGGCCGTTCCTGAAGACATCTCAGCAGGTGTACACACCATTGTAGTAGAGTTCTATGGAGGACGTGATTGGGTGGACCCAATTGGATTTGGTGAGCCTTCTAATCCGGAGTATTATCTGCCAAGTTCAGATACTGTAGATTTCAACATCAGTGTTCCAACAGTCTTGTCACTACTTACACAAAGTGGCGATGTTAATCGAGAGGAATTGATGGTTATTGAAGGATTAATTGTCGATATAGTCGATAATCCTCTAGATAATTTAACCTTAGAAGTATGGCTTGATGGAGAGTTTATGACAAATGTAAACACCAATTCTGAAGGTTTCTTTACAGCAGTTTATCCAGTTCCAGCAGATGCAGAACTAGGTCCTGTTTCCTTAGAGGTTCGATTTACAGGAACGACTTTCTACTTGCCTAGTGAAGCAAATTCAACAT
>JABIUA010000072.1 GCA_018667575.1 Methanobacteriota archaeon | reverse complement strand
TTCTTGTGGAATAGAAGGCACTCTTTGAATTATCCGCATAAATTGATTATTTCCTTTTATTGTAAAGGAAAATTATCGAACCTGCGATTATAAACACAATAGAGGCGATATACAGGTAATCAGTTGTAGAGTAATCAGTACCAGATTCCACAGGTTCTCTTTCTGAATCATCATTTGTGATACTAGCATTGTTTTCGTCATTATAACTTTCAACTGATTCATCACAATAATCAGGAATTGAATCCAAATCTAAATCAATCGAATCATTGCCACCAGGGCATATGTCTTCGGCGTCACTGGTACCATCCATATCAGTATCAATCTGATAATTGCTACAGCCGTTACTATCAACTACCTCTTCGCTAAAATGTATCAGGCTATTTGGGCATAAGTCAATCTCATCAGCAACACCATCAAAATCCGAATCAACTAAATCATCACAACCATCTGGAATGGAATCGTTATCCGCATCGACATAATCATTATATCCATTACACAAGTCATCATCATCTGCGATGCTATCATTATCTGAGTCGACTAATTGGTCACAACTATCAGGAATCGAATCATTATCAAGATCAACATTATCATCATAGCCTTCACACAAGTCAATTTCATCGGAAACTCCATCATCATCTGAGTCAATTAAACTATCACAGCCATCAGGAATCATATCTTTATCCAGATCTATGAGGTCGTCAAAACCATCACATAGGTCTAAATTATCTGTTATAGTGTCAAGATCAGTATCATCTAGGCATCCATCCCCGTCTTTATCCCAAGGAATAGATTCCTCACCTTGACATAGGTCAGACCATGTCTCAATATAGTCACCAGGAGTCAATATTTTATCTCTAAAAGCATCATGGTTCATATCATATCTTCTAACTTTGAACACTTTGTTTCCGTTATTCGCAAATATTGAATCACCTTGGGTGAGAACATCTCCAGAATTTATTGGGCTGATATATTTCCAAACAATATCCCCTTCAATGTCGACTTCGATGAATGTACCTTGAGTTCCATAAGTGATCAAAGTATTACCATTAGGAAGTCGCTCTACACCCGAAATGGATGGTGCATACATATCTGTGCCTATATCCCAACTCCAACTTGTGTTGGATGGTCCAAAAGGTTCACCCGCATTTTTGATATAAGTTCCATTATTTTCCGGAGGTGCAATAATATCAACGCTAGAGTATAATGTATTTCTTCCATTTCCATTATTAAATACAATGAGTTCTCCAGCATGAGGTCTATCACTTTCAATCCATTGAACATCATGTTGACCAAATAATTGTTGATCACTATTTGTGCCCGCACGATATGCTTCAGGATTACCCCATCTGTAGAGTATATCTCCACCCATGCCACTATTTCCGCCACTATGGCCAGACGCTTCCAATGTTGTAGTACTGTGGTCAATAATGTATATTTCATTCATATTTTTACATGACAGAGCGATTTGGTCTAGTTCGAAATTATAATCAATGCCATTACAATGCATCCAATCGCGACCGCCAGATGCGCCACTGGTTGCATCATTGAAATTTAGGTCTAATAGTTCAGGGTGCTGGCTAACATCTCCATAGTTATCCTTTGATGAATCAAAATCTTGGATTAAATGGTCCCAAGCGTGCCATTCCCAAACAATTTCTACGTCTTGTGTCCCAACAGGCTTGATTTCAAGTACCAAATCTGGCCACAGAGTTGTAGAAGTAACTGCCTTGTTTGAATTTTCACCTTCTGAATTCCGTCCTGCTTGAGCCACCTCTTGTTCATTGAACTCTTCCCAAGCAATCAGCAAAATATTTCCATTTGGCATAGGCTCAATGTCATGATGACTCCTGTAATCTCTAGATGAATAACTCCAAGACCACTCAAGTTGACCATCCCAGGAGATTCTTTCAATATGCCCCGAAGCACCTCCTGCTGAGAAGTCTCCAGGTTGATTATTTCCTAAATTACCAGTTCTAAGTAGGTCTCCATCATCCAAAATATATGCCGATAAACCGGGCCGTAAACCACTTGCAGAATCCCAACTATGCATTTCTCTCCCATGTTGGTCAATCAGATAGGTTGTAGTTGATGAAATTGGAGAGAAAAGAGTGTATCCAAGGCTAGTATTGGAATTGCAATAAATTAATCCAACACTCCAAGTTTGATTTCTATCTGCATTGCAGATTGGTTCTATGTTGGTTTCGTTTTCCACCGCAGATGTGCTAGGGGCGAAAATGAATAGCGAGCAAAAAATCAAAACAAACAAAAAATATGCTTTTCGAGTTTCCTGCATACTCACTACTCTCAGTAATCCTTTTCATCATTTTCGATTAATTGCTCTCTTTACAGCATCTTCAATATAAGGACTGGAGATTTCAAGTAAATCTAGCATTTCATCTGATTGGCCTGACTCTCCAAATCTATCCTTGACGCCCACCATTTCGAGTGGTGCAGGGCAATTAGATGACAAATATTCTGCAACAGCTCCGCCAAGTCCACCAATTACATTGTGGTCTTCAGCGGTAACTACTACGCCACATTTTTCGACAAGTGACTTGATCAAGTCTGTGTCAAGCGGTTTGAGTGTGTGCATATCTACAACTGTGACTGAAACTCCCTTTTCTGCTAGAGATTCTGCAGCCTTCAATGATTCAGAGACCATTACTCCACATGCAATAATTACTGCGTCATTTCCTTCACGAAGAACCATACCTTTGCCAATTTTAATTTCATTTTCTTTACCGTCGTACATTACTGGGGTCTTATTTCTAGCAGTTCGCATGTAAGATGGTTTTCCAAGTTCTGGAAGTTGCATTGTTAATGCTCGTGTACTGACATCATCACAAGGATGCATGACAACGACATTCGGCAATGTACGGAATATCGCTAAATCTTCAATTGATTGAGCAGACGAACCATCTGTCCCGGTGTGAGTACCACCATGGCTTCCACATAGGTGAACTGCTAAATTTGGTCTTGCAACACCATTTCTCATTTGCTCAAATGCTCTTTCAGTAAATATTGCGAATGTACTGGCAAATGGGATGTAGCCAGAAGAAGCTAATCCTGCTCCAACAAGAAGCATATTTTGTTCTCCAATTCCACATGAAACAGTTCTATCTGGATATTGTTTTCTAAAGTGAAGTGACTTTGTCGACTTTCCTAAATCTGCTTCCAATACTACAACTTTAGGATTACTTGCCAAATCCAACAATGCCTGGCCATAGCCATCTCGTGTTGCTGCCATTCTACTCATGCTTCCACCTCCCCAAGTTCAATCATGGCTTGATGGAATTGTTCATCATTAGGTGCTGCACCATGGAATGAAGGATTGTTTTCCATGTAAGAAATTCCAGCGCCTTTGATAGTGTGAGCAATTAAAATCGCAGGGCCATCATTGGTTTGTTCTAGGAAATCTAATCCCTCCGAAATTTCTTCCATATTATGTCCATCGATCTCCTTAACTGCCCAGCCAAAGGATTTCCACTTGGCTGGTATATCGAACATTCTCATTTGAACTTCACAAAAATCATCATTTTGAATTCGATTTCTGTCAAGTATGACCTTAAGATTACCTAATTCGTGATGTCTTGCTGCCATTGCAGCCTCCCATACGCTACCTTCTTGAATTTCTCCATCTCCTAACATGACAAATATTCTACGGTCGCTATTTTCCAAATTTGCTGCTACAGCACACCCCATTCCGAAAGACAATCCCATTCCAAGTGAACCTGCTGAGAAGTCTACTCCTGGGCACCATTTCATGTCGACATGACCTTGACATACACCGCCAAGAACTCTGTATGATTCGAGGTCTGCATGAGATATGAATCCCATCTCTGCTAACACTGCATACATTCCAGGGGAAGCGTGACCCTTTGAAAGAATGAACCGATCTCTATCTTCCCACTTTGGTTCATTAGGCTTGACACGCATTCTAGTGGCATACAATGCTGAAATCAAATCAATTTCCGAAAGTGAGCCACCAGGATGTCCTGCTTGGGCTCTATGTACCATCTTAACGATTTCAACTCTGCATTTACGTGCAAATTCTTCTACTTCCTCATTACTCATGGTCATTTTGACACCCTCAAAAACTGGCCATGGCCGACGACCTTTGATGCTTTTGTAAGTAAAGAAGATTTTTCTCTACAGATTATTTACTACCAGGGACAAAAATCCGTATGAATTTTGAAGCGCTATCTTTGACAATCAAAATAAATTCTTTCAATAAATTACCGCCGCTAGGTAATGCCCTTGTCGCCAACCAAATGAATACTGCAACAAACCACCCAAAGAATACCAACGATAGGAAATTATTCAGGTGTCCAGTGCTGAAGATTTCGTTCAGATTTATGTCAGTGACAATTAGAAGTGCGACAAATACTCCAAGTATCGATTCCCCAGCGATAAATCCTGCACCGATTAGTACACCCCGATTTTCTACTTCTTTCGCTGCTTCTTTCGCTCGTTTCGAAGGCTCATCACGTATCTCCCCATCTATTCTTATGTGGGCACTTCTGAGTGTGAAATATGATATAATTCCACCAAGCATTATTGGGACAGATAATCCAAGTGGCAAATAAATTCCAATTGCTACGCTCATTACTGGCATTTTCAGCCATATTAGGACGATAGCAATCACGACACCCAAAAGTATCATTTGAACATTGACATCTCCAACAAATGCACCCCTGACAATATCACCAATAAGTTCTGCTTGCGGTGCAAGAAGTGCATTTGAACAGTCACGGCCATTAACTTCTGCTTCTCGAAGGCATGCAGTTTGTGTTATTCCAAATGCACTGTGTAGTAACTTTAGCGTTGGGCCTATGACAAGAGCGCCAGTAATGACTCCAATGATCTCAGCGATT
>JABIUA010000137.1 GCA_018667575.1 Methanobacteriota archaeon | reverse complement strand
CTGTCATTTGGATGGTAATGTGGTCTGGAATTGCTAAGTGGCAATACCCTCGATACAAGAAGTGGAAGAATAAGAGAATCCGAGAAAAGAAAGCCCTTGAAGCAGGCGAAACAACCGCTTGATTCTTTGAAACAATCATCACAAAAAGTGGTGCGGGGAGCAGGATTCGAACCTGCGAACCGATAAGGAATGGGACCTAAACCCACCGCCGTTGACCAAGCTGGGCGATCCCCGCGCAAGCCGAGGGCGTAGTCTCTACGATTTGAATTAAGCGCATGTTTTGATAGTTAAAATCTATCAAGTCCGAATTATTCTTTGATCGGACTCCACCATCTAAGAACCAATGAATTGGCAACAACACTGACTGAAGAAAGAGACATTGCAGCAGCAGCAAATGAAGGCGGTAATAGCATCCCAGTGAATGGTAAAAGAACGCCCATCGCCAAAGGGATGCCGATTAGATTGTAGGTAAAAGCCCAGCCAAGATTAGTCTTTATCCTACGCATGGTTGCTCTCCCTAGGTCAAGAGAGGAAACAGCATCGATTAAGTCATCACGAACTATTACAAAATCAGCAGCATCCAATGCAATATCCGAGCCAGCCCCCATCGCTAACCCTACATCTGCTTGTGATAATGCTGCAGCATCGTTAATCCCATCACCGAGCATTGCAACAACGCGCCCCTTTTGTTGCAGAGAAGCGATGTGGTCCGCTTTTTGGTCTGGTTTTACATTGGCAATTATATTTTCAATTCCTACCTTTTCAGCCATCGAGTTTGCGGAGTTTTGGTTATCTCCCGTCAGCATAATCACTTCAAAGCCCATTTGTTTTGCTTTTTTGACAGCAACTTTGGAACTCCTTCTCACCCTATCGGTCAACTCAATCCAACCAATTAGTCGCGAACCTTGACTGACCAAAACTAGAGAAACACCTTTCAAACTGACTTTTTCTAATTGTTTGGAGATATCTTCAGTGAGAACTACTCCGACATCTTCGATTAGTTCGCGATTACCGACTGCTACCACTTTATCGTCTAACTTGCCGACCAAACCCATCCCAGCCACAGTTCGTATATCTTCGACAGTAGGTCTGTGAGATGTAACATTGGACCAGGATTTATGGATGGCAGATGCAAGTGGATGAGTTGACTCCGATTCTAAAGCGGAGGCGAGAGATAAGATCTCTTTGACTTCACCCTCGAGGATTTCAATGTGACTAACCCTAGGCTTTCCAGAAGTTATCGTGCCGGTTTTATCCAGCACCAAAGTGTCACACTTGTGTGATATTTCTAATGCTTCAATGCCTTTGATTAGTAAACCATTTTTTGCACCAACTCCAGTTCCAACAACTAGTGCCGTCGGGGTTGCTAAGCCCAATGCACAAGGACAAGCAATAATCAATGTTGAAACTAGTACCATCACTGCTAATTCGATATTCGAGTTCATCGGATTATCGATTAAGCCTGCACCTATGGTGGCCCAGAATATACTTGCAAGTACTGCTAATACAACAACCACAGGAACAAATATTTCTGAAATTTGGTCAACTAGTCTTTGAATTGGAGCTTTATCCATTTGTGCCCTTTCTACAAGTTCAATGATATTGTTTAGTAAACAGTCTTCATAATTTTTAGTTGTGCGAATGTAAACAGTGCCATCAAGAACAATAGTTCCAGCCAAAACCTCATCTCCAGCAGATTTTCTAACAGGATACGACTCACCAGTCATTGTTGATTCATCAATACTGACCTTTGAGCCTTCAATCATACCATCTAGCGGAATAGTCTCCCCCGCTAGAACTTTGATTAGCGAATTAATAGGTATAGATTCTACAGGCTTCTTGTCTGTATCTTTACGACTTTCATCAATTACCAGACGTGCATTATTCGGACGGAGTTCCATGAGTGAATCAATAGCATCAGTGGCCTTTATCTTCGCTGAAAGTTCAAGATAATTACCGATTAATACAAACCCGATAATAAAAACAACGCCATCAAAAAATACATGTTCCGCATTCTCGATAACACTGGGAAAACCATCAATACCTGAGGAAATAGTTACTAGAATTGACCATAGGAATGCAACAGACGCACCCAAGTGGATCAGAACATCCATATTGGTAGAACGATGACGCAATGACGCCCATGCACTGGTATGAAATGACCAACCAGACCAAAGATATACAGGAATTGTAGCGAACATTGCCAATGTCAAGCGCAGATCAAATGAGCCAATTTCTCCGAGGTCAGAAGCGAACATAGTCAGCCATAGTGTAGGAATCGCAAGGATTATCGCAGTTAGAGTCTTTATGCCCTGAACTCTCAGATCTGCTTTCGATAGTTTGGCTTTTGACTTTCTATTGTCTACCAAGGCAGCATGATACTTTCCCTTATTGACAGAATGAATAACATCTTCAATCGTATTCTTATTATTAGAATCAAAACTTAATTGTGCATTGCTAAGTGCTAAATTGACCGTGACAGATTGAACGCCTTCTTGTGATAAGATTATTTTTTCAACAGAGGAAACACAAGCGGCACACGACATCCCTGTTATGTTAATACGCACGTCTTCTATTGTCATGAAAATCACACTTCATTACCTAGGGGCTAAATCTAGGGAGCCACTCCATATGTCAATGCCACGCAGGCGACATGGATAATGTTGACCTAGTTCAATTACCGGTTTTTGATTTTCCAAATTATCTGATTCAGATTGAACGACCTTTAGACCATGTTCATCTACAGATAACTGTCTTTTACGACCTAGTTGCCTAAGATGCATTCTACCTTGAATCGCCCCATCATCTTGCAGATCTAGGAATACCCATGGCGTTCTCAAACCTACAATTCTTGCAGGCCATGACTTGTTTTCGATAGCGATTGAATCCTCGCTGGTTTTTGTGCCGATTTCACCACCTCTGAGTAAGTGGATATGGTAGACATTAGCCACTAATTCCCATTCAAGGTACTTTGCCATCAGGGATTGTTCACCACAATGGTGGGATAAATTTTCAACTTCTTGTTCATCATGAATCCATTCTTCCCCTCTTAGGAACGATTTCAATTGGCGGTGAACAATTAAATCCGGATATCTTCTTATTGGACTTGTGAAATGCACGTATGCATCTAAGTTCAGTCCAAAATGACCCAGGTTTTCACTAGAATAATTTGCTCTTTGCATCAACTGAAATAATCCTTGGTCGACTATTCTTCGAATAGTTGGGTTTAGTTTAGATGCTTGTGTTTGAGCCATCATCAATGCATCTAGTATGTCTTGGCGAGCCTGTGAATCTAGAACTTCGCTGAGATATTTTGGAATATCATCAGGCTTGTCGTTTGATGATTCTGGTATCTCAATATCAATTCCACCACCGGTGTTTTGCGCCCAAGCGCCCAATAGGTTTGACAATTCTTCTGAATCACTTTGACCATGGGTTTTGATACTTGGCATGGGCAGTTCAATATCGACTCCTAAGGCCGATAATTTGGCATTTAGAGTTTTGACTTCCACCGCATCTGGCGGTGTATGGCAACGCCAAGGTAACGGTGCTCCTTGGCTGCCGAGCAAATGCCCAACAGCAGAGTTTGTAGCAACCATGAACGATTCAATCATTTTAGTTGCATCATTTGGCCATTTGACTTCGACTGTGATATTATTTACTTCATCAATTCTAGGCCGCATCTCAGCGTTATGAATGTTTAAACGAATTTCTTTTTGTTGCCAAATGGCTGCTAAATCAAACATTGCCTTGAATTCCGGATTATCAAGAGCATCTTCGTAGGCTAAGTTCTGTTTTACTTTAATCACTGCTTCGAAGGCACTGGTTTCGACAATTTCAGAATCTTCGATTGTCATTGAAATGACCATTGCCAGGCGGTCAACATCTGCCCTTAGCGAGCACAAATCATCCGCCAGTCGAGGTGGCAACATCGGTAATACTGCATGTGGTAAGTATACTGAAGTCGCTCTTGCACGCGCCGTAGAATCGAGCCTGGTTGACTTTTGAACATAATGGGCTACATCAGCAATAGCGACCCACAGAACAGCCTTTTCGCCATCATCAACCAAGCAAACCGCATCATCGAAATCCTTAGCATCGTTGGGGTCGATTGTGACTAATGGTAAGTGTCGAAGGTCGGTTCTACCGTTCAATATTTCTTTATCTCCATCCACTTCAGATAGTTCTTCTGCAAGTTTACACAATGTAGCATCATACTTCTCAGGGAAAGGATTTCTGTTGTCTTTCCGCCGCCTCATCAGCCGATTTTCAAGCAGCTCTACAGGCGACAAAGTCTTGTTCTGTAATAGCAGTAGGGCAATACTCGGTTCATCTTCTTGGAATCTAAAACCGGTTCTCTTAGTAGCAAATTTATTTATTTCTCGAGTTAAATCAAAACTACCCCATTTTTTGAGAACTTCATTTTCTAGTAGAGACAACCTTTCAGGGGGCTTATCTCCGTTAAGGAATGCAAGCCACGTTTCTTCCATCAATCGGTATGTTTCTTCATCTTTTCCAGCATCTAATATTGGGGGCCCAGCAGCTATTCCACTCACTTTACCAGTGTATTTTGAGAAAAATGCACGCCAAACTTCAACATTATTTTTTATTTCCTCGATAACAGATTTTGACCTTACAATGAGTTTTCTACTTTCTTGCACAATGAAATACTGGCCATCTTTACGGGCTTCAGTAAGTGTATGGCTCAATTCTGCACGAAATTTACGTTCTGCTTTTGGCTCTCTAGAGAAGCGAAGTGATAATTTTTCTTTTTCGATAATAAAGTCGGCTAGATTTTGCAAATCCCATTCTCGTTGCCATAATTCTTCATCATTACCAAAAAGAGAGTTGAGTCTTTTCCACAATCTTTCGCTATCCGATAATTGTGGCCCTTTTCGTTTGTTGTGGCCTTTTGAACGCTTTCTATTAGCCATTACAAACACCACTCAAAGCCCAGACTGTTTTAGTTGTTCGAGGGCATCTTTTTGCTTTTGGTCAAGTTCGTCTAATTCGATTAAGCTGAATTCCAAATCTAAATCTCCACCCAAGTAGCCTGCCTTACTCATTCTTCTTCTGTCTCCAATTTGTGAGTTTGGTGCTATTTTCAATAATCCTTCCTTTCCGGATGGAAGAGTGACCTTGACTTTACCGCCAAGCATCATTGAACTATATGGGACATGAATCTGTTGAATAAGGACATCACCGTCCCAGCTTCGATTTTCGCCAGCATCAATTCTGACAGTCAATAGGACGTCTCCGGGATCTCCTTCGGGATGGTCGTGACCTTGTCCTTTCAATCGCTTGACAGTTCCATGTTTAACGCCAGCCTCTAGTTTCGTCTTTAGAGTTACAGATTGACCTTCCAAACTTCCTATTGAGTTCGGTTTCAATCTTTTGAAAGTGAAAGAAAATACGCCTCCCTGTTCGGCTTCAGCCATTGAAACATCAAGTCCAACTGTTATATCACTACCCTTAGGTCTTGTTTGCGGCCTTCTTCTTTGACCTCCGCCACCCATTCCACCAAATTGTGGGCCGCCTCTCCTTCCGCCACCGAACATTTGTCCAATCACATCTTCGAAGCCTTGCCCTCCACCCATTCCTCCGAATGGGGAGCCGCCTCTGGCTCCACCGCCAAACATATTTGCCATCTGTTGTTTTTGGTCAAATTCTCTGCGCGACTCTGCGTCTCCAATCTTGTCATAAGCGGATTGAACCTCTTTGAATTTAGCCTCTGCTAGGTTGTCTTCAGGGTTTCTATCAGGGTGAAACTGCCTCGCCTTCTTACGAAAAGCACGTTTTATTTCGCCATCGCCGGCTCCCTTACTGACACCCAAAACAGAGTACGGGTCTTTTTCCGCCATCATACAGTCTTCAAGGCCTCTCCCACATCAACCCTCGCAGAGAGGAGTAAGTCAATATATCATGAAAATACCATGGCTGTTTTATCCGACGCGGTTATATTGGGTGGATATTTGGGATGACAAGCCCGAGGTTGTACCATGTCGAATGAATCATCAGAAAAGCGTTCTTTTGAAGACAAAGTTCAGGACCGTCAAGACTGGATAGAGTCCCAATTTAGAAGAATTTCAAGAGGTTCTTGGGCTAGAATCATTCGCATGGCCCGCAAACCTTCGCCGCAAGAATTTAGACAAACCAGTATCATTTGCGGTATTGGCTTGTTTGTTTTGGGCGCGATTGGTTTTGGATTGTTGGTCCTTATGGACAACTTCTTCCCTTGGCTAATACACGATGTTATCGGCATTGGTAACTGATTTGGATAAGAGTGATTATTATGACTGAAGCATTTGTTGCGTTTGTTCGCCATGAAGAGAAATTATTGTTAATGCGTAGAAATAAATCTGATGGAGACTTTCCTGCTCTATGGGATGGTGTTTGGGGAGTTGCAGATACTCCTGAAGAAGTACTTGCTAGAGTAGCGGAATCCACAGGTCTCCCTTTGGAATCTTTGCACTATCATAGTACAGGGCCAGAACGTGGAATCGACATGGGTCGTTCACTTGTTGATGTAATGCCTATTTTGGTAGTTTCCTCATCGGATGAAGTTGAAGTTTCAGGAAGATATAGCGAGCACCAATGGATTGATCCTGGTGAATTACAAAAATACAACTGTATATTTTCTAACATAGATATGGAAAATGCACACTCTCTATTCCGTGAGATGTATGGGTCGGTTGGTTCATTCCTTTACATTGTTAAAACAGCAATCGGCTCAGAAAAGAGAGTTGCTGATGAGATGTACGCTAGACTACACGGCAGTGGCTCTCTAACTGCTTTACAAGGTGACATCATGTCTATTCTACACCCTACTGGGATGCGTGGATACTTATTCGTCGAATCAAGCGCTCTGCATCACGTAGAGAAGTTGATTGGACGTTCTGGAGGAAGAGATCCTGCTGCCCGTAGAGGCCTAAATCAAACTCCTTTGAAGAATGCTAAGACTGTTTTACCTGGTGAAGCACCACTAGCGGATATTCTACCTTACCTCGAACCAAAGGCAGTAACTGCCGGTATTGAAGTTGGATGTATTGTTGAGATTGTAACTGGTGCATTCAAGGGCGAGAAGGCAAGAATCACAAGTGTTGCAGAATCCAAGGAAGAAGTCAGTATGGAATTATATGAACAACTAATTCCAATGACGGTCAACATGCGTGGAGACCACGTAAGAGTTATCGAGAGAATCGAATAACTCTTTACTGTCGCAAAACCTTGATTTTACGCTCAATTTCAGTGTAAATATTATATCTTATGCTTAATAGGATTCAACATGGAACAAATTAAAAAATACATGAATCCAAAATGGTGGCTTATAGTACCTGTTGAGCAGTTTGCGCCACTATTCGTAGTTTTACTCGGATTGGTTGCCTCTGGTTATCTTCACCGTGAAGGCGGAGAAGGTGTTTCAGAATGATGGACACAATACTTGATCCAAAAATATGGCTAATATTAGT
>JABIUA010000033.1 GCA_018667575.1 Methanobacteriota archaeon | reverse complement strand
TGTGGCGCCGATTAAGGGGTTCGAACCCTTGACCTTGGGATTAACAGTCCCACGCTCCACCAGCTAAGCTAAATCGGCAACTTGGCCGAACAACCACTCCTTTATGACGACTTCGGATATTTTATTCAGCAAATTGTCTTGATTAGTCGAGAAAATTTACCCATCTTTTGCTTCTGAAGGCTGATAGAATCGTTTAATCGAGAGAAATCTTCATCGTTTAATCCTTCATTATGATGGAATCTCAACCACTCATCACCCTGTCGCACTTCTTGGCCCTGCTCGATCAAGATTTCAAATCCGATCTCAGAAATTATCTTATCCTCTAATGAGAATCTACCAGCCCCATGCTTTCTTGCAACTTCGGCAAGTACCATAGAATCAATCATTTCGACATATCCCGCCTCATTAGTCACAAAAGTAGTCATGCGTTTTGATTTAGGCAAAATCGAATTCGGATTACTACATATGATTTTAGCATCATTTTCACTTACTCCTTGAGCAATACACATTTTTCCGAAGTAACTCAATGCTAGCCCATTATCCAGAACTTGCCTGATTAGTTTTTCACCCTCTTCAGCATCATTTACTTTACCACTTTGAACTAATAAGGCGGAACCCTGCATCACTACTAGGTCTCTAGTATCCTTTGAGCCGTTTCCTTGTAATACCTCAATGCTACCGATGACTTCGAGTGAATTTCCGACATACTTTCCGATAGGAAATTCCATTTCAGTAATTTGGGCTGTTGTATTTATTCCCAGTCCCTTTGCTGCACCGACCATCGACTTGGCTAATTTCTCAGCATCTTCCTTATTTTTCATGAAAGCAGCGGAACCACATTTCACATCAAGAACCAGTGAGCCCAAACCCTCGGCTGCTTTCTTGGAAATTATCGATGCTGTAATTAGAGGTATACTATCGATTGTATTTGTGACATCACGGATAGCATAGAGAAGGCCATCAGCAGGGGCTATTGCGTCGTTTTGAGCTGCAATACAACAACCCAATGCTAAGACTTGTTCTTTCATTTCGTCAGGAGATAGAGAACAATTGAATCCAGGTATTGATTCTAATTTATCGATAGTTCCTCCGGTGTGACCTAGTCCTCTTCCAGCAAGCATTGGTACCATTACACCGCACGCTGCTAATGCAGGGGCAAGCATTAGTGACATCTTATCTCCAACGCCACCTGTACTATGTTTGTCAACAACTAATTGATTATCTTCCCATTCAAGAATGGCTCCTGAATTCATCATTTCTCTTGTTAGAATTGTGGTTTCTTCTACCGTAATTGAATTACTGTGAACTGCTTTTAACCATTTTTCAATCATTTCAACAGGTATGGAATGATTTGCCACCCCTCTTATGAACTCAGACAGTTGCTCTAAATCCATCATTTCACCTGATTGTACAGAGGAAATGAGATTGGTTACGTCTTCCATTTTCATATCAATCATCACTAGTTGCTAAACCAATTTCTACCAATCGCTGATGTAGATAATCACCTGCAGTAATAGTTTCAAATTTAGATTCACCGCCAGTCATCTCAATAAATTCTGGCCTAGGGGTCAAATCGATTTGATTCCTAGGATGTACAAACATTGGCATAGAAAATCTTCTTTTGGATTTAGAACTAGGGTTGACTACACGATGTGTGGTTGATTTGAATAATCCATTGGTTAAGTTCTGAATCATGTCTCCAGAATCTACAATGATATATCTTGCATCACCTTCGACCTTTATCCAACTTCCATCATGGTCCATAACCTCCAAGCCATCAGCAGTTGCAGTCACTAGAAGTGTGATGAAATTGATATCTTCATGTGCTGCTGACCTGACTGCTCCAGGTGCAACATCATCGCCTAGAGGTGGATAATGTATTATGCGCATTATTGTATTTCCATCTGTTGTCATCTCACCTAACCATTTACTGTCCTTTCCTAAGTATATGCTACATGCAGAAAGCAAATCTTGTGATAATGATTCCATCCTAGTGTATAAATCATCGATGACAGAATGAAATTCCGGAACGGTGTCATCAGGCCAGACATTTTGTGGATAAGTTTTGGAATTGTCATCATGTTGGTGACTCCTTCCCGTTTGCCAAAATTCTTTCAAATCAGGTGCAGGATTATCCTTGGCATGCTCTACACCAAAAGCTGTATAACCTCTTTGATGAGATATTTCTGGTTGTAAATAACTTCTTTTGGTTTTTTCATCAAGACTGAAAAATTCATCGCCTTGAGCATATGATTGCTCGATTAACTCCGCTGGTATACCATGGTTTTTCAATGCAAAAAAGCCAATATCTTTGAGGGATTCTCCAACTTTGTCAATGAATTCTTGACGCTTGATTTCATTATTGGATTGAAAATTTTGAAAATCTATTACAGGAATAGTTCGAACCATGATATCATTGTGTCCTGTACTCGATAGTGTTTCAATTATACGCTTGTGAATCAAAAAAAACGTTGATTATATTCATTCCACCGATGCTTCACTATACAAACGTAGAACTACGACTCCAGCGATGATTAGACTCAATCCTATCATTG
>JABIUA010000110.1 GCA_018667575.1 Methanobacteriota archaeon | reverse complement strand
TTGTGCTCCAGACATCTCTTCCACATCCATCTTGTGACAAAAATATCTCCAGCCACCATGTGTGCCCATGCAGCAGAAGCACCGGCTTTGGTGCCCATTATTCCGGCGAGTCCCTCAAGGACTCCATTAGGGTCAGTTGAATCTTTTGCTAAATCGATTAATCCTTGTGGGTCTGCAATTGTAACAAGCCACCAAACAACTAGCGGTCCAAGGAAAAACCACGGTCCTTGAAGCACCTTGTGTGTCATCTTGTGTTCAGGGTAAATCAGCATTGCAAACCAAAACGGCCCAACCCACATTGTAGAAAAGAAGAATGAGAAATCATACATGTCCATAACATTAGATTTTTGAATTGTGTTTTAGTACTTTGTTTGGAAATTGCCTTGATTTCTAGGGTTCTGTAGTTGGGTCCCAACCTGAAATATAGTTGCATTCTAGAGACTTTATTTCTTCATATTTACCAGAGATATCGATATCCAGCGCCTCAATATTCTCCACTATTCTAAACGGATTACTTGATTTAGGAATTGTAATACATCCCTCATCATAGCAGAATTTAATCGCTACTTGCGCCGGTGTACAACCAATTTCTTCTGCAATTTTCATTAGTTCTGGGTCATTCACTTTGTGTCCTCTTGCTAGTGGAGAGTAAGCCATAACCTTGGCTCCAACATCCTTAGTGGCCTGTCTTAGATGCGGTCTTTGAAGCCACGGACTAAATTCAACTTGGTTTACACAAGGCAGGTAAGTTGCATATTCCTTCATTGCCTCAAGGTGTGCTTGACCATAATTAGAAACTCCTATTGCTTTCACCCAACCTTGCTCAAGACAGTATTCCATGGCCTTCCAAACAGGTGCCCTATGCTCAGGGTTTTCAGGTGGTGCATGAACTAAATACAAGTCAATATAATCCATATTGAGTAGTTCCAAAGAAGTCTTACAGTGTTCAATTGTATCTTCATATCCAGTGGCATCTCCACGTCTTAACTTGGTAGTAATGAAAACGGAATCCCTTGAAATCCCAGACTCCTTGATGGCTTGTCCTACTTCGTGTTCGTTGTTGTACATACTTGCTGTATCAATGTGCGTGTATCCAGCCTCTAGAGCCTTAAGTACCGAATTTTTGCATTCACCCTGCTTTGTCATTAGGAACACCCCAAGACCAAATTGAGGTATCTCATGAGGATAGGCTTCTTTTCCATCAGGCGTACTATGGCTGATTCGCATAATGTATTGTAATAGAAGGAGGTTGATGAATCCCACGATATTATTCTTCTTCAGACCATGTTCTCCGCATCACTTTACCAGTTATTTCAGCAGCATCTAATGCTTCCAAGTCATGGTCGATTATTAGATGCTTAATCAGTTCATGTTGCAAAACTATTTCGTTACACTTAGGACATTTAAGTTGACGTGCTTTCTTAAATCCAACAAATTCCATACGACCTTCTCTAGTCGTCAATCTTCGACCAGTACGAAGTAATACGGAAACAAATACGAGAACAAATAAAACAATTACACATCCAAATCCCATAAAAACGCCGGATGGTGGTGGATACTGTGATAATTTTATATCTTGAATTACCGAACCTTGATTAGAAGATTGCTGACTTTCTAGGTCAATAATGTGACTAAAGTTTTCCCCTCGTAGAGTCAAAAGTATCTCAAGACCGTCTTCTTCTGAATCAGCATCTAGCACAAGCGTATATTCTCCATAGGCATTTGTCATTGCTTTAGTTCCTCGGTATTGATAGCATTGAGTGTTGCCATTCTCGCATTCTACCAACACGTAGTCAAGAGAAACTGGAGAGTTATCTGCATAGGTGGCTTTACCTGATATTACATAGGTTTCAGCGCTTACTAAAGGAGAAAAAAATACAATCAAAATTGCAGCGACCAATATCCTCCTCATGTACTTGCCTTCTATTGGGTGTTTAAAGACCCTTGATTTTCTCCTTATGAATTACAAAATACATGAATTAATAGAGGCTAGAAATAAGATATACTTGTGTCAGTTTCTCTAGTTTGGTTTAAACGAGATTTGAGAATCTCAGATAATCAAGCCCTATTAGAAGCTGTAAACAGTCAACTGCCAGTCATTTGCTTATTCAATATTGAACCGGATAGGTTACACAGAAGCGATGTAGATTCAATACATATCGAATGGGAGTTAGATTGTTTGAGAGAACTAAGAAATTCTCTAGAATCTATTGGTGGAAAATTATTATTCAATTTTGGAAGTACTGTTGAAGAGTTGACAAAAATTGATCAGCAATATCAAATCAAGAAAATATACAGCAATGAAGAAACAGGTTTAGAATGGTCTTGGGATATTGACAAATCTGTTGCTAATTGGTGTGCTGAACATAATGTTGAGTTTACAGAGTTCCCAACCAATGGAATAGTTCGCCGTCTTGATTCTCGAGATAACTGGAAGAAAGAAAGAGATTTACGAATGAATCATGAGTTAGTCAAAACCCCTGAACAGATTATATCTCCTTCCGGACTAGAATCAGATGAAATCCCTCGAATTGAACATTTAGGACTCTCTTCCCGACCACTAGAACAGAGGCCTGAACCAGGGGAAAAAGCGGCTCTTTCAGTATTATTTTCCTTCCTAGATGAAAGAGGTCGAACTTATCGTAAAGACATGTCAAGCCCGATTACTGGTCATAATTCGTGTTCAAGACTTTCACCGTACCTAAGCGCGGGTTGTATCACTATTCGGCAAATATTTTATCATACAAGAAGAAAGCAAAAAAGAGTCAAACAAAATCCTCGTTCAGCAGAGAACCGTGGATGGACTTCTAGTTTGAGTTCTTTTCAAAGCCGTCTGGCTTGGCATTGTCATTTCATCCAACGCTTA
>JABIUA010000034.1 GCA_018667575.1 Methanobacteriota archaeon | reverse complement strand
GGTGTCTGGATAGAATCGATGGGTTACATCTTCACTGATAACGGTAGAGATTGGGACGGAGACCATCCTCCTGAAGAGATCAATCTTCTAATTCCCGGAGAATCATATGGCTGGCCAGACGATGAGCCTGAGACTCCAGTGCCACAGGGAACTCAAGGCCCAATTGCTACATGGACGCCTCATACCTCAGTAAATGGAATTGATGTCCGGCCACAAAACTCAACTTTACCAGGTCTTTCAGAGGGAAGCGGGCATACTGTTTATGCAACCGTCTATGGGTCTTGGAATACTATTCTTCCACAAGGTCACCAGTTGATAAGAGTAGATTTCACTCCCGCTTTTGATGCTGAAGGAAACTTTTCTGGATGGGATAGTGAAACTACAGTTTTTGCCAAAGACCTTGGAACCCCACTACCTTTGAGATTTAGTCCATCTGGGGATTTGTATTATGCAATCTTTGGAAATGGCGGAACACTGTACAGAGTAACTTCAACTTAAACTTAAGGCCAGCTCTTCAAGAGATTGATTTTGCTTCATCATCGAACGTATATAGCGTGGAATAATGTGTTGTGAATCTTCCAAATCCAACAGGTCTCCAGTCCATTCAAATTCTCCTTTAAATTTGATTTCAGGTTCATCGCCTGTGTAAGCCGACCAAATTGAACATCCGTCTTGCGACAAATCCTTTGTTTGTCTGTACCAAGGTAAGGGTTGAACATCCGTTGATTTAATCAAGGAATTTCTTAGGATATATTCCACTATGCAATCTTCTACTACGTAATCAGCACCGATATCTTCCAACATCGATACAGCATCATCGTTTTTCGCTCCTCTTTGAAACCAAATTAGAGGAAACTCAGAGTTTTGAAATCTAAAGAGAAACTGCTTTACCACATCTAGAGCTCTTTGAGGGGCCAAGAATAATACTACAATTTCAGGGATTATTCCATCATCAATTTCTTTTCGAATTGGGATATTATTTATTGTTGCACCAGCATCTTTGGGATGAATAGGCACTAGTCTCCAACCCTTTCCACTTAGGTCGTGTATTGCTCTATTTGCTGGTTTTTCAACATTTAAACCACTACCCAATATGTGAATAGAGGTTGAAGAAAGTAGCATTTTAGAGAGTACTTCGTCCTTTGTCATACTATTGCGGAGGTACAATAATTTATCAATTAGTGTTTAGAAACTCGACAACCAATTTCGAAGTCTTTTGACACCTTCTTCGATATTTTCCATCGATGTAGCATACGATATTCTGACCAGTCCTTCTCCACCTTGCATTAGAGATCCGGGTATTAGTTGAACTTGCGCTTCTTGCAATGCTCTTGTTGCGAACTCTACATCATCCATTCCAGTTCCAGTAACATCACACAATGCATAGAATGCGCCTTCAGGTTTAGGTACTGAGAGTCCAGGAAGGGCATCAAGTAATTCGTGGATCACATCTCTCCGCTGCCTAAATGAGGCAGCCATATTTTTTGTTTCTTCTTCTAAGGAAAGAGCGGTAACCGCAGCAGGCATGAGGAAAGTAGCGACATGAGTTGCAGCACTAGCATTGATTTTTTTCACCGCATCAATAACCTCACTAGGCCCACCAACCCATCCGAGCCTCCAACCAGTCATAGCCCAACCTTTTGACCATCCGCCAATAGTAATCGTTCTATCTTTACCGCCTTCATAGACACTGGGCGAAGTATAACCGTATTCTTCCCAGACTAGTGTTGCGTAAATCATATCATCTATTATCCATAAGTCGTGCTTTTCTGCAAATTTAACTAACATCTCCACTTCTTTTGGCTCGTAAACTGCACCAGTAGGATTGTTTGGGGAGTTGACTATTATTGCCTTCGTTTTACCAGTGACCGCTTTTTCTAAAGCGGTAAAGTCGGGATGATAATTTTCCCTATTCACAGGCACATGGATAGGTACAGCACCTAATAGTTTCAACATTCCATCATATGATGGCCACGCGGGTGCTAGTAACAATACTTCATCACCAGGGTCTAGAGTTGCCATCATCCCATAGAGTATCGCTTGCTTGCATCCAGGAGATATTACAATATCTTCTGCAGGAATCGATATTTTATGCCTTTTGAGATGATTTGAGACAGCAGTACACAACTCTACGCTTCCTTGAGTTCTTGTATACACCGTTTCTCCTCTGTCTAAGGAATCCTTTGCAGATTGAACTACTGCCTCAGGAGTATCAAAATCTGGCTGACCAACTGTAAAACGAACTACTTCAGGCCCTGGAGGTGATAGGAAAGAGGCAAAGCCTGTGCCCACATCTTTGATATTCTTGTTTACTTCTGGCATACTAGGACCTCCAGTGGAATACTTTAACGAAACCATTTCCGCATTTCAATTCTTTGTGAAAAATAAGTAAAACTTGACTAATTTAAATGGAGCACGGACTGAGATTTGAACTCAGGTCTCAGGATTTGCAATCCCGCTCATAGCCGCTCTGACATCCGTGCAGTAGGTTGTCGGATTAACAAGTTCTATTTCAACGCGACCTTAAACTATAACTTTACAATCATAGGTTTTGTTTAAGTCATTGGTTGTTTAGCGAAGGCCGAA
Source organism: Methanobacteriota archaeon (assembly GCA_018667575.1). Taxonomy (GTDB): domain Archaea; phylum Thermoplasmatota; class Poseidoniia; order Poseidoniales; family Poseidoniaceae; genus MGIIa-L1. The sequence continues at coordinate 3,665 of JABIUA010000034.1, read as the reverse complement.
TAAGCAGTATTGCTAACCCTTGACCCCAGTTAGGTGAACACATGTTGAAAACAATTCTTCCAGAACAGACTATTCCACAATCATATTATGATTGCAGGTATTTTATCCTTAGAGAGCCACTTGGATTTCCTAGAGGCGCAGAGATTCTTGCAGATGATGACCAGGCAATACACTCCTATTTCGCTAAAGGTGACAAAGTATTGGCAGTAGGGCGCGCTCATGTCATACCGCTCGGTAGCGACGGCTCGGCGGCAGACCATGCTGGCCCGGATGCTACAAAGTGCCCTGGCTTCAGTCCACTCTCACAACAGGACGATAATCGGCCCGCTATTCAAATAAGGCAAATGGGAACTCTTACTAGCGAGCGGAGAAAGGGACTTGCCGCCCTTGTTTTATCTAACTTAGAAGGCGCTTCAAAGAAGCAATATGGAGCAAAATTTGGATTTTTACAAGCCAGAGAACACGCAATTCCTTTCTATCAATCTCAAGGCTGGGAAATTATCGATACTCCGTACTCAATCGAGGGAATAGGGCCACACAGGTCAATGATGAAGCAATTATGATATGAATTATTCATAAACCCTAGAAATATTATAATTTCAATAAAAAACAATCCTTAGTGCAATTTTTGGGATGAAAAGGGCGTGCAATGATGCAACAAATAAATACCAACAAGAAAAAAACATATTATATGACTTCAAAAGAGAACGACTGGATGGCAGAACAAGCAGAGACCGAGAAACGGGTTGAACGTTACTTGGCAGCATTCAAGGAATTGGCCATACAAGACCCAGACGGCTTTGCTTCACTGGCCCCCGAGTTACTAAAGCGGAGTGTATGGGATTGGCGAAAAACAGATCCCGTTTTTTATGATAAACTAACTACATGGCTTGATAAAGAGTGTCTATGGACTCCATTTTCAGATATTATGCCGAAAAACGTACGCGTAAACTCAAATCAGAAAGTGAAGCCGATAGATAAAACCTCATTACCCCAACAATACAGTGAAATCATCGATAGATTTGAGGAAAAGTTTTCAGGAGATTACCATCGTTGGAATGCTGCAAAGAGGGATCAATTCATCATCCTAGGTATGTTAGCGCTCGAAGGTAAAAACGGAGTTAGACAGGGTAAATTAGTACATTATCTTGGTATGAATAAAATTGGCCACGATGGCATCGAAGGCTCGAATGCAATCCGAGCTGCAAAAATAGCACTATCACGCCAAGAAAAGGGCTTAACTCTGAAATTATTCGATGATGCAAAAGGAAACGGATCTGAGCGTTTACACGCATTTGCAGATTCTAATCTGGCTGATTATGTCACTAGGTTTGTACTTTCACACGATGCATCCATTTTATTGCCTGCAATTGCATTCTCTGAATAATCAGTGTATCGCGTTATTCATATAGTGTGAGTTTGTTAGATAAATTAGAGGGAACGCTGGGTTCCCTAAGAACAACCCGTGAAATGCGATGATTTTGGAGGACTTGACAAATAACATTAGTAGAATAGTTAAAAGAGGCACTGAAGCCCAACTAGGCGATGCAAAAGCGTCTAGTAAAAACTATTTTACAGTTATTTTTAATCTAAAAGCACAGTGCGCAGCATCGCATATTTCCCAACTTTTAATGCCCATCCGTGCAGCATTGAATTTGGAAAGAGAGAACAGCGGGTTCTCTATGTAAAACAAACCAAAATAGGAAAGTGAAAAAACATGAAAACGAAGATGATAAGCGTACTACTAGCTTTATTCCTTACCATTTCTGCATTTACTGCAGTTAGCGGTACTGGATCCGACCCGAATGACCCGTCTGATGGCGGTGCAGATTTCGACGGTGATGGTCTAACCAATGCTGAGGAACAAAGTCAAGGTACTAACATAAACAATGCTGATAGCGATGGCGACGGACTCCCAGATGGCTGGGAAGTCTCGAATGGACTGAACCCAACAAATGGCGGAGATGGCAACGCAGACCCTGACGGAGATGGATTATCCAACTCTCAAGAGTATGCAGCTGGAACAAATCCAAACAACTCCGACACTGATGGCGATGGTAAGCCGGATAACTCCGACTCTTACCCGACAGATCCTAACGATGGCGAATACTCTGACTCCGATGGTGACGGTATTCCTGATGCTTACGACCCTGATTTTACTGAATCAGGACAAGGCTCCGGGAATGGCGGAACTAACGGCGGTGGAGAATCCGAAGCTGGAGGAGAGACTGAAAACCCACAAGGTGAAGGACAAGGCCAAGGCCAAGGACAAGGCCAAGGACAAGGCCAAGGACAAGGACAAGGACAAGGACAAGGACAAGGCCAACAACAAGGCCAAGGACAAGGACAAGGCCAGGGTGAGCAAGGACAAGGCGAGCAAGGTGGCCAAGGAGAACAAGGTCAAGGCGAGCAAGGTCAAGGCGAGCAAGGTCAACAAGGCCAATCCGGACAAGAAGGGCAACAAGGTCAACAAGGTCAGCAAGGTCAAGGCGAACAAGGTCAAGGCGAACAAGGTGAACAACAAGACAATGGACAAGGTCAACAACAACAAGGCGGCGAACAAGGCGGTCAACAAGAACAACAAGGCGAGCAAAACCAAAACGGTGAAAACCAAAATGGTCAAAACGAGCAACAACAAGGTCAAACCCAAAACGGTCAACAAGGCCAACAAGGTCAGCAATCTGACCAACAACAAGGTCAACAGCTTGATAACCAAGATCTAAACGGTGAGAACGATAATGACGGCGATGGAATTCCAGATGATGTCGATAACGACAACGATAATGATGGAATCCCTAACGATGTAGATCAAAACCCAATGGACCATGATAATGACGGAATTGATGATAACGAAGATAACGACGATGATGGTGATGGAATAGATGACCAACAAGAAGTTACTGACGGAAATTCAAATACCGATATTTATGATCACGATAACGACGGAATTTCCGACGTTGTCGACTTGGACATTGATAATGATGGAATCGACAACCGTAACGATTGGGAAGATTCGAATGGTAATGGTGTAATGGATGCTGGTGAAGACCGCAGCCGAGACCATGACAATGACGGATTGAACGATGGAATCGATCTAGATGATGACAACGACGATATCCTTGATACCGAGGAAATCGACGGTGCAACAGCTACTAGCTATCGCTACGACCACGATAATGATGGATATACTGACATGGCAGATACTGACGATGATAACGACGGTCTTTCAGACTGGTTCGAAAACAACGACGGTAACGATTTGACTGGTCAATTTGACCACGACAACGATGCTTTGGACGACAATGAAGATGATGATGACGACAATGACGGAATCATCGATTCTTTAGAACTGTGAAAAAGATATAACCACGTTTCACCAATGCTGCGGTATTGGTTAATGGTCCTCTGGAGGGTTAGCCCTTCAGGGGACCCCTTTTTTCCTTTGAATTTTAATTACCAATCGGGTTTGATACTTTTTGGCTCGGTTGATACACAAGCACTCATATCACCCTTCGCGTTGATATAGTGTATTTCGGTCGATAGTGACGGACAGGTGCTGAAATGCTTTCAATTACTAATGAAGAAAAAATACGAAGTCGCCAAAAACTAACTCTATCCCTGATATTGGTATTCCTGATGATGTCGAGCACTACATTGTCTTTAGT
>JABIUA010000146.1 GCA_018667575.1 Methanobacteriota archaeon | reverse complement strand
TGATTAGTTCTTCAGAAATCCATAATTCTGCACCAGACGATTCCTCATCTTTGACCATTATGTCTTGCTCATCACTATCCTTCTTGTAACCTCGAGTCCTACCGAGTAGAGCATGGAAGGTTCCTGCATTGATAGATGGTGGTGGATTTGAGTCAGCAATAATTATTTCTTCATTTTCCGGAGTGGCAGAATAAGGTAGTGTCTCTAGAGGTTCGTCTTCTAATTTTGAATCCGATAATTCACCGAGGTCTAAATCAAAACCAAAAATGTCGCTTACTGTATCATTATAAGGTTGGATATCAATCTTTGAAACTCTCTCTTGCCATGGTATCGATGCATCTATAATTTCGGATTCTAGTACTGAATCTACTTCTTTTTCTAATTGAGTATTTACAATCTCAGTGAATTCTTCTTGTTCAATTTGCTGAATCTCTTGAGGTTGTTCCGGCTCTAAATAAGTCCTGTTTGGAAGTTTCGGAATAACATGATTTTGCGCACCTGAATGTAGTGATACATCGATTGAGTCCCTCATAAACCGTATCACTTCTGAAGGTTTTCCACCACTTAGGGAATGAATATACTGTGCATCAGTAGTAGATAATTGAAAGTCTCTAGATGTCGCAGAGGATACTCTTCTTTCAATCAGAACCTTCACTTCATCAATTGTCAAGGGTTCCAATGTCTCTATACTTGCGAAACTATGCAGGATACTATCGGGAAGGATACTACGCTGCTTGGGCTCCACAACGACCACAACAACTGCTTTTAGCCTCTCCAACATAGGCAAAGCATCCCTTAAAGCAACAGTGACAACCGAAGTCTCCACTGTAGGCATATCAATTACAATAAGCGGTATTTTCGAAGTATAAGCATGAGACGCTTCCACAATCTTATGAGCTAATTCTGCCCGACTTTGAGGAATGTTGTAATCAATTAATTGTGAATACAGATTTTCTAATAAACTATGAGCAGGTCTTGATGCCGAGATATGGTCAATATGGACGTAAACAGGCGCTTCGCTAGCCGAACACCGGAGTAGAGAGGTTCTCCCTGAGCCCATCTCCCCAACTATTAGCAAACGTCTATTAGACCTGAAATTAATATGCTTTGATATTCTGCCACGCACATCTAAACGCCCCACGTAAAGCGATTCCTGACCCGTTTCCAAGGGGCTAGTCGAAAATGGATTCTCCGTTAAAGTGGGAAAGTCAATCTGTAAACCTTCTACTCGCATACTTCAGCAACATAGAGTGGGTATTTGATGTTTGACCTAATTCATAGCAAGAAAGTACCCGTTATGAAGCGTCAATATGAATGCCATAAGCCATAACAAGATGTCAAAATAGAACAAATAACGCATGACTAACACGCCGCTAACGCGTTAATAAAAGCGTTAATACCGTTAATCGATATAACTCTCCAGCAATCTAAATCATATAATTTTGGCAAGAACATACCACCATTTATCCGATTACTTATGTGTCGAGCATGCTTGGACTTGTTTGAGGAGAAGAAATGCCAGTAGAAAACAGTCGTTTGAGTGGTTTTTTCAAACATACAGTAGCGGAAAGGCGTAATTTAGTCAAGAAATTGGCGGGATTGTCTGATGAGCAGACTAGCGCATTGGCAGCCAATGGCGAATTAGACGATGAAGCAGCTGATCGAATGATTGAGAACGTCATAGGAACAATGTCACTGCCTGTTGGTGTTGCGACAAACTTCGTAATCGATGATAAGCACTACCTAATTCCGTTTTGCCTAGAAGAATCAAGTGTTGTTGCTGCTGCTTCCAATATGGCGAAACGTTGCTTACAAAAGGGCGGATTTAGGACTCAAAACGATGGACCAATGATGATTGGGCAACTTCAAATTCTTAATTGCCCCGATATCAAGCAGTCTCAGTTGGCACTTCACCAGGCCAAAGACGACATTATTGCACTATGCAATAGTCTTCCTTCAACGATGGTCCGTCTAGGTGGAGGATGTAAGCGTATAGAAACACGTGTTATCGAGTCTCTTTCAGGCCCTATGCTAGTATTGCACATAATTGTTGATTGTCGCGACGCTATGGGCGCTAATGCAGTTAATACCATGGCAGAGTTAATCGCACCCGAGGTAGAGAGGCTGACACTAGGCAGAGTCCATCTCAAGATATTGTCTAACTTAGCAGCACATAGGTTGGCCAGAGTTGAAGCAACTTTCACTCCAAAAGAACTATCCAATGACGGCACTGAGGAGAATGGAAATCAAATAATCCAAGGAATATTAGAAGCACACCATTTTGCCCTAGCCGACCCTTTTAGAGCGGCCACGCATAATAAGGGCGTCATGAATGCGATAAGTAGCGTTGCTGTTGCCTGTGGCCAAGATTGGAGAGCGATTGAGGCAGGATGCCATTCATGGGCCTCATTTTCTAATGATAATTATTCTTCGATGACCGAATGGAAACTAGATGATGAAGGATGCCTGGTTGGCAGTATTGAGACACCTATGGCTGTTGGAATTGTAGGAGGTGCTTCCAAAGTCCACCCTGTAGCAAAAACGAACCTCGCAATCCTAGGGGTCACGTCTGCAAGCGAACTAGCAGGGATTATCTGCGCTGCTGGACTTGCTCAAAATCTAGGAGCATTAAGAGCGCTTGCCACCAATGGAATACAAGCAGGTCATATGAAACTACATTCAAGAAACATGGCAGTTAGTGCCGGGGCGCTTGGCGAGGAAATCGAAATAGTTGCAACAAAACTACAATCTCATATTGGACCAAAGACCCAAACTATTGTTCAAAAAATCCTTGATGAGATTAGAGAATCTTAATTCACTCTTCCTCGAAGTTCAAAGTCGATTGAACTGAACCATCGGATTCGCCTTCTTCTTTGAGGACTTCTTTGCCCACTAAATCATCAAGTAGACCTGTATTTTGGACTTGTTCTCTAAACCAAGCTTTGACTTTCTTCCTATCTGTGTAAGGGCAACCAAAAGACTCTGAAAATCGCCTAGTAGTGGTTAATCTCCTTGTATTACCATCCTTTCTACGGTCAATCATACCGTATTGAGCGAGTTCTCTGACATAATCATATGCTTTCTGACCTAGAAACTCGATCAGCCTAGATTGTGCCATAGGCTGGTGATAAGCAATCAATGATGCTGCCTTGAGTAGTTTCTTTGGAAGTTCGGTTTTGGCTTCTTTCGGAAGGTGGTCTGCAATATCTGGCTTGACTTCAATGGCCCATCGCTCTCCAACCTCAGCAATCTGTAAAGCACCGCCTCGCCTTCTCTTAAGAGTCGCTCGTAAAGAATACAAGGAGTCTAACATTTCATCATCATCATAGCCTAATGAAGCGCTCAATTCAGAAACGGTCATGGAACGCCCAGCCCCAAATAGTGTTGCTTCCAAAAGTGTATCTAATTGTATTTCAGTAATGTAAACAACCCCTTACTCGACTAACCATTCATGCGTTTCAAAAGAATCTTCAGATGGAGACGTCTCGATAATTGCTAAATCAGAAGTCTCTTCTTCCAATTCTAGTTCTTTCGCTTTTCTTTCCGCCTCTTCGATTAACCTAATCTTTTCAGCCCTTTTCTTGGCAAATTGAACAGAACCTGAATCTTCACTTTGTGAATCTATATTCTGCTTCTCGTCTAATTCATCTATCGCATCTTTTACCTGTTGGAAATCATCCAAATCAGGCCATAGATCTTCGAGTAGAATGTCTCCTTCAGGGGCTACTTCTTGACTGATAGACGCAAAGCCTCGGTGAGTCAAAAACAATCCAGCAATGAATGATGTCACCTTAGCTTCATCTTGATAGCCTTCTGGAACTGCACCAAATAATTCCTCTAAGATAGTTCTCAGATGTGCCTTCACATGATCTACAGGAACTTTATTACTACCGTTTTCAATACATGACCTCCTTAAAGCAGACCAGCATCGCCCGATATCTCCTTCCAAGTCTTCATTATGCATCCTTCCACCGATATTTTCCAAGTAATCCTTCAACTCTGCTTGATGAGCGATTCTATTCTCTTCCCTGAGCCTAAGGCCCTCAGCATCATCAGCAGCATCTTTGAATGCAGATAATAATTCACCCAGAGTAACAGGTCTCCCCTCATCTCTTCTTACTCGTTCACCAAATAAGGATGGTAAGATATCATCTGCATCTCCTTGAAGAATAGAATTTGTGAATAAGAAAGCCTCATCATCATATTCAGACTCCCATCCAAAGTCAAATCCTTCATCCCATTCCTCTTCTTCCTCTGTTCTTTGGACTCTGTCAAAAAGATCTATTGCCTGATGATGGAGAACTTCCCAAGAAAGACGGATCAATCTACCACATGCTGGTAGGTCAAGATTGTTAGAATTGTTTTTGACACGTTGTGTAAAGAATTTCAAGAACTTGGATAAATCAATATTCCAAGCATCTAAGTCTTCTTCCCTTACAAGTGATAGAACAAGGGCTACTGAGCGGTCAAAGGGATCTGAAAGCGACCTAAATTCAGCCTCTTCTGTTTCTGCGATAGAAAGAATCCTATCAGCAAATAATTGAGCCTCAACTGTCTCTTCTCCGGATTCTATCAGTTGATTGATAACGTCCTGCCTTAGGAACCATTTATCCAAAACTGCTTGTTGTTCAGCCAAAAAATCACCCCTCAAATTTCCTCTTGTGAATCGATTACTTCTGGCACTTCAACCTCTGATTCTAAGTGTTCTTCCGACTCCAACAATGCTTCTTTCAAATCCTGCATTTCTTGAATGTCTTCAGTTAACTCTGCTGTCCTTTCTCCAAGACCCTGCATGGTTGAATCTTCACCATCTACTATTTCGTCATCGATGATGTGATTTAGCAATCCACCAAGGCTCTTTGGAGCAGATAATGCATCAGGTACTGTAGGCATATCGAGTTCAACCTGTTGAACTTCATCTCTCCTCAATGCATTCATATTTGCAATTCTTTCGGCTTCTTTTTCTGCTTCAGCCCCTAATTCAATTGCTCGATCTCTGTCGAAATCAACGATTCTACGGCTACAACCATCGCCACCGTGAGTGATACCAATGTGGTGGTCTGCAAGACGAAGAGATACTTTCCTTAGAGTGACCATTATGAATTGGGCATTCTTACTTCTTTGCCTACACATCTCAGCAATCCTTTCAGCATTTGTCGCATCGAGATTTTGATCGACTTCATCGAAGTAGTAGAATGGACTTGGGTCGTAATCTTGGATTGCAAAAATCAGTGCTAATGCGGCCATAGATTGTTCTCCACCAGAAAGTTGGAGTCGGCTTACCTTGGACGATTTTCCCTTAGGCTTAGCCCATAATTCCAATCCGCCCTTGAAAGGTTCATCCGGATTCTCTAGATACAATTCACCACGACCTCCGTCGCTTAGAACGTTATATGATACCTTGAAATTCTCATTTACCTTTTCAAGAACATTCACTAGTCTCTCTTTTCTCTGCGCCTCTAATTTCTCAGTTACATCGATAAGCGAAGACCTTCGCTTTTGCAGTGTCTTGAAATCGTCTTTCATATCATTAAGCCTTAATTCACAAGCCTCGAATTGCTCGATAGCAAGCATGTTTACTGGGCCATAGGCTTCCATTCTCCTTTCTAAAGTACGAACCTTCTTTTCAGATTCGCCAACAGAAGGGAGAGTTATATGTGCTTCAGCCGGTAAAATTCCAGCATCGGTCATTTCATTGAGTAACTCTGAAAGTGCTGCTTCTTTAGTAATCAAAGAACGACCTACTTCGTCGCTCATTCTTCTTCTTGACTGTGCATCTGTTGCTTTTTGAGTAAGCGAAGTCCTAAGACTCGCCCTCTCGTCAACCAGTTCAATTCTTTCATCTTCCAATCCCTTGTTCTCTTCTAAGAATTCTGAAAGTTCGGCTTGCTTCTCTTCCAGTTCTATAGAGTCTGTGCTGATAGAAGATTTTAGTTCTTCCACCAAGTTATCTCTCTTAGAAATTGAGGCATTGATTGATTCAATTCTAGAATTATTTTCACTTACTCGCTGCGACAATAAGTCTTGATGACTACTACCACTCTCCAAGGCCGCTTCAGCCTTGGACTTGAGCCCCTCAGCATCCAATCTCTTCATTTGGGCTGAATGCATTCTGTCCTTTAGATGACTAGGACTTGCCAATTCCACAGCCTCTCTAGCGGATGTACAGTTGGCTTCCGTTATCTCGAATTGATTTTGTGATTTGTCGAGTTCTTCAAGATTGGACCTCGCTAGTATTTCTAAATCATGTAATTTCTTCTCAACCTCAGCAACCGCTCCTAGAGATTTATTGTGAGATGTTTTGGCTAGTTTCAGTTCAGCACGCCATTCTTGTAATTTAACGGCGTCATCGCCTTCAGATAATTCATTGATACTTACACGAATCACTTGCTGTTGTCTTCGAGCCTCAATAAGTGCTGCAGAAACCGTGTCGGACATCAATCGTAATTTTTCGACTTCACCTGATAGTTTTTCAACTTCTGATGCCCCTTTTATTCGACCACCAAAAGATACTGAAATCTTTCGCTTAGAACCACCAATCATAGCCCCTCCAGCCTCGGTTACATCTCCCCGCAATGTCACTAAACGGATTCCTCCCATGTGCGACCTTGCAGTAGACATTGAATCTACAATCAGGGTATTTCTTAGAACAAATCGAATAGCGATGTCTATTTTTGGATCATAATCTAATAATTCATGAGCGAAACCAATTACACCTGGTTTCTTGGAAACCATAACTGCCTTACCAGCAGCCCTAGTGTTGGTTAGTTTGTTGAGTGGTAGGAAAGTTGCCCTACCTGCTCTGTTCTCGGCCAACCATCTGATTGCTTGAGCCGCAACTTCATCACTTTCCACAACCAAAGAAGTCATACCACCACCAATTGCAGTTGATAAGGCCGATTCATGAGAGTCATCTTTTGGAGCACATAACTCGGCGATAGAACCTATGATTCCTCTAAGTTCACCTCTATCTCTTGCAGCAATCACTGCAGCTGCACCTCCTGCCATGCCTCTCGCTCCACTTGAGGTTTCCATTTCAGACCTAGTTCTCTCAAGTTTCCTTTCTGTTTCTCTTAATTTGGATTCAATAACCTGTGATTCTTCAACTAGGTTCTGCTCAGCATTTTGAGCTGCCATGAGTTGTTTTGAGAGTTCTCCACGGTCTTTTGCAGCAGATTTTCCAGACAACTCTTCTCCTTTGAGTTCCAATTCGCCCAAAGCCAAGCGTGCTTCTTCTGATGCTTCTTGAACTTGAGAAAGTTGTTCCGAAATCACTTCAGCCTGTGCCGCTGTTCTGTCAACTTCACTTTGAGAATCTGATAGTTTGCCTCTAGCGTCTTCTAAATGTTGTAATGCTTTGGATAGATTTCTAGATAATTCTGCACTCTCATCATTTGAAGACTCCATTATCTTAGTAATGTCGATTTCCTCCATCTCCGCTTCTTTCAGGGCCTTTTGTGAATTTTCCAAATCTTGCTTGGCTGTTTCTAGTGATGTAGTGAATTCTTCCAGTGCAATTACAGCGGACTCTAATTGTAATTTCAAAGATTCAAGTTCTAAATGGTCTTCAGCACTACTTGTAGTAGCATCTTCAATCTTGTCTTTATTGCCATCAATTCTAAGATGTAAGTCATATATCTGTTTATTCAAACCATTAGAATCTCCACCCATTAGTTCTTCTATTTGCTTTTGAAGAACACCGATTTGGTCTTCTAAGGCAATCAATGATTTTGCCCCTTCTTTAACTTCAGATTCTAGTGAATTCGCTTCTTCAAGATATCTAGTTTGTTCAGCCAACTGATATTCTTTCTCAGCCATATGGCTTGCATAATTTGATTGGTATGCGGTGATTCTAGCAAGATTTAGTTCATCTGCCAAATCTTTTGCTTTGATGGCAATATCTCGTTCTTTCCTAAGGTCTTTTAGGCGTACTTTTTGTTCTTCTTCAAGCAGACCTATTCTTTCAATATAGTTCTCCACGTTTGCTTTCTGCTTGTCAGCTTTTCTTATTTCTTCATCATATGAAGTTACACCGGCAACGCTGTCTAGAACTTTTCTTCTTTCTTTAGAAGTCATTTTCGCCAGGCTGGTGACGTCTCCTTGAAGTACGATATTATATCCATCTGGCCTAGCATTTGCTGCACCAAGGATTCTATGGAAAGACTTCTGTGTACTCTCTTCACCATCAAGAAGATACTGTGTCACAACATTGTTCGACTTAGTCAATCTAATTGAACGAGTCATTCTAACTTCATCAGAATCAATTGGCAATCTCCTTCTTTTGGTTGACAAAACAGGGTTTGCAAAAATTAGAGTAACTTCACATGAACGTGCTGGTTTGGAATTCTTACCTCCATTGAAGATTAAATCCTTAGAGTTTTGTGCCCTAATTGTCTTATTAGAACGTGGACCGAGAACAAATTGTATCGCATCCCCGCAGTTAGATTTACCAGAACCATTTGGTCCAGTAATAGCTGTGAATCCTCTGTCCAAAGGAATCGTCACTTCTCCTTTGAACGACTTAAAATTAGATATCTCAATTGCTTTTAGGTACATTACCATCCCTCATCCGGAAAATGTTCTCCGGCCTTATCGGGGTCATCGGGAATCTAGGGGTATTAAACTATGCGAGACATTAGAACTCAATACATCGTTTTTGAAGGCCTGTATAAATAGCCGAAATAGGTCATTAGATGGTTCCAGTAGAGTTGCATTTACGACAACCTCCACCCTTGCAATAAGGGCAAGTTGCTTGTACTTTTACCCCGCCACTTCCTCTTGACATTGTAAGTCTTGAATCTCTGTGCATTAACGGCGACCTAGCTACTCTTTTTTGCTTACCTTGCAATTCATTTAATGGCCTAGCATTAGTACCAAATGTCGACCTAAATTTATTTGCAACTTCTCGCCTATCTTCCAAGCGTTCATTGGTTTGCTCAATTGCTTCTGCCTCCCAATACTTTGGGCCTCGCATCAAAAACGCACCGATTACTGCAAGACCAATTTGAACAAATAGTGGAGACATATCAATTGGAATTAAGGTTGCGATTCCTTCAGAACCAACTGATGTTGGCAGTAATTCCAATCGATCCAAAATTGCTAAACCAAAGAATGCGCACCCAGTTGTGAAAAGTACTTTTCTAATTCTTTTAGCCCATCGACCTTTTTGAGGTAATCTCAATTTCCCCACTAGTAATATGAATAATCCTTCTCCAATCAATAAGAAGTCTGCTCCATTCCATTCACCAACTGGACCTAAGCAGAAACTATCATTGCCTTCTGATATCTCTTTCTCTATCTCTGAAATTGCACAATGTGGTTCTAACATTTTCATAACATCTAATTTCGAAGGTTCAGCACCATCGATTATTTCTGGTGCAATAAGACCAAATTGGACATTTACCACTACAAAAGCAGCCATGGACAAGCCGATTAGAGTGGCTAAGTTACGCCTAATCACGCCCATATGCAGGCGACTATGAGGATACATCATAGTGATATCGCTTCACAATAGTTCAAATGCGGGAGTCATTACCGTCAGTTCGAGGGGTGTTATGGCTCACATAATCATCATCGGAAGCGGTATTGCTGGTTTATTTGCTGCATTGAAAATTGCTGACTCTGGAAACCAAGTCACAGTAATTACCAAACAGAGGCTAAAAGATTCCTCTACAAATTGGGCCCAAGGTGGAATTGCCGGGATTCTTGATAAAACCGATTTAGAAGGTATTGATTCACATATTCAAGATACTCTGAGTAGCGGAGATGGCATGTGTGACGAGAAAGTCGTAAATGAGGTAATAACCAGTGCAAGTGAATGTATTCACGAACTATTAAAAATTGGAGTTCGATTTGAGAAAAACGATTCAGGTGATTTTCGCTTAGCCAAGGAGGGAGGCCATTCTTCAAGAAGAATATTACATTCAAAAGATGCCACCGGAAAGGAGATTGAAAGAGCTTTGAGCGATGCTGCTAGAAATCATCAAAACATAATTTTGAATCCAAATATGCTAGCAATTGATTTGATTCAAAAGGTTCATGGTAAGCCGAGTGAAGGTATTTCTGGCGTTTGGTGTTTGAACCAAGAAACTGATAGAGTAGAAACATTTTCTGCAGACTCCATCATTTTAGCAACTGGAGGAGTTGGCCAGTTGTGGACACAAACGACGAATCCAAATGTTGCAACTGGCGATGGACTTGCTATGGCTTGGAGAGCAGGCGCTAATGTCAAAGATATGGCTTTTATTCAATTCCACCCTACTGCCTTATCGATTTCAAAAGATAGACCCTTCCTGATAACCGAAGCATTAAGAGGTGAGGGAGGAGTAATTCTCGATAAGAAAGGACTTCAGAAGTGGCAAGAGGATTGTAAGAAATGTTTCGAACAAAGTATTGAGGCTCCGCTACCCAATGAGTACTCATTCACCTTAGGTTTCTCGCCATTGGGGTCCATGGCCACAAGAGATATAGTGGCTCGTTCTATAGATATAAATCTGAAGAAAACCGGCGAGAATAATGTTTTTTTGGTCACTTCACACCTCGATAGTAAATATTTACAGGAAGAATTTCCTAATATTCAATCTCGTTTGAACCGTCATAATCTAAAACTTGGAATCGACCATTTACCTGTAGCCCCTGCAGCACACTATATCGTCGGGGGATTGGATGTCGATTCATTTGGAAGACCAATATTAAGAGATGAAAATAAAATTATTCCATCGTTGTATGCTATTGGAGAAGTAGCCTGTACAGGAATGCATGGGGCAAACAGATTGGCATCAAACAGTTTGCTTGAGGCGGTTGTTTATGCAGATAAAGCTGCAAAACATATTATCGATAATTCTCCAGTATCTCACGATTTAGAAGTTCCAGAATGGAGAGAGGAAGGACTGAATTTCTTGGTTGAGCATGCACCCATAGTCAATGACCTGATGTTGCTTAGATCAACAATGTCTCAAGAGGTAGGAGTAGTTAGGAGATTTCAGCGACTTGAAAGGGCGTCTCGTAGACTAGAACTTCTTGGTCAAGAAGTTGACCTAATATGGAGAAACTCTCTAGCCAGTAGAGATATTGTAGAGTTAAGAAATCTAATATTAGTCGGACAATTAGTAACTTTAGATGCTTTACAGAGAAGTGAAAACAAAGGACTGCACTACAATTCGGATTTATCGTGAATTTATAGATTTTATCAGTTCACTTAGCATATTATTTTTTGGAGTTGAAATCCCATATCTTTCAGCCCTCTCTACTACTGCTTGATTTAGAAATTCAATTTCAGTTGTTCTACCTTTCTTGACATCTTGTAACATGCTACAGAAATTGGTTGATGTGGCCATAATAACTTCGCGCAGTCTTGAGTTTAATTCATCATCTGAAGGAATATTTACTCGTTCTTGTCTCGCAATAGTAGCGCCTTCAATCATAATTGAAGAGCATAATTCAAAAAGATTGGATTGTAATAACATACCGTTTTCACAACCTATCAATGCTGCTACTGGATTGATGGCAATGTTTAGTAGAACCTTACTCCAAACTAACATTCTACCATCATCTTCCCAAATCGGATTCAAACCAGATTTTGAAAGAAGATTGATTATTTCTTCAGCATCACTCAATCCGGGCCCTTCGCCAAATTGGCCTATTGAAATATTTCCTTTACCAGCCCAATTAACCACTCCTGGTTCAGGCCTCCATGCCCCATGAGATATCGATGCTGCAAAGACTCTATGTGGGCCGAAAAATTCCATACATTTCTCTACATGCCCTAAACCATTACTCAAGCAGATAACTTTTGAATTTTCATTCAGTAAATTTAATGATTTTTCCATTAATGGAACAACGTCATTCGCTTTACTAGTAATGAATAGGAAGTCCACCTTGTTTTGCATGCCGGAATAAAATCCCACCTCATCCAATGAAACTAACATAGAATTATCTTGGACTGTGAATGACTCTTCACCTCTTACCTCTATTCCATTAATAGCCATTGCAGAACCGTGTTCGCCTCTAGCATGAATCAGTAGATTATCTACTCCATACTGACAAATCTTAGCAGCGATTAAAGAACCGATTGAACCGGCTCCTAAAACTGCTATATTCATATTATCAACCTCACATATAACTTCCCAGATAGATGTATACTTGGCCATCTTGATGGTCGAGTCGCATAGTTGAAAATGTGCTATTAGAAGGTGTAAATTCAAAATTATTGTTCCCCTCTTCAAGCATTGAAGTTGATTCAACAATAGTCCATTCCTGTGCACCATCTCCTAAAGTAGTCTGAATAATATTGATTGGAATAGATTGGTTTGAAGGATTATAGATATCGAAATCTGCCATCTCAGGGTGAAGTAATGTCCCATTCATAGACGCTGCCCAGATGCTGGTCCACATTCGATGTGCGATGCCTTCTCTGGTCAAAATCAATTCAGGCCCTCTTTCCACTGTAATATTAGTTTCAGGCAATGGATGATTGGGGTTTGAACAAATCGATAATTCTTCAAATTCTGGGACCTTTAAAATTATAGAAGAGTTATTTTTGATACTCGGAATCTGTGCGATATTTCTGTACTCTAAATCCCAAATCCAAGAATCATTCGCACTAATTGGTTTAGCAGGAGTACTGACCTTTGAATCTAGAGCACAGTAATCAGTAGATGTCGATAAAATTTGGCCTGGACTCAAAATGATACCCCAACCGTTTTCATTAGAGGAAGTGATATTCCACCCAGTTGAAGGAATAATCGCCCTGTTAGAGAATTCTGGTTGGTCAGGAAGGAAAATAGATTCATCTAATTTGATAGAGTTTAGTTCGGTAGACCTCATCAAAATTACCGCATCTTGGCCACGGATACAAAGTGATTCAGTCCCGGTAGACAATGTAGTTTCTAGTCCCTGTTGACCTTCAATCCAGTACATCCGTGTTTGGAACTCTAGTGATGATGATTGAGGGAAAGATACATTGATAGGTTCCTCTGAATCTATAGAAACTGTCAAACAGCGTTTTATTTCACCATTAGAATTAATCAATTCCCAGTTCGACAATGGATATGCTGGTAACTTTGGTACAGCAAGAATGGATTCAAACTGAGCCACTGAATCAACATATGTGACCAAATATAACTCTTCAGCGATAGGAGCATAATTAGAAATATTCCATGTCAAATTTAGAATTATTAACGATTTTTTACCAGGTAGAATTTCATCTCCACATCCTAGTTCTTCAATAGAAATAGACTCATCGTCACTACATGTCCAATTCACTTTCCAATTTTCTGAAACTACATCATTGATTCTAGCTAGATCAAGTTTCCAGTGCTGGGTTATTGCTGATGGATTCAATACTTCAATCTCTAAATTACCATACCAAGCACCATCATCCTCGAAAATCTCCAGTTCACTATCAAACTGGTATTCTATATCTTCATCCCAATTCTCATCCATAGCAAAGGGTGTCTGACTTGGCAACGAAATCATGAAAATGATAAATAAAACCATACCCATTTTAGAAACAGACTTTGGTTCAATCCCCTTGGCCTCATCTAGAACGATGGGTACTCTCTTATCTGACCCCATGAAGAGCAATAATGGAATTATGACTCCTAAGATAGGTAACCAGATAGTGAATCCCTCAAATGCTTCAAACATCCATGCAAATACCAGTATTATCATGAAGAGAAAGAATTGATTGGATGAATTACGAGCATCATTTAAGCCAACACGAGCCACAAGAATACGGCCACCAGGGAAGGTAGGGATAGGTAGAAGTGAGATCCAGCCATAGAAACACAACAATGTACCTGCCTTGGTAAATGGGTGAGCCCATAATAATCTAACAGATAAATCATCGAAAGTGGCTATACTGATTAAATTGACCAATAAAGGAGAATCAGAGACATATTGCATAGACGTCACCTCGACAAATTCAGGAGTCAAGAATAATCCTGAGAGCCATAGAAGCGTACCGGAGGATATGAAAATTAGTGGAACCGATAGCGCCACCCAACCTAATGAGTGGCGATTTTTCCATGGCCTAGCATCCATTCTGGGTAGCGAAGGGATAAGTAGTAATCCAAATGGCCAAATCAAAAAGGACTTGGATAAAATACCCAGGCTGAACAAAGCGATGGTCGGCTCAGGGAGTGGAAATAGATGACCTACACGTATTCCATGTCTTTCAGCCCACTTCTTTTGTACAAATGATGCGATTACCATAATCGAAACTACAGGTAATACATATCCTATGATTGCATCAACAAAGAGAGATTCATGAAACCATCCACCTTCTGGAATTGCTCCGTCCATCCAGTACATTCCTGCTAATGTCAACGAAATAATAGTCAATAACCACATGGTGATAAGACTTTTTGGGGATGGAAACTGCCTTTCTGGCAAAGGTAGAATCTGTAAAATCCAAGGATCTCCAAAATCTAATTTCGCCATCCACCCTAAATTCTTTAGATATTGGTTAGCATCCTCTAAACTATCATGAATCTCTTTATCTTCCTTGCCGTCTGCTTTCCATATAGGCCAGCGACTTCCACCAATCTCCCCATAAAGATGGAAATATCGCTTTAGTATAGATTCTAATAACTGTTTTTGATTCCACGCTTTCTTTTGCGCAACTAGTTGTTCTGCATCATTCGATACATCACTTTGGGAATCACTAGGACTTGACATACGACTCCCTCGGAATTAACCTGTGAGCCCATCCCTACTTTAACCATCGGCGAATTAGTGATTACAATATTAATCACTTATTCTTGAAACGCTTAAGACGGAATGTTTCTTCTCTTTCCATTTCTTCAAGACGCAGTTGAATGAACACTCTAGCTTCTTCAAGTTCAGGAATGACCTTGAACTCAAGAGCGTTTACACGTCTCTTAGTAGCTTCAATCTCTTCTAGTAATCTCTTTAGCGTTGCTTCCATCTCAGAAGCAGTTACTATCTTACCGATCAAATCACTGAAAGAATCTCCGGCCTCATCGATATATGGAGATGAACCTATGTATCCTACTCCTCGCTCTTTGAATGTAGATTTTAGATTTGAACCACTGACACTAGGGACAACTACACCCATGATGTTTCGTCTTTCGACCTCAACTTCAGGGTGTGCGCTATTTGCAATTGCAGCCGCTCTTACCGCTAGGCCACCTTCAATAGCATTGGCTAGGTCGATTCTATGCTTAGCCAAGCGATAAGATTCAGTCAAGTCGCGCTTTGCTTCAATCATCTTTGACAATAATTGACGGAATTCGTGAAATAGACCATCTCTCTTCATTTTCAGAAGTTTATATCCATTCTTAGTTTGTTTAATCCTAGCCTTGAGCTTGATTAGTTCACTTCTTGTTGGTTTAATATCCAAAGCCATGAAAAATCACCTCAATTATTCTATTCACTCTTTGTTCTCAGGATGATACTTTTCAATCCACTTTTGGTCAAGACGGACTAGATACTTTGTATCAATTGAGGACATCAATGACCAGCAAAGGTCAAGAGTTTCTTCGATGGAACGGTCTTCATCTCTTGTTTGTCTAAGGAACTTGTCCTCGAAAACACCGGAGAAGTCTAATAATTGCTTGTCACGCTCATTCAGAGCATCTTCACCAACAATTGCTACTAAGCCTCTGAGTTCTCGACCTTGAGCATATGCTGCATACATTTGGTCTGAAACTGACTTGTGGTCTTCTCTAGTTGTCTTTTCACCAATACATGAACCCATCAAACGGGACAATGAAGGTAATACATTGATCGGCGGATAAATTCCTTGTTGGTGTAATTCACGAGAAATAACAATCTGTCCTTCAGTAATATATCCAGAAAGGTCAGGAATCGGGTGAGTAATATCGTCACCTGGCATTGTTAGAATAGGGAATTGAGTAATGGAACCCTTCTTACCCTTAACAATTCCAGCACGCTCGTAAAGCATTGCCAAATCTGTGTACATATATCCTGGGTAACCTCTTCTACCTGGAACTTCTTCACGTGCTGCACCAATTTGTCTTAGAGCATCACAATAGTTTGTCATATCTGTATAGATAACAAGTACGTGGTAATCTTTCTCGAAAGCCAAGTACTCAGCAGCTGTCAAAGCAAGACGTGGAGTAATGATTCTCTCAACCGCAGGGTCATCTGCAAGATTAACGAATAGAACCGCATTCTCTAGAGCACCTGTTCTTTCCAAGTCAGAACGGAAGAAATTATATTCTTCAGCAGTAATACCCATAGCACAGAATACCACAATAAATTCTTCATCAGAACCCTTCAGTTTGGCTTGACGTGCGATTTGCAAAGCAATATCATTGTGTGGTAGACCAGACGCTGAGAAAATTGGAAGTTTCTGTCCACGAACTAGTGTAGTACAACAGTCGATGGCTGAAATTCCAGTTTGGATAAAGTCGTGAGGACTTTGACGGCTGTATGGATTAATTGCTGCTCCAATAATATCTGCTTTCTCATCTGCTACGATTTGTGGTCCACCATCTCTTGGTCTTCCTGCTCCATCGAGAATTCTTCCAACAAGTTCAGTACTGACTGGAAGTTTAAACACATCTCCCATGAAAGTAACTCCGGATTCTCTGTCGATCTTAGCAGTTCCTTCAAACACTTGGACGATAACTAAATCATCGGATGTATCGAGAACTTGTCCGTTCTTGATTGTACCATTGGATAGTCTTAGAGTAACTATTTCACCAAATGCTACAGGCTCTGTTTTATTCAAAAAGACCAATGGCCCTTTAACGTCAGTAATTGTTCTGTATTCTTTTCCACTCATAACTATCCCTCCTAATTCTCCTCTACCGTATCGGCGATTTCTTCATTCATTGATTTTACCATTCCTTCAATGGTATCGATATATCCTTTCTCGAACCTTCCTCTCATCAAGTCAGTTCTTGCTGGAACGTTTACCACATCGTTTAGTTGTCCACCGTTAGCCATTGCAGACTTAGCAGCATCTTGGAAAGATAGAATAGCCTTAGCCATCTTGTACTGCAAGTGAATGTCACAGTATGCATCGACTTCGTGGAAACCATTCTGTTGTAGGAAGAATTCACGAATCATTCTTGCAACTTCTAGAGTTAGTTGTTGGTCGACTGGTAGAGCATCTGAACCTACAAGTTGTACGATTTCTTGTAATTCTGCTTCAACTTGTAATAGACCACTGATTTGAGTTCTAACCTCAGGGAAATCCTGAGCGATGTTATCCCTAAACCATTGGTCAAGACTTTGCGGGTATAGTGAATAAGAATTCAGCCAGTTAATCGCTGGGAAGTGTCTTTGTCTTGCAAGTCCTGCGTCCAGCCCCCAGAAAACCTTTACAATTCTCAAAGTTCCTTGGGAAACAGGTTCTGAAATATCTCCACCCGGAGGTGATACAGCACCAATAACAGTAACTGAACCATCATCGCCGTTCAAAGTTTCAACACGGCCAGCTCTTTCATAGAATTCTGCAATTCTAGAAGATAAGTAAGCAGGATATCCTTCTTCTCCAGGCATTTCTTCTAGACGTGATGAAATTTCACGCATTGCTTCAGCCCAACGAGAGGTTGAGTCTGCCATAAGGGCTACATCGTAACCCATGTCACGGAAATACTCTGCAATGGTAATTCCAGTATATACAGACGCTTCACGTGCTGCAACAGGCGTGTTTGAAGTATTTGCAATCATGACTGTCCTTTCCATCAATGGCTTACCGGTGTTAGGGTCAATCAGGTGAGGGAACTCGTCAAGAACTTCCGTCATTTCATTTCCTCTTTCACCACATCCAATATAGACAACTAGTTGTGCATCAGAATACTTTGCTAGAGATTGTTGTGTAACAGTCTTACCTGAACCGAATGGACCAGGAATACCTGCTGCACCGCCCTTAGCAAGCGGGAATAAGAAATCAAGAATTCTCATACCTGTAACTAGTGGAGTATCTGGTGCATACTTTTGACGGTATGGACGAGGAGTTCTAACTGGCCACTTTTGCATCATCTGTAACTCAGAGCCGTCATCTAGTACACAGACGGTTTGAGTAACATTGAATTCACCGGACTTGATTGACTTTACCTTGCCGTGCATGCCTGGAGGTACCATGATTTTGTGAACTATTGTTTCAGTCTCTTGGACGTTCCCAATGACTTGTCCACTTTCAACTGTATCGCCTTTAGCGACTACAGCCTCAAACTTCCAGATCTTTTCTAAATCAAACGCATCGGCGTCGACTCCTCTTGTAATGAATACACCCATTACTTCTTCGAGAGTTGCCAAAGGTCTCTGTATTCCATCATAAATCTGTGTTAAAAGACCAGGACCCAAAGATACTGAAAGTGTCTCTTCAGTATTCAATACTGGTTCACCAGGTCTTATTCCAGAAGTATCTTCATACACTTGGATAACTGCTTTATCGCCATGTAATTCAATTACTTCGCCCATTAGTCCTTCTTCGCCAACTCTAACAACGTCATACATCGCTGCATTCATTCCAGTTGCGGTCACAACAGGACCGGATATTCGATATATTACTCCTTCATTGCTCATATTTATTCCTCCATTATATTGGAAATCATTTCCATAGATCGACTCCTATTGCCTTACGAATTGTATCACGCAAGGTTGTATCCTCTTCTGTACCAATTCCAAGTACAGTAGGGGTTACTGATGCCGAAAGCCTGTCTCTCAAGCGTTCCGGCAATGCTGCAAGAATTGCGGAGTCGATAACCACAATACCTACATTTTTACTGTTGAGAAGTGATTTCAAAGCCGAAGCCATTTCATCATCATCCTCTGGATTAGTGATATTTGAAATACCAGCAAGCTGGAATCCCAAGGTGAATTCTGGTGAGCCAATAACTGCTAAATCCATAATTCCACCTCACATTATGTGTGCCTCTAACACATCTTCAGGAAGACCCGCAAGCCTACCTCTAACTATAATTCTTAAATCTGCAACCTCTTGGACTTTCATACAAATGTAGTGAATAATTGGTAGTGCAGATACTGGATGCAAGTAACTCATTCTTTGCATGAAATTGTGTTCTTGATTCTTCAACCAAGTAATCACTGGGTCTAAACTTCTAACATCTTTGGAACGTGAAAGAAGTTTTTCAAATTCTGCAAAATCAAATTTACTTGATGCTCTTAAGATATCCATCATAGAGTCCTTTCCACCGGCAGCAATGGATGAAAAGGAACTATTTGGAAGCAACCTGCCGCCTGGAACTAATAATTCAGAAATATCTTCTGAACTTAATCCGACTGATTCTGCTTCTAAAATATTCAAAATATTACGATTATCAATCTCCATAGCAAGATAATTCCGAAGATATCTCGTTGAAGGTTTGGTAGAAGTTAGACTTTTTATTGCATTTGAGAAATAATGTCTATCTAAAGCATCTTCATAATCAGATAGTCTAGCATCTTCTGGCAAAGCCATCAATGAAGAGCCAAACGACTTTCTGCGCATTTGTGTCGCTGCAGAACGTAAATCATCTGAGTTTTCGATTATCTTCAGCCAAGGTGTGTTAATCTGGTTTAGTTCGGGTAAGATCGAGTGTGCAACTTTATCCAAGTCAACATCATTCATTACCGCTCGCAAAACCACCTTTGCGTTTTGGTACTCAAATCTAGAAGTATAAACCTCTACTAATGATTTGACTTTACCGTTACACATTGAGACTATTTCTTCAAGCTCTGACTCAAGATTATGAGTTAAAGCCGCTTCCACTAAGTCTCCACCATTGAATTTCCCAGCATATAAGTTAATTTCATCGGCATAACCGATGTTACTTACTGCTACAGTCAACTGATCTGGTGATTGGTGAATCAATTGACGCATTCGCGCCAAATCTGCAAGTTTATTTCGACGGGATTTAGCCCTCGAAGCAACATAAGCAGTATTACCAAACACATTAATCACCTAACCAAATAATATTGAATTCACTGAAGACAGTGAATCGTTCCAAGCATTTTCTAAAAGGGTATCAAATCTCATATCATATGAAATTGAACCATCAGGAGCCTCAAGGATAAATCCTCCAAGTCCGTCGACAGATTCTCCGGTTTTTCTCTTGCCACTAAGCCCATCCAAGGCCTTACGGTCAACTTCTACCGGTCTAATAATATAATCAGCACCAGCCATTTTTCCAGCATTGGTCATCATAGATTTGAGCATACTAGCACGTCCTTTGAAACCAGGGTCGGCTAACTGTTCTTTGACAGCATCATGAGTAGCGTCCAAAACCTTTCTCCTAGCAATCAAAATTTCCTTTTGATTTGCTTGTCGAGCGCTTGCAACAACTTCTCTTGCAATTTGAACAGATTCTCTTTCTGCTCTTGCATCTGCTTCACTACGAATACTCTCTGCTTTACTTTCTGCCTCAGATAAAATATCCTTGGCTTCGGCTTTAGCTTTCTTGATTATCGCCTTAGCTTCAGCTTCCGCTGATGCTGCGATATCCTTTGCTAATGTTTCTAGCGTCATCTTTTATTCCTCCAAACATCTTTCGAAATCCTATATCAAACAGGATTACGAATGAACTTCCTCATTGAAGGAAGAGCGGCAATGCACCAAGAATCACGATTGATTCTGGCAACGCTGTAAAGATAAGCGCAACACCGAACTTGCTTCCATCTTCAGCAAGCATTCCGACAGCAGCGCTACCAATAGCAGCTTGGGAGAATCCAGCGCCAATGGCCGCAAGACCAAGTGCTAGTCCAACACCGATCATACCGATGTCTCCGTTTATGTCGTTCGAATCGTCGTCAGTTGTTGCTGCCTCTTGTGCGGCTACACCTTGTGCAACCAAGGTCAGTACCAACAATACGATCAGTGTTCTTAGGCTCATTTTCAGGGTATTATTATTCATTTTTGCTACCTCCATTTATTGTCCATTGGACTATGATTCACCCTCTACGTGCAGGGTGCGGCCACCAAGCGGCGCAAAAGCGCTACCCGAGCCATCGTAAAACTTGCCCATCCATTCTACAAAGTGTAGACGGACGGCGTGAATTGTAGGGGAAAGGATCCCCAGTGCTATAGCGAATAGTTGAATCAAAACGAATAGTACTACTCCTAGTATTAGTGATATGACATCTCCAGAGTCAAGCGCTGGACCGATTTTTTCCCAGCCCATGGTAATAGATACTTCTGCGATTTTAACTCCCGCCACACCTACTCCCATTATTCTAAGATATGATAGAGTATTAGCCAATAGACCGAATGTTTCGATTGGACCCATTATCAGCCCACCGACCCATCCGAATTTCTCGTAAACGGCCAATCCAACAATTAGGCTGGCCAATCCGATTATGATTAGGAATGTCCAGATTTGTATATCGAATAGTCCATCGTAGCCCATGACCATGTTTCTTGCTTGCATTGAACCACCTGTCAAAATTAGTATCCAAGAACCCTTCTCGAAGTATGCTGCTGCTGCTCCATGCGCTTTGTAAACAGTTACTAACCCAATGACTAGACCTAGGAAAATATGTGCAATACCGATGTATACTGAAAGTACTACATATTCCTGTAATCCGTGCCCAGGGCTTGCTCTGTGGAATGGCATATGCAATCCACCAAGATTGAGTAGGTCTGCAATCGCATGAGGAATGTGCACATTAGCATATGTCCAATCATAAAATGCATTAAACGGCGAAGAGTTTCCTAGTTGGCCGGTATCATCCCATACAAATCCAAATCCTTCTGCGAATATGATACCCCATATGATACACCATGCGCCCATCCACTTTAGGATGGTAATTCCATTCTGTGCAAGTGGGTCTTTTGCAAATGGCTTAGAGCCCAAGAATGAAGCTAAAAGGTAGATTAGAAGACCATATCCCCAGTCACCTAATATCATTCCATAGAATAGAGGGAATGTCATCATCAATAGCATTGAAGGGTCATAGGTTCCATATTTTGGCCTTCCCACTAGATCGACTAAGAGCTCAAAAGGCTCTGTAGCCTTTCCATTGACAAATTCAATCGGTGGGACTGCATCATCGTGTGAATGTGAATCGGGAGAAGAGATTCCAGAAATTGCTATATCAAGTTCAGGCAAATTGATTTTACCATCTTTGTTAAGGTCTATGGCAGCGAGGAATTTAGCCATATTCCATGGCGGCATATCTCCAATATTCGCTGATTTCATGGCACTCTCGATTTCTTTGAACTCAAGTTGCCCAGAATCGTCCAAATCCATGGACTTGAAAAATTGGAAAACGGATTGGTTAGAAGATTCGAGATAGTCTGCAAGCATAACTAATTCTTTAGGAGAACTTGTGTGCTCTTCATGGCCCTCATCGTGGTGATGGTGGGAATCTACGTATTCTTCTATAGAAACGTGAGATGCACATTTCGAAAGTGCCGCTCTTACTTCATCAGACTTACTTGTAGGAACCCAAGCATCCAAGGCAAAGGCTTGATTACTAACTGCAACCAATGTTGGAGCAGTAAATATTTGCTCTTCCCTCTCCAAGTGCTCCTTTACTCTCACTAAGTTGGAACCGTTAGAAGTTGTCCAACTTTCCAAAGACTCTGCTGTATTCTTGGCCTTTGAATCTAAGTCTACAATCGCATCCTCGATTTCGGCAATCATCTTACCAGGAGTTCCTTTTCCGCCAGGGATTTGGACTGCTTTAGATCCAAGTTCTGCGAGTGCTATTTGAACTGCAGCTCCATCCTTTGGCTGACATGCTACTGCGATGATTCCCTTTGATACTTTTAGTTCGATTTCATCGATAATATCGCTGAAAACGATTTGGGCTTTGGACGCCTTGCTGGTTTCCGCCAAGTATATCTCAACACCTTCGTAACCAGACATCAGTTCCAAAGGTATTCCAAGAGGTGCTATTCTTATTAGAGCCTTAAGTTGCTCTTCAAGAGAAGTCTTTTCGGATTCACAATTTCTGATTGTCTCAACGTAGTCTAGCGCCGTATCGACTTTCTCTTCGAATTCATTAATCATGCCAACGATACTTTCTCGAGATGTTGGACCGTTCATATTAATTGCATTTACTTCAGACTGAAGAGAACGTACTTTTGTCAATAGACGACTAACTATTTCTGAGCCTTCGTTCTTTATCGAAGAACCGATTCCGATTCCATCTTCAAAATTGCTGTATTCTTCGATATGTACACAACCTAAGTTTGTACATTGACGAATTACTTCTTCCAATTTACCGACTGGTGCAGCGACGGTTAATCGGGACATTTCAAGCATAATAACACCTCAAAATGTAGTCATTGTATCCAAGATTGCACTTACAGCCTTGTCTAAATTCTTTGAAGCGCTAGATTCAATCGAATCTACTTCCTTAGTTCCAGTCTTTTGGACTTTACTTGCCTCTTTATCAGCGCCTTCTCTTGCAGAATCTAATTTTGCTTGAGTACTTGAAACAGAGTCATCGGCTGCACTTGACACGATTTCGCTAGATTTCTTTCTAGCGTCTGACAATATTTTCGATGCTTCACTTTGCGCATCAGCAAGTTGCTTTGCTGCTTCGCGCTCGGTTTGTTTGATTTTACGAAGAACGTCGGACATACCCAAGCAAATCACCTACATTTCGCCGTATTATAGGGGGTTTATGAGTGTAGTGATTAAACGCCTTTTCATTTTCAGTCCAAAAGAGAGCATAATTAGGCTTCACTTCCCCTTTTTGGCTTAAATGCCCTAAACCTGCTAGACATACCAAAAGGTAGTAACAGTCTGCCTTGGACATCGTCAAAACCTACTTCTCGCATTATTTTTCTGTAATAACCATTTGTCCCATAATGAGAGTATGTACGGGCTAGACCCTTCCAAGGATGGTCTTTTTCTTTGGTAATAACTCGAGCAATCAATTGTACAATTGTAGCCATCCAAATACGACCGGCTAGACCGTGGAACCAATTGGCTTTACCAGCATCACATATTACTAATTGACCACCTGGTTTTAGTACTCTGAAGATTTCTTCTAGGCCCTTCTTTTTATCTTGGAAATCTCTAAACGAAAACAAACAAAAAACCCTGTCAAATGTATCGTCGGGAAGAGGTATTGACTCGGCAATTGCTTCGACGTATTTCGCCGGCTCTTCGCCCCTTGATTTCCTAGCCGAATCGACCCTTTTTTTAGCAACCCTCAACATTTCTGCCGAAGGGTCCAAACAAGTTACATCCAATCCCACTAGATCTTCAGCAAAGGAACCTGGACCGCAGCCCACTTCTAGAATTTTCATCCCTTTCTTGGCATGATTACGTACATTTTTTCTCCATACTTTGTCTTGTCCAAAGGTCATCCAGCGGTTCACTCTATCATAGTGAGGGATTGACTGCTCTAACTGTTCTTCAAGCTTCGTCCAAGCATCTAAATCGATGCCTGATGGGTCATAGCCGCCTGTTGAACTCCTATCCGTCATATTAACTCCTCACGGCTGACCTCTTTGGACATATCGTTTTGACGCCCTCTCCAATCCGTCAAGCAATACGCTCGACTGTTTCTGGAGTGATTCCTTCTTCTGGAGTAACTCTAAACACAAGTATTTTCAAATTTTCAGGAGCATTTCTAAACTTAGATACAATCATTGAAGTCTCAAAGTCAGTACCAATAGTTCGAACTTTGAATGATAACACCATATCTGCAATGGATGCGAGTTCTTGTTTAATCAAAGGTGAAAGACCATCGGTCGATACTGATATCAAGACTAGTCCTCTGTATAATTGTGCATGCGCCTGTAGCATTCTAACCATTGCCACTACCCTTGCTGGGTCTTCTCTTTGAAGAAAGAAATCAAGACTGTCTATAACCGCTCTAAAATAAGGACCAAGTGCCATAACTTCGTTAGTGACTTCGGTAAGATAATCCTGCGTAACATCATCTACGAACCTGGTTTGTGCCAATCTTTGAATATCTTCAAGCCTAAATCCTTCCAATCTATATCTACTTGCAAGCAGTTCCTTTTCTAGAACATTGGAATTATATTCTTCACCAATCGTCCTAACATTGATGTCCAAAGGCCAGCTATATTTATTGAAAATTCTTACGATCTCTGCTTGGCCTTCGTTAGTAGAAATGTAAAGAGTGTTTTCTGCCTCTTCTGCCGGTGATACAAATTGCTTTGCAAATAATTCGCTACCTGAACCTGTTTCTGTAAATGCAATCATAGTAAATCCTCTAGGGACGCCACCATGCATTTCATTATCGAATTTAGGAACTCCAAAAGAGCCCACTGACCCGAAGAACTTTTCATCTTCTTTATCGAATTTGAATTCTGACGCCATTAATCTCACCTCAATGTATTACAACTTGCCCTCTGTCTATGAGGTCTGTACAGTATAAATCTAAATTTGATAAAACCAATGGAGGTGTTTGATCCGGGACATTAAGAATTACCGTTAACACTTCTTGCTGCCTAAAAGTATTGATGAATGTATGAAGATACTCCGCCAACATTCGGTCTTCATTGTAAATCGCCAAAGAATTAACACTATCAAGGAATATGAAATTGCGTTCATTGTCCGTGGTCTTTAAGATATACAAGGTACGTAGGAGCACTGATTCTAGCATTATCGGGCTATCTACAAAGTGGACATTCGAATATGGCACTGTAGTTCCACCCAATATCCCAGAAGATACTAAGTCAATGAATTGAATGTGAGATACGTCAACCCCTATAGCTTCGAAACCTTGGATAACTTCTGCTGCACCTCTACTTGCACTGATATAGACACCGCCCATTTCAAACGCTTGAAGTAATGGAATCAGAGTACTAGCAGTAACCATGAAAGCGTTAGAATTACCACAACGAACTTGGATTGCGCTATTCAATGAGACTTCGGTCAATTGGTCTGCAATACCTTGGTCTAAATCAAACATTTTCATGCACCCCATCTATTGTGTGTATCGCTTACTGCGCCCCACTTTAACATTGGAGTTAGCATTACCCCTAGAGGAGTTAGTTCGATTGCATGCTTTGCCCTGCTGTGAGAAGTCCCCCTCATTTTTACAACTTGCAAAAACCTCAACAAGTGACCCATTCTCTCTACATCTCCAAGAACAATAATCCCATCTGCGATTGCTTCTTCTACACCAAATGAAGACCAGTGAGCGTTTTCTGTAGCAGATGTTATTTCAGCGATGAGTATTGTTGTACATCCTAGAGTTGCTAACTTTTTACCCAATGTGAACAAGAAATCTCGAATTAATTGTTCCGATTTAATTTTGTAGCAAAGTGTGGTAACTGAATCGATAACTAATCTCGTAACACCAATGGTATTTACAATATCCACAATTGCCTTTATCAGAGAGTGAACGTCGTCTAAGTCAAAAGATGATTTTTCCAATCCGAGCCAAGAATATAAAACGTCCATATCAAATACGTTAATCAATCCTGAATCTACCATTTTGACATCAAAGAACTTGAACTGCCTAATATTCTCAAGTAGTTTGACGGATGGCTCAGTTGCTGTGAAATGGGCACAAGCCTCACCCGCATCAGCGCCGCGGACAAGAAATTCCATTCCCAAGGTTGTTTTCCCTGAACCACACGTACCCGAAGCCAAAACTGTAGAACCATATGGTATACCGCCTCTTAGAATTTCATCTAAACCATGCACACCTGTTATGCATCGGTCTCGGGAATATTGGCCTGCTGGTTGCATGGGGAACAGTTAGGCTAAATCGCTTAGGTTCATGAAGCATGCGCCCAAGTTAGCAAAATTAACTATATTTCCAACTATCCGCATTAAGCCTAGTTTCCTGGGCTTGATTGAGTTGGAATTGACCAATCCGAGGGAGATACGGGCAAATTACCATTCCATTCCAAAGTCTGCCCAGGCGTCAAGAAGAAACCGGTGTCACCACCCCATTCAACTCTGAAAATCTCCACTGGGCGGAATTCAGATAGTTGCGTGTAACTTAATTTGACAATACCGCCGCCATCATCAAGGCCGCTAATCATTCCCACGCCTAAGAATCCTGATTGTCCCAAATCAATAATGTGAGTGGCATTTCCTGTTTCCTGAGAGAGTTCATCTCCAGTAAATATAGTAGTAGAATGGCCTGCCAATACTCCGTTCTTGAGTAAAATATTGGTATCGGGCGAAGAAGTTGAAATATGGCTGAAACTCCATCCTTCCAGAGAAATTGCGAAATCATTAGGGTTCAATACTTCAATCCATTCTGGGCTACCAGAAACAGACCTAGGACTTATTTCTGTGATGCGAAGAGAATTAGATTTGCGCCCCCCATCGTGAACTTCTAAAATTAGTTGAATCTTTTCATTTGCCTCTTGAAAAGTAACTGAAGCGCTGGAGGAAGTTTGCGCGGTATTCCGAGGTGTGCCCCCTTCAAACAAAACTAAACCCAACCTAGACTGGTTATCGCTGTCAGTTACTTTGATTTGAACATATAAACTTAGACCGTCGTCTAATCCTAATCCTTTAACCATCCCATCCTCCGTAACATTGGAAAGAGAGTGTACTCTATCAAAATCTAGTTTGCCATCTACCATTAACCCAACTTGAACGATGCCTTGATCTAAATCACTTGCATCGATTTGATGCCAATCTGCAGTCGCATTTGCATAATCTAAAGTCGAATCCGACATAGGGACAAACCACCCACTATTTGATGTCATTCGATCTAGACCATTGTATGCTGCACGGTCAATTCGGTCAACAGATGTGTCGTTCGAACCCATTTCAAGCTGGGCCAATGAAAGAAAAGCAGTCAATATCATCAAAAATAATGTGAAGGCTGAAAG
>JABIUA010000036.1 GCA_018667575.1 Methanobacteriota archaeon | reverse complement strand
GCTGCCTGAGCCACTGCCTGAGCCACTGCCTGAGCCGCTTGCCGCACTGGCGTTGTACTGGAAGGTGATGTTGGTCATGGCCTCATCGATGATGAGATCTGCACCTTCGACGCTTGCGGTAAAGTTGCTCTGCGAGGAACCTGAGCCTCCCGTCTCCATCACCGATGATTCCTCATCAAATGAATCATTACCGGTTCTTGGACTATTTATCAGGTCTAAGTACCCGACTTGTGTCATTATAATCATTATAATGATTAAAAACGCCGACTTTACGGTTTTTCCATGGCTTGCGCTACGCTGCATGAAACCAGTTCGATAAATAAGCGGATATAAATTAACCCGTTCATGAAAGGAATTCAAGCGGAATCATACATGTTGATGGTAGTCTCGAGACGTCGTACCTCTTCTTCAAGTTCTGTCTTCTTCTTGCCTTCCAAATTAACATCTTTGAGCTTTTCTTGGATCTTTTCAAGACTCGCCTTCGCTTCTTCGCGCTCTTCAAGATGCTTTTTCTCTTCTTTTTCCATCTTCTTAGATGCTGCTGCTTGCTTTCTAGTGGATGCTTGAGTGTAGACACTTTCAGTCAACTCAACAGATGTTGGGTAGGGGATATTGATACCTTCATCACTGAATGTACTGTCGATTGTTCGTAATAACCAGTCTCGTGCCAGCCACTCATCTGAATAGTCATTGACCCAACCAAATAGGCGGAAGACTTTGGAAAAGTCACCAAGTTCGGTCAGTAATACCTGCGGCTTAGGCTCATCTATGACATATTCACATTCTCTGGCAATCTTGACCATCGTTAATTTAACGTGTTCTGTATTCTCTCGGTAATCAACACCTACATCGATAACAATTGAGATACGACGAGCCATTCCATCACCGCCACCACGAGCATGGTTAACTATCGTGGAGGAAACTAATGTATTGTTTGGTATAACCACTAACCGCTCATCTCGGTCTAGAACCTTAGTTGAAAGAATACCAGTGCCAACAACTGAACCCCATGTGCCTTCGACTTCGATTCTATCGCCGATTTCGAAAGGTCTGTCGATCGCCAATAGGAAAGAGTTGATTATATTCCCGAGAGTTTGTTGTACTGCAAGGCCTATGATTAAGGAGAATACCGCTAATGAAGCAAGTACTCCAAATAATTCAATCCCTATTTCAGTAAGGGCAAGATAAAGACCTCCGAACCATACTGTAAATCTAAGTGTAAAGGTAATCAAAGGATTACTACCAGATACTGTGACACTTGACTTTTCAGTGAAACGGTCCATTACCATTGGAATAATGTGTTTAATTGAAACGCTAGCAATCGAGGTGGCAAGAAGAATGTATATTCCCGAAAATATAGGATCTAATGAATCATTAAAGGAAAATCCTTCAAAGACCCAAAGTAGAGTTAGTTGAGCTGCACCAACATATAGGAAAAAGTAGGCCCTAGTTGCTACAGGGCGATGTAATTTATCATCCCATGCGGTGTCAGTGGACATTACAATGCGGCCCCAAGGCCTTACAATACCATACTTTACGACTTGAAAAGATATGAATGTTAGAACGATACTAATACCAAACTTGAAAAAGGAATTTAATTCATTGATGGCATCTAGTTGCTCATTGATTGTGTCCATCAAATCATCTATTGCACTCATATCAAGACCTTCTAATATGTTTTCCACTAAAGTCGCTCTTTTGAGGTTTACTCCGATATTAAATTTCAAAAAACCCCCCCTATCCAGTATTTAATGACCAAACATTACATTCATATGTGTGAGACATGACCCGTTCATGAGAGGTTATTATGTCTGAAAATATTTTACGATATTTACAACTGAAAGTAACTCTCGAGCAGGCTAGAGATTCTCCTGGAGTTGTTCTAACCGATTACTTCACTAGAATGGAATTAATATCTTATGCATCAGGTATTGGAGCATATCCTGAATATCTAATCAATCTACACTATTCAAATGAAGTTCCAGAATTAGAGGATTTCTCAATAGACGGAGTTTTCAAAGTCACCAGCATTATTTCGGAAAGTGAATCTTCGGCATTAGTTATCGCTCAATTACATGGGCCAATATTAGTTTTGATTCATCAAATAAATGAATGTTGGATTAAGACTCCGACAGTCCTCACCAATAGCAACGGCCTATTCCTAACGATTCATGGGACGACCAATGGACTCAAAGAATTTAGAGATGGTATTAAGAATTTATTTTCCGATACGGTGAAAATGC
>JABIUA010000038.1 GCA_018667575.1 Methanobacteriota archaeon | reverse complement strand
TCTTCCTCTTCTTCAACAACTTGAGGTATAACCCAATTACCGGTAAGAGGGTCAAAGACTGGAACTAATTTCTTTCGATTAGTATTGCCCATACTGATTAGATACCCAACATCTAATTCTGTTTCCTTGAACTTAATCATACTAAGATAAACCGTAATTCCTACTACGGCTAAAGTAATATTTAGTCCGGATAATGAGTCCATTATAGAATCAGGTAGAGGAACTTCCAATCTACCAGCATAAGACAGTACTACAGATAATAACATCGAAGTGAAAAGAGCCGAAGTTGCTCCTAAAGCAGATTTTTCTTCTGGGTTCTTTTGGACTTGGTCCAGCATCAAATACGATGAAGAAATCGTATAGATTACAATGGCCCAAGGAATCAATGCCCCGCTACCAAGTAAAACTGGCGAAGATAGTACCAGTAGACCAAGCAATGCGAAATGGGCGAAGTCATCGATTTTACCTTTCAGACGTCCAATTTCTCCTGTAACAAGTAAGGCGAGAATCAGTAGACTATCGAAATTATCATAATAAAATCCATCGCTATTTAGATAACTTTGCAAGAAAAAGGATGCTCCAGCAGCAATGATTGTACTATTGGCAACCCATTTTCTAGTCACATCAGAAATTATTACCATATATGGCAACATAATGATTGTTAAAATCCAAGGTATGATACTAGCCTGAGGCGTGATTATGAATAATGATGCTGCCAAACCTATTGGCATGTAAGGAATCCTTCGCTTCAAAGTGGCTGGGAAATATGCGACTAAAACAGTTAGCCACAGTACAACTTGAAGCGTTAGAATTGTAGATAGTTCACCTAATTCATCCCCTCTAAATGGGCCTAGAATTAAATTCAAATCTTCTGCTCTGGCGAAGATCATAGCGAATACAACCTCTCCGACAAGGAAGATAGAAGTCCACTGCATTAGGTCTTGTCTCAATTTTCCATCCGCTGAAAGCCATCCTTGAACGACGATAATGAAGACCATCAATGATAGAGCACCACCTAATCCCGAGTCATCAACTGGTTGATTTTGAAACTCATACAAAATTGGAATTATTCCACAAAATATTGCCACTATAGCAAAAATCATTCCGCTGTTTGAACGAAGGGAAAGCCACATCGCAAAGGCTGATAATGAAATTATTGAGATGCCAAGTTCCCATGAAACAATATCTCCTGACCATCGCATCCAAGGTCCAAAACCAATCAAAGCTAGGACTAGAGGAGTGAATGAAGCGACCGACCAACCGAAGGTAGTCTGACCCTTTAGGCGACTAAGATACCAAACTTGGCCCATAATTAGAATTAAACATGCTACTAATTGTACATAGATTGCATTGGCTGAAGGATACCAGTCGGCATCTGAGTACGGTACACTTTCATTGATTAACCAAGATACATCATTAGAACCTGCAACTCCAATCAGCCATCTTGAACCCCAAAGAACGCCAACTGCAGAAAAGAAAAACCCGATTCCTATTAGATAATCATGCACGCTATGTAGTTCATCTCCACCCTTTCTACGTTGCCATTCGACTAGCGCAATTGCCATTATCGAAGAGACAATACCGCCAATACCTAGAATCAAGAAGTTTAGATTTGTTGAGTTATCAGAAAATGCAATTGCTAAAATTCCACCCCATATGGCCACCATGGCAATTCCATACAAAATCAATTGAGCAAACTTTTGTAGCGGGTTTACCACTGCATTAGTTGGCATTGGACCTGGTGAAACAACCGATAAAGAAGGGGCCGAAACCGAACCTTGCATCAGAGTTCCAGGGGCCGCTAAAGAAGCAGATTGTGCTCTAGGTCTAGATGGACGAACAGGTGCATTTGACATTTGAATCGATTACAATTTTTCCTTTGCCTTATTGAATATTTAGCCGTCACAGATAATAAATTGCCCTTTTCTAGGTATATTGCTGTGTTCGAATTGACAAAAACCATAACAAAAGAATATTTCGGCTTATCATGAGTGAGAGTGATATCACTGCTGATGCTGCTGAAAGCCTCGGTTTGAACGAGATAACCGTCATAGCAATATTTGGTATAATTATAGTTGGTATCATTACAAGATTTATCACTATGCAGATTGCTCCAAAATTGCTTAACCGAATCATTCGCTCGGAGAATATCAAGCGTAAAACTGTCAAAGATTCTGATAAGGCCTTGGGCTCTGCTGCAGGTGCTGCAGTTGCATATTTCATAACTCTACAATTAATTGAGTCGATTCAATCTGGCTCTGATACCTTTTCAATGCCTGAAGTAATGCAGGATATAGTCCCAAATATTTTCCAGTTCATTATTGCTTTAGCATTGGTTATTTGGGCATTTAGATTGGTAGATGTGGTTCAAGATGTTGTCGAGATGCTGGATGAAGACGGGGTTACTGATGGAACAGATAAAACATTGATTAGCGCTGTTGAAAGTATCATGCGTTTCTTCATCATATTCATTGGAGCGATATTTATTGCAGATGCAGTTGGATTCAAACTTACCTCTTTGATTGCTGGTTTAGGTATTTCCGGTCTCGCACTTGCAC
Source organism: Methanobacteriota archaeon (assembly GCA_018667575.1). GTDB lineage: Archaea > Thermoplasmatota > Poseidoniia > Poseidoniales > Poseidoniaceae > MGIIa-L1. Next base: position 3,480 of record JABIUA010000038.1, on the reverse strand, counting down.
TTGCGGCTAAGGATACTATTTCCAATTTCTTTGGAGCACTAACCGTTCTACTCGACAGGCCATTTAAGGTCGGAGACTGGGTACAGGTTGGTAGTTCTGAAGGAGAAGTCATAGAAATTAATCTTAGAACAACATTGATTCGAACTGGCATTGATACCATTATCACTATCCCAAATGCCAACTTAGTAAGTACTCCTGTTGAGAATTTCGGTAAGAGAAGATGGCGAAGATGGCAAAATATGGTTCACTTTGACATCAACTCAGACCCTGATAAGGTCGAGGCTTTCCGTGATGATGTTCTAGCATCCATCAAAGAAAATACCGCAACAATTAATGATGATTCGTCATGGTGTAGAGTCAGTGGAATTTCGGCTACATCTGTCGATGTTTCAATCAATTTGTACTGGGATGTACAAGGTGGAGCAGACGAGAGAGCAGAGAAAGAAAAGTTCCTACTCTACATTATGCAAAATGCTCGCGACAATGGTTTAGAATTCTATGATAATAGAATTCGTCAACAACGTTGATCAATATGGATCAGGGTCTTTAGACCAGTATAATTGGTTCGATGCTAGGGCAAATAGTATGCTTGTTGCACCTATTAATCCTGACACTGTAGGAGATAAAGTTTCTAATTGCCAAGTGAAAAATGATACTATCAAGCCAGTAACCCCACCCCATAATCCGGACTTCCAAAAGCGTAGAATTCCAAGATATGCTTGAAGACGAGAAACATCACTGAGCCACTTTATCGAATTCTTCTCAAGTTCACTGTCTGAAAAAATCATGGCTTGGCCTAATTCTAGTAAAGTAGCATGATAGCGCCAAACCCAGGGTCCACCAAGTAGTGTTGAGAGTGCTTTACCATTAGAATAGGCTTGAGGAGCGCCGCTAAGCCAAGACTCCAATAATTGCTTGCGACTTTCTTCAGTAGGCTTTTCATGTGCAGACCATTGTCGTTCAAGAATCATCATAGTAGCAAGCCCAGGTAAACGTTCTTTGTCGCACATTAGATGCTCCGTGATAGTTCTTGGTTGTGGTAACATCATCGGTTTATCGTCAAACATGGTAATCGCACCAATATCAAGATTTAATCGAGGTAGGCCAACTGTGAACTTACTATGTGGCGCTCGCCACAGCGTATTTGTCTTTAGACAGGCTTCTATATCTTTGAGTCTATCATTCCAAATTCTTTCTGTGTTTGGAGTGGAGAATTGATCAAGACTTGAATGAATAAGTCCAACGCATTCTGCAATTTCGTACTTCATCGAATGACTTTCTTCGATACTTAGAAGTGATTTACAAGGATATATGATTACTCTATCATTTCCAGCAACCGACCATACCATACTTGGTAACATCAGGGCTTGGTCACTAACTGCCTCATTCCATGGCTGATGCCTGAGCATTCTAGAAATGTCATTTCCTACCTCGAAAGGACATATTCTTACAATATGAGTTCCGTTCAAATTTAGTAAAATACCATATCTATCATGCTGAATTACTTCTAAAATTTGTACTTCTGGCCACTTTCCCCAAACTTTACCAGTTTCTGGAACTGCTTGCCACCATTCTAATTCTAGACAGGCCTTGAAATTCCAAATCTTTAGACGACCTAAAGAGGTGACTAGTTCGCCTTCAAAGGACGAATCATAAGATGTCTGAATAACACCTTGTGGCCACCAGAGGGGTTCGTCCATGATAATGCGAGAAGGCCCTTATTGACAAAACCTCACATTCCAAGGAAGAATACCATTACCATCATCACAACGACAAAAACTAGTATAATTTGAGTTAGTAACTGAGGTTTTTCTTCATCTTCCTCTTGTTCAAATTCGTCCATGGCATTGCTAAAGCGATTGGTTAATTATACAATGTACTGTTTTGAGTTATCATAATACACTAATACCGCTACCGGTGTTTGTGGCACAAGTGCTTGTCAACGGAACTGCAATTGGTAGTTCGGGAAGTTCACCAAAAGTTTGGTGGTGGATAAGTGGGATATGTTTCGTATTTTTCCTTCTAATGATTGTAATCGATACGTCTACTACAGATGGAGAGTCATATGATGATTGTATGGATGATGCTTTGACTTACGAAGAAATAATTGAATGCGACAACAAGGATTATTCTAATAATTCGGATATTTTTGCCATACCTGGGATGATTAGTTGTTGCTTCTCTTTGCTCGCTGGAATTATTGCTCTTTCGCACGGTTCAAAGAAGACCACTGTTTTAGTTCAGCAAATGCCACAAATGTATACACAACCGGTAATCCAACAAGTAATTCAACAGCCAATACAACAACGCCCGCAAGGACAAATTCCTGCCCAACAAACACAACAACAGCGACAACCGCCTCAAGGCAATCAACAAAATTTAGCGCAGCAAGCGAAGAATTTGGAAATGGCTAGAGATTTCAAAGGTGCAGCAGACATGTATCAAAAGGCTGGGCTATTCGCAGAGGCTGGTCGAGTTCGTCAAAATCACTTGGAAAAAGATGACAAGCCGGTGGTTCAAATCGGTCAAGTCGGAAATTCAGTAGTCAAAGATTCTGTTGTAATGGGCACTACAAATCAACCGACTAACTGTCCAAATTGTGGCTCCTCAATTCAATCTGGTTGGAAATTCTGTCCAAGTTGTAATTCACCACTATGAGGGTTTTGAATGGAATTCGCACAATATTCTTTAGCACTAATAATAACCTTCGCGCTTGTTAGATTCGTTACAGAAAATACCAAATTCCACTTACGAGCAAAAGGACTGTGGGTACATCACTGGATATTAGCAGCAGTTGCAATGGCTGTGGTTTACCTAATGGAAATTGAAAGTCCAATTATTTGGGGTGCTCTAACCGGTGTTGCCCTAGAAGGACTTAGAAGAAAGAATTGGTCGATTCGAGATTCTAAGAAATAGTAGGCATAATCCCTTTATGCACCGACTTTGACTTGTGTACATGGAGGATGTCAGATGGTTGAAGTCAATGCTCCGTGACGAACTTGAAGTTCGCCCTCCATCAAGTGATAAAAAAGAAACACGATTCCTTACGGGAAATTGTGTAAACATTTATCGTGAAAGTACTCTAATCGCGTATGCAGAGATGCGAAAAGTCGGAAGTCATACTGAAATCTCAACTGTTCTTGTAGACTCAAAATATCGAAGTCAAGGTATTGGAAAAGAGTTGATTGAAATGGCCATTGATAAAATTGAAAACAATAAGATCCTATGTTGTACAAAAAACCCAGCGATGGCTACTGTTCTGCAGAACTTGAAATTTCAATCCATTGGCTGGCCTGGATTTTCTACTGCTGCTATCCTCACATTCAATACATTCGCTAGATTAATATCAATGCTTATTCGATTAGAATTCAAACGTATTTGGCGCCAAGGAAAAGGCATTCATAAATATGAGCGTTATGAATTAAAGAAACTTTCATAAAATCATATGAGATATTATCTGAACAGATTTAAGAAATGGTA
>JABIUA010000039.1 GCA_018667575.1 Methanobacteriota archaeon | reverse complement strand
TTCTCTTGCAGTGATATAACTGCCTTCCAAAAATAACTCTCTTTCCATATCGGGGTTAGAGCGGTCCGTGATATCTAATACTGTGAATTTAGTTAATGAGGAGGTTCTCCACGAATTATATCCTTCATCCCAATCCATGGCTTGATAGAGAGAATTTGTACTTGGTATATTCCATGAAGAAACTGTAGAAATAACTACTAATCGGTCACCATCAAGCATCATTGCTTGTGGTGTTCCTTCGATTAAGGTGCTAGATAGCGCCTCTAGTTCTCCAAATTCAGGAACTCCGAGAATGACTAATGTATCGCCATTCAGAAAGTAGATGTAATAACCATCTGTCTTGACGAAATCTGCTTCATCAACTCCCTGTTCCTGATTATTAGTACCTGAGAAATCAGTACCTTGTTCTCTCTTTGGTTGAATAGAGTTTGACCCCCCGGTGGTTGACGACGATTCTGCAACAACTCCGTCCATCATAACATCATCTCCGAACCAGCCACCATAGTAATATTGTTCTTCAACGGCTTGTAATAACTGAGTTTTGTAATCTTCATAAATGGAAGATTTCAATTGAGATTCCAACTCCTCACAATCCGTGAATTCCTTTAGATTAGGGCTTGATATACTGCGTTTAGTAATCGATGCCCAGTCTTCCGGCAATTCTACTTGAGGCTCGTCAATTGCAATATCATTTGTACCAATACACCCAGAAGTCACGAATAGAGTGACGATAAAAAGGGCAAGTATTCTATGTTCTTTCATGGAACTACCATAACCGGCCCTGTTATCAAAGAATTGGTGAAGTGATTTTACTAAACGGGGTTAAGATGTGGAGTTCAAGATTTCCAAACCGGGCTCTGTCAATCTCCATGAGGAGCGCTTTTTTAGGCCTGATTTCTCAATAAGTTGGTTGCTGTTCAATTTATTTATGTGATGAGAAAGAAGTTGTCGTGAAATCTCTAACTTATTCCTAATCTCTTTATTTGTCAAACCCAGGGCCCCTGCGTCAGATAAAACTCGGAGTATGGCTAACCTTGTTCCAACAATGGGGCTGGTAATTGAATTGATCTCGTTGGTAGTGAGGTTGCTGGTGGCGTATCGCCTCAGTTTTCCATCCCTCCATGATATTATTGCTCCTTGAACTTCTAATATCTGTAAATGATAAGCAGTGACCCCATTTGCCAATTTGAGAGCGTCTCTAAGAGCCGAGAAATGTATTCCAGCATTCGCTTCAACATATCCTAAGATTCTGCCTTTAGTCAGTTCCTTGGTAGATTCTTTTTTGGCTAAAAGAGGCGTTAGTAGAGCCATTAGAACGATTATTCTAAAAAATTCAAAGAAGATTGACCCGAAAAATAATACCGATAAAAATCCCGAACCAAAGCCGATTAGTTTTCCTTTCAGCCCCTTACTTTCTTCGCCTGAGTTATCATCGGGTTCTTCTTCTTTCAAAGATTCGGGTATCATATCGCTTCCATCATCGCTTTCTGGTGGATTTGATGTTTCAGTAGAATCGGCCTCTTCACCATATGTAGATTCTAAATCGGTTGATTCCTGTAAGGAAATTCCATAGATAAGAGATGTGACGGCTAAAATAGTCAATATCCGCACTATCCATTGCCCGCGCATATTATTTTCACGACTAGATAGCATATCAATCGCTTGGTAAGATGATTTGCCATACAATAATTGGCTACTGCAATGAGTTATAATTAAGAAAAATGGCATAAAACCAATAAAAGGATAACCAATTTCTTGAATGATGGGTTTGTGGAGTGGTTTGGTTGATATGTCAAAAGAGGGTGATAAAAGTTCTCCAATCCGTAAATGGGCAATGCGTCAATATTGGCGTATGCAACAATCACAAGCCGTAGTTGGCTTGTTGCTTTGGGGCACAACAATCACATTGTTGCTTTGGCCTTATATCGAATGGAGATTCAGCGGCTCTTGCGATTCTGGAATTTGTTTCAATGATACGATTTTCGGAGTTCCAGCAGCGTACATAGGATTGTCCTCTATCTTCTTGTCTGTTATGTTTGGAGTATTGAGTATTGGATATCTCTACGATAAAGTATTCTCGCTTTGGGCTGAACACCATACTGTATCAATGGAAAGAAACCCGTATACGACTTATGCATTGACTCCAAATTGGATGATGGTCACTGCATTACAAGCAGAACTACTCAAACGCTCATCTCCCGATGATGAAAAAACTCAGGAGCAATCGGAATGGTTCTTGAGATGGTGCAAAAGATATGCTCAAGGAGAATTATTTGCCAGAGCTGTTCAAAAATGGGATGAGGATATGGGTCCAACTCCGACTTTTTGGTTCACTGATGATGATGCAATGCAACAAGCAAGGGATACTGTATTTGATGATGAGGCTTGATGATGGCTCACTCGATGGAGATTGAACGTCGTTTTTTCATTGATGGAAGGTCACAAAAACCTTGGCGGGACGGTTTCAAGTCCAGTTCGATAAAACAATATTACCTTGATTATGAACATTTTGAAATCTTAGGACGTGACTTGATTTATCACAATATTACTTTAGTTGGGCTTAGTGATGAAGAGTTAAAAATAATTTCTTCGAGTGATAGCCTTACTAGCAGAATAAGAAAGGTTGACCAAAGAGCCATTTTAACGATGAAGGGAAACGTAAGTCGTGCTTCAGCAATCGAATTGGAATGGGAAATTAAAACCAATAATGCTGATGAAGTCATAAATTTGAAATCATTTCCGTATGTCGAAAAAACAAGATATTTTTGGTCTGGAATAGATGATTTAGTTTGGGAAGTTGATGAATTTGAAGGTGGTTTGGCTGGACTTATTCTAGCCGAAGTAGAACTTAGTGATGAAAATCAAGAAGTCGAGTTGCCTGAGTGGTTAGGTATGGAGCTGACCGGATTGTCTAATTGGTCAAATGCAGCTCTAGCAAAGACTCTCAGCAATAATTAATTTTCAAAGTTTGAAACTATTGAAATTATGTGTTCGACTTCTAAGTCGGTTAATTCATGCATTACTGGGATTGCAACTAGATTACCTGCCACTTCATCTGTTACTTTCATCGGTGATTGAAATTGAGGATGTTTGGTAAATACTGCTTGATGGTGGCATGGTATCGAATAATAACTTCGAGAATCAATCGAGTTTTCATCTAAATATTTCATTAATTTTTTTGGTGCACTAGTACGGAGGCAATATTGATGCCAAGCATGCTCGGCACCGTTACGAACCTTTGGAATAGATACATGTGGGTGGTTTGCGAATGCTTCTGTATATTTTTGAGCGATTTCGCGCCTTCTTTTAACCCATTTTTCGAGGTTGGAAAGTTGTACTAATCCGATAGCTGCAGAAACTTCTGACATTCGTAAGTTACTACCAAGTTCCATACTTTCAAGATTTGGTGCGCGGCCGTGATTGGTAATTGCCTTGACCTTTTCAGTTAATTCCTGATCTGTGGTGGTTAGCATCCCACCTTCGCCTCCAACTGCCATATTCTTAGAAGGGAAAAATGAGAAACATCCAACATCGCCCATCGAACCAGCGAATAATTTTTCTCCATTTGTATTGATTTGGGTTGCTCCGTGGGCTTGTGCTGCATCTTCAACAAGGGCGATATTTTTTGATTTACAAAGATCAATGATTCTCGGGTCATATGGTTGTCCAAAAATATGAACTCCGATTACCGCCTTTGTTTTGGGCGTGATGGCAGCTTCTACTGATTCAAAGTCTAAGCACCAATAATCTCTTTCAATATCAACAAAAACTGGTGTTGCTCCTACAAGAGGTATTGCCGTAGCGCTAGCAATAAATGTGAACGAGGGAACGATTACTTCGTCGCCTTCACCAATTCCAAGTAATCTGAGGGATGCCCAAAGAGAGGATGACCCGTTTTGACAAGGAGCGGCTGACAATGCTCCGCAGTGTTCTGCAAAGGCTAATCCGAACTGCTTACCTTTGACTCCCTTAACCCACTTTAACGAGTCCAATGTCTCAATGGCTGCAATTCGCATCTCATCATTCCACGATGGGCGAGCAGTTGGTATTCGCTGCATGACTCGGCGAGTCGGTTCGCCCCCTTGAGTCTGCTTCTTTCTCATGTCAAGCGACGCACCTTTCAAGACCCCTAACGATACTCGCTTGCCTATGGTCTCCCAAGATGATACGGATAATCCCGAGGATTTGGGAATATCTGAAATCAACTTGGAGCCTAATTTGGCTGACCTGGTTGGGGACATCTTATCGATAGATAACGATGAGATTGAAACTCCAAAAACCGACTCGAAGCAATCTAAACATTACAAACCAAAGGGGCTGTACCTAGGTGAAAGAAGGGATAATGGAAAGCCAGTAGATATCGCTCCACAGGTTCTAGCTAGACACGCAGCAATGCTTGGTTCGACTGGGTCTGGCAAAACTGTAATGGCAAAAGCCCTAATCGAAGAGGCGGCAATAGCAAAAATCCCTTCTTTGATTATTGACCCACAAGGAGATTTGGCACGTCTAGCCTTGGGTATTGAACCTGCAAATTTAGCAGAGCATGGTGGCGATCATAGTCGAGCAAAAAAATTACTCGATATGTGTGAAGTGAGAATTTGGACTCCTCTAAGGAGTAAAGGCCTACCCCTATGTATAGACCCATTTAGAGCCCCTCCAGCCGACTTGGACGCCGAAGAAGCAATCACTGCATGGGACATGGTTGCTGCAGGATTTGCCAGCCTTGCAGGTTATGATGTTGAAAAAGCGCAAGGAAAAGTGGTCAAGCCGTTTTTGTATGAAATACTGGTTGAGGGCACTAAATTTGGCTTAAATGTAGGTGACTTTCAAGCTCTAGCGCGAGTTGTAAGGGAGCCTCATAATGAATTCATACGTCACTTGTATCCACAATGCTTCCTAGATGTGGAAGATGGAGAAGATAAGGTGGATGTCCCAACATGGGAAGAAGTAATGCTTGAGCACCGTCTTACTGATTTTGAAGAACGTTTACCAAAAACTACGCGTAATGACCTTGCAAGAAGGTTGTCTGCCTTCTCCTCTGGAGTGAATCAATTATTATTCTCTAATGGTGTGCCGATAGATATTGATTCCTTTGTTGAGCCTGCAATTCCGGGTAAAATACCGCTGAACATTGTTTACCTCAACACGATACAAGATGAAGCGCAGAAACAGTATTTTGTTCAAGAACTATCTCGGGAGCTTTATGATTGGATGTTAACTCAGCAACCTGCTGATGGAGAATTAAAACTGTTATTTTTCATGGATGAGGTTGCTCCATATTTGCCACCATATCCACGTAATCCTCCTGCTAAAGATCTAATCAAACTGATTTTCAAGCAAGCGAGGAAATATGGCGTTGCTTGTGTTCTAGCAACACAAAATGTAAGCGATGTGGATTACAAAATTTTAGCCCAAGCAAATACTACTTTTATTGGAAGATTCACTCAACCTCAAGACATAGATAAGGTCAGACATTTGCTAAAAGAAAGTGGCGGTGACCTAGATTTAATCGCACAATTACCAACTTTAGATGCTGGTCAATTCCAAATGGTCGCTCCCGATGTGGACCCTGCGCCCGTACCCATTCAATGTCGATGGCTATACACAGACCATGGAGCGCCGTTGAATGAGGACCAAGTTGAGGAAATAATCACACCTGAAATTCGTGCATGGGCAAAAACTCGTTCAGCTGGCAAAAGTAAGGGTCGGGGAGCTGGAGCAGCCCATGCAGCAAGCCGTGGTTCATCTTGGAATAAAGACGATATTAAGGATGAAATAGGTCTAGTTGAGGCAGCAAGAATAAAATCAATTGGTGGAATGACTGCTGCTGCGCATGGCGTGGTTGACGATTCTGCTTTTGAAGTTAGATTAATGGGTGGTTTAGCTGTACTAAAAGACGGAAGAGACCCCCTTTACACAATGCAGGCTGCCGCAAATACCGCTTCAGTGATAGTCCTTGCATGGACTATGGTGGCGCTAATGCTTGCATGGAGAGATGACTCTCTTGATTGGTGGTGGGTTCTGGCCGCTGCAGGGTTATCTGCAATAACTGGATTGATAATAGCGCTTGAAGGATTGCTTTCTCATGACACTGAGTTGCTTAGAAAATTAACGAAATTCGCTCGGGTGTTTCAACTATTCCTTGTTGTTTGGTTGTGGGGACTGTTGTATTGGGCGACATGGGGAGATTTGAATTTACGGGGCGCTGAACCGTTATTGGAAGTTGTAGTTGTGTGGATCAGCGTATTTACCATCATAGAAATATTCAATCGTTTGCGCTTGGGTAAAATAAGGTGGAATGGTGGCAGTGCCCTGGATAAAATATTCGGTTTTTCTGCGGTATTGACCGGCGCACAGATAACTGAAATGCGTTCTAACTCTTCGCAAATAATGGCTGGGTTGCGACTAAGTTTGCATGGCGTGACTTTGGTTTGGCTGTCCATGGTTTTAGCATTCTCTAACGGCCTTCTTCCCACTGAGGCTTCTCTTGACTCTCAGTGGGGAAGGCCAACATTATGGATTACGTCGATGTATGGATTAATGTTTGTAAGCGAAGTCTGGTTAAGAATGCGCGGAAGAATGCCTACTGACTTCTAATACGCCATTTTTATTGGTTTTGATGGCGATTAGTTGATAAAGTGACCCGGTTAAGCGTCGTCCATGCAACCACAAGATGCACAAATGATGGGCCAAGTGGCCCCAGCCGGAGCCATGGGCCAACAAGTGATTATAGTACAGAATAAAAGCGGTGGACCGAAAGTCTTCGGTATCGTCGCAATTCTGCTCGGAGGATTAGGTGTAATATTCGGACTTATGTCCTTTGGAACAGACACTGACGGGTTTGGCGGAACTGCCACGTTAGTAGTATACTTGACTGCCATAATGAACGTCGCTTCATCTGGATTATTCGTATACGCTGGTCTTCTATTGATGAAATACCAAAGGAAAGGTGTTTGGATGGGGTTCGGTGCCGTCGGTATCGCTGTTGCAAGCACAGTAATCAACGTACTAATTGTTGCTAAAGAAACCGCTGATATATTTGGCGAAGATGCTGGTGGCTTTGTCGCTGGTTTCGGAATGATTTACGCTGGAATTCAAGCTATCTGTTGTAGCATGATCATCGCCCTTCCTCTATTGATGAATGGCGCTGACCTTGAGTGAACATAACGTTCCTAATCAGACTTGGTCATCCCCTGAGGATGTGTTGATATAGACGCTTAATTAGCGAAGCATATTGCAGGG
>JABIUA010000085.1 GCA_018667575.1 Methanobacteriota archaeon | reverse complement strand
TACTATAACGGCTCAACATTATAGCAACCACCCCTCTCACATAACACATGGCTAACCCCCAAAGAAAGCGCCTTTTAATTGTGAAAGGCTCTTTTGAGCACTTCGGTGGAGGAGAAAGGGATTTGATAAATAATCTCGAAGCTTGGTCAAAACATTTCGATTTAAGTCTTGCAACATTACATCCTAATAAAGAACTTATAGAGAAGCTAAAGGAATTGAAAATACCACTTTTTTCTCCAGTGAGCGATTGGTCTTACTCACGCGGAATATTTTCAGAAATATTTGCACGGTCATCTAGAAATGCATCTAAAAAATGGTACTCAATGCTTTATTTAACAAAACAAGGAGTTGGTTTGAATACATTATTTTCAAACATCGATGCCGTAAACATAACAACAGGAATGGCATCTTTAGAAATCCTGCCACTGATACCTAACAATATTCCTATTCATACACACATGCTTGAACCAAATCGAGGTTTACACAGCAACGACCTCCACTTTGATGTCGATGGAACACCAAAACAAAACCTCAAATTAACAAATTTTCTTTTGTCAAAACAGAGAAAAATCGATGAAAAATTAGTAACACTCGCCTCTAAGAGAGGAGAGATTAGTGGTAATTCGAAAAACACATGTGATAGAATCAAACAAGTTTACGATGTAGAATCTAACTATCTTTATCCCAGCATAAATACTAATCTTTGGCCGATTAAACCAACCAAAGACGAAGACTGGGGGTCTGTTAAGAAAGAATTTAAACTTATTAAAAACAAATATGTAATCACTATCGGCCATGCGATTTTTGCAAAGGGCCTATGGGAAACCATCACAAAACTTAGCAATTCAAATTTGCAAATTGTCCAAATCGGCGGTGGTGTCAATGAAAAACACAAGGAGCATGCCAGAAAAAATAACGTAGAATTAAAAGCCCTGCCAAGAGTATCTCAAGCGGCCATTAGAGCATTGATGAGAAATGCGAAGGCAATGGTTAGTAATGCTATCAATGAACCATTTGGATTAACTCCACCAGAAGCATATTTTGTCGATTGCCCAGTCATAGTTTCCAATCAAGGTGGATTTAGAGAGACCGTTGTTGATGGAAAAACAGGACGCTTAATGGATGAAGGAGATGACTGGATTTCAGCAATAGATGAAGGTGATAAAAATCGAAAGAAATGGTCTAAGGCGGGCCGAGAACACATCAAAGAAATCGATCTAACGCCAGAAACCCAGGCAAGGAAATTATTCGAATTATTCACTCCGTATTTTGAAGAGGAATAATCACAAAATAATCTGAACTATTCTCTTCAATCCAGCAATAATCAATACAACTACCAGTAGTTGTTTTATTTTTTTTTCATTAGCAATTTTAACACCATAATTAGAACCTAAGAGTCCACCAACTAAAACAACAGCCACAAAGTATGTCAAAACACTCCAATCTATCATCAATTCACCCGAAACATTAGCTCCTATCAAACCAGAAAGCGAGTTAACCCAAATGAATAGAGCCGATGTTGCAGCAGCAGTTTTTGGAGTGGCCCACCCTTTTAGTAACAATATTGGAGATAGAAAAATTCCCCCACCAACACCAATTATCCCACTAAAAAAACCAATTGCCCCACCCCAAGGCATCGCTTTCTTAAACGTCAAAACATCAGTTTTTGTATTGATTTTAGTTTTCGACAATAACTTCCAAGACGCCCAAAACAACACAAACGACAACAAGATATCATAATACAAATCATCTATCGAGATATATCCTCCAATAAAAGCCATAGGAATACTTGCAACAATGAATGGTATTGTTAATTTTAAATTGTGAAAACCATTTCTTTGATAATAGAAAAAGGCAATTCCAGCAACTACCAAATTTAGTATCCATGAATGCTGTTTTAACCACAAACTTTCCATCAATCCATACGATGTCATAGATAATACTGCTAGATATCCTGATGCACCACCATGGCCAACACTAGAATAAAGCACAGCCACACAAAAAAGCCCGAATAATAAAATTACGAACTCAAACTCCATAGCAACCGATAATATGTCCCATAACATGAAAGTAAATCTCTTTTTAGGACTTTCATGGGCAGCGGAACTCCTTATTTCATCCCACTCGAAGAGGCGGTAGAAATCGCTCTCAAAAGGAGATTATCACCTGATAGCGAAGAGATTTCTATCGACAAAGCCTTCCATAGGACTCTTTCAGAGCCACTTTCAGCATTAACTAACGATCCACCCTTTGACAACTCTGCAATGGACGGGTTTGCTGTAAAATATAGCGAATCCAAAAACCCACCTAATAATTTTAAAATTTCCAATACTATAGAGGCCGGAAATAAATTTGATAATTCGATTATCATTGGAGAGGCTGCTAGAATTATGACTGGCGCACCAATACCAAAGGGCGCAGATTCAATAATTCCAATTGAGGCCTGTGAAGTAGACGAAGAGAATCAAATAGTTACTTTAAACCAAGAGTCAAAACCCCATTTCATTCGTAAAAAAGGCGAAAATTTCACAGAAAACGAAATATTGCTCAAAGTCGGGACTCTTTTAACGCCTGAGAAAATTTCACTCTGTGCCGCTATGGGCCACAACAAAATCAAGGTCTTCAAACCACTCAAAGTTGCAATAATTTCTACCGGTGATGAACTCAGATTACCGGGTGAATTTTTAGAAAAAGGCGAAATCTATGAATCCAATACTTTCGGACTTTCAGGCCTTGTTAACTGGCTTGGACACGAGCCGGTAAGATTCTCTTCAGTGATTGACAATCTAGACAAATTGAGAGAAACACTGGACACTGCAGCCAAAACATGTGATGTAATAATCACTTCAGGTGGAGTTTCAATGGGTGATAGAGACTTTGTTAGGAAGATAATGGAAGATGAGGGAGAAATTGATTTTTGGCGAATCAAAGTTAGGCCAGGCTCACCGCCACTATTCGGTGCATGGAATGAAACACCAATCTTTGGACTTCCTGGTAATCCGGTTAGTAGTCATGTTGTTTTCCGAATTTTATGTGGCCCTTGGTTTAGAGCACAAACATCATCTTCTCAACCTCAAGAATCTAAAATAATAGTTAAATTAGACCAAGATATCAAAACAGTTCCCGGTTTTATCACTCTTAGAAGAATTCATTTGTATGAAAGCGAAGGAGAAATTTTGGCTACAACCAAACACCATCAAGGCTCTGGAAACATAGCAAGTATTGCTCTAGGCGAGGCACTAACACTACTCGGTCCTAATGATACAGGCAAGAAAGGTGAATACTGTAGCGCGTTAATATTGTGAGGGAGAACTATGAAAATACCAATTAATTCCGAACAAAACCTGATTGATGCTTTAGCATCGTCACTACCCAATTCAAGTAAGAATAGAATAAGAAAAATGCTCACAGAAGGGCGTATTTCTGTGAATGGTGAAATAGAGCACAAAGCAAAAAGAGCCATTAAACAATCAGACAATGTTGAAATTTTAGATAAGACAGTCAGTAAAGAAATAACTCCGCCACCAATCCAAAAACCAAAAAACCTTAACATAATTTTCGAAGATGAGGATATTTTATTGGTCGAAAAACCTGCAGGACTACTATCAGTTGCGACAAATAAGATGGAACCGGATACTCTTCACTCTCGTTGTGTAGATTATGTAAAATCAAAAGACCCGGCAAATTGGTGTTATATCGTTCATAGACTCGACCGAGAAACCTCGGGAATTATGTTACTTGCTTTTTCTAAATCAAGTAAAGAATACCTGCAAGAACAATTCGCTGAAAGAAGCGTCTATAGGACTTATCATGCACTTGTTGAAGGCCATCTACCAAGCAACAAAGGCACCGAAATTGAATGGCTATTAGAGGATAAAAACCTCAGAGTAAAAAAGGTGACATCCAAATCTAAAGCAGCAAAAGAAGCGATTACTCATTGGGAAGTTATGAAAACAAATCAAGAAACCTCACTCATTAGAATTATGATTGATACTGGCCGCAGACACCAAATTCGAATGGCAATGAAATCCCTTGAAACACCTGTTGTAGGTGATGCTTTACATGGTGCTGAAACAGACCCATTGGGTCGAATATGCTTACATGCATCTTCGTTAGAATTCCTTCACCCCAGGACTGATGAACCTGTTAGATTTGAAACAAGAGTTCCGTTCAACGCTAAATCATAAAATTAGGTTTCAAGCATTAATTCAAATAGAGGACTTATTGAACCCTTGACATCCAATAGGTGTTGTTATGAGTAATCAGGAAGACCATGGTTGGATTTCGGTTCGAGGTGCGCGTACACACAATTTGAAGAATATCGACGTTAAATTACCTAGAGGTAAATTCGTAGTTGTTTCAGGAGTTTCTGGTTCAGGCAAATCATCATTAGCATTTGATACGCTTTATGCTGAAGGCCAAAGAAGGTACATTGAGAGCCTTTCTTCTTATGCTCGTCAGTTTATTGGACAGATGAAAAAAGCAGACTGTGATGGAATAGAAGGTCTTTCTCCAGCGATTTCAATCGATCAGAAACAGGGGAGCCACAATCCAAGGTCAACAGTTGCAACAGTGACAGAAATACAAGACTATCTTCGTTTATTATGGGCTAGAATAGGCAAACCACATTGCCCTACATGTGGAAGAGAGGTTGCAAGACGCTCTGTACAAGAGATTGTAGACGATGTCTTGTGGCATTTGGAAGGCCATGTAGTTTCAGTTTGGGCACCAATTATTAGAGCCAGAAAGGGAACACACCAAGATTTGTTCAAACAATTAGTCGAGCAAGGATACCTCGGTGGAAAAGTAAACGGCCATGAAGCTGATTTCGAAAACCCCCCTACCTTAGATAAGAACTTCAGACATGATATCGATGTTAGAATTGACCGCTTTAAGTGTATTAGAAAAAACCGTCAACGACTTACCGAAGGTACACAAGCAGCCTTGAAACTCGGCGGCGGGACTATCGCTATCGAAAGTTTAGAGATTCCTAAAGACGGTATAGAATTAGCCAAAGGAAGCAAATCACTGGAAACAGAAAAAGGACAAACAATAACATGGTCAGAAGATTTTGCATGCCCCGACCATGGAGCATTTATGCCAGAATTATCTCCAAGAGTATTTTCATTCAACTCCCCATTAGGTGCCTGCAGCTCTTGTCAAGGTCTTGGAGTACAACGCCAATTCAATATTGAACTAATAATCGACCATCATCTTGCAGTTTCAAATAATTGTGTTAATCCTTGGCGCCGCTCCATGTCCCCTTCATGGTATCGCAAATTGATGGAAGCAACCTGTCACCATTATGGAATTTCCACAAATCTCCCATTCGAATTACTCGGGGAAGATGAACAAGATATCCTACTTTATGGCTCGGGTTCAACCATAATCCATTATGAGTTTACTTCTGAAAACGGCTCTCAGTACAAGTATAGTAAGCCATGGGAAGGAATAATACCTAGACTTCAAAAGACATATGTTGAAACCACCTCGAACAGAACAAGAAATCGATTGATAAATTGTATGACTGATTTACCTTGTAATGATTGCAATGGTGAGAAATTAAATCCAGCGGCAAGATTCGTCACAGTTGGGGGAATTAGATTACCAGAAGTATCTTCATGTTCAATATTTGAATCTCTCGATTTAGTACGAGCATGGAGACCAGATGCGGAAATAGGGCCTCCAGAAGAATACGCAGACCAGTTAGAAGTTTTAGATGATAAGAGCCTATTCATTGGTACTGAAATTTTGAAAGAAATTGAAAATAGACTGGATTTCCTAAATAGCGTCGGACTTGATTATCTAACACTGGATAGGAAAGCAAACACACTATCTGGTGGAGAGAGCCAAAGGATACGCCTTGCAACTCAAATTGGCAGCAGATTAACTGGGGTTATGTACGTCTTAGATGAACCATCAATTGGCCTTCATCAAAGAGATAATTCTAGATTATTAGAGACTCTTAGAGAACTCAGCGATTTGGGTAATACTCTGATTGTTGTTGAACACGATGAAGATACCATTAGGCAGGCTGACTGGCTCTGTGACCTAGGCCCAGGGGCTGGATTAGAGGGTGGAATGGTAGTTGCTAACGGACCTCCAAAAGAAGTAATGGATGCGCCCGATTCAGTTACCGGAGCATATCTAAGCGGAAAAAGAAAAATCGAAGTCCCACAAAAGAGGAAGAAACCAACGAAAAATAAAATTAAGATAAAAGGAGCATCACACAATAACTTACAATCGATCAACGTTGACATTCCTCTTGGATGTATGACTGCAGTAAGCGGTGTTTCAGGTTCAGGAAAGTCATCCCTTGTTTCAGGAATTTTAGCGCCTGTTTTACAAAGAACATTACACAAAACAGACACCACACCAGGGAAACATACATCGATAACAGGTCTTGACGATATAGACAAATCGATAATAATCGACCAATCCCCAATAGGTAGAACTCCTCGTTCAAACCCAGCAACATACACCAAAGTTTTCGATGAAATACGTAAATTATTTTCTCAAACAACCCTATCCAAAGAAAGAGGATATACTCCAGGCCATTTCAGTTTCAACGTCAAAGGTGGCCGCTGTGAAGCATGTAGTGGGGCAGGTTCGATAAAATTGGAAATGAACTTCCTACCTGATGTGTGGATTACTTGCGACATTTGTGATGGTAAAAGGTATACTAGAGAGTGCTTAGAAGTAACATGGAAAGGCAAAAGCATACACGATATTCTCGAAATGCCAATCGGACAAGCAGTAAAGTTCTTTGAAAATCATAGAAAGATTCATCGAATTTTAGACACACTACGTGCGGTAGGATTGTCCTATGTTAGATTAGGTCAACCAGCAACTACACTTTCGGGCGGCGAGGCCCAAAGAGTAAAATTAGCTAGTGAACTTAGAAGGCCACCAACCAAGCATACAGTGTACATTTTGGATGAACCTACAACAGGATTAGCATTATCAGATGTTCAAATGCTAATCGATGTATTATTGGAACTCAGAGCCAAAGGTCACACTGTTATCGTCATCGAACACCACTTGGATGTCATCAAGTGCTGCGACTGGGTTATCGATTTAGGGCCAGAAGGCGGAGATAGAGGCGGTTCATTGGTTGGAAAAGGCACACCGGAAGACATCGCAGCCAATAAAAACAGTTTTACAGGTAAATATCTAGCAGAATTACTTTGAAAATTCTTCCGTATTGTTCAAAGAGCGCATTCACCGCCACAGTATCATACCCCGTTGGGGAGGTGGCCATAATGAACATCACAAGAGTCGAAGTAACTCCAAAACAAGGTGCCGGTCTGAGTGATGTTAGAGGTAACGTTGTTAGAAGACAATTAATGGCAGACCACAACATAAACGTTGGAAATATTAGAAGCATAGTCGGGTTTTTAATTTCCTCATCAATCGAATCAGCAGATATTTCTAGCCGCGTTGACGATTTATTCGCAGACCCAATCATCGAATATTCTTGTACAGACCAATTATTCATCAAAAACACCGAACTATTTACAAAAACTCCCGATGCGGTGATTTCAGTTGGTTTCAAAGCCGGCGTAACAGATAACCCAGGTGCTGCGGCTCTTGATGGATTTAGAACTATATTTCCAAACACCGATTTAGAATCTAAAATATCAACTTATATCACCTATATTTTTTATGATTTACCAGAATCAGTAACTACAGATTTACTAGCAGAAATTCTACACAATCAACTTATCCAAAGAGCCATTTCTGCAGATAAAGAAGATTGCCAAAACAAATTATGGCCCGAAATTGAATACACTGCTAAACCCAAACAGGTTTTTGAAAACCCAAAACATATATCTCTCGAAATCCCTGACGAAGACCTAATCACTCTTTCCGAAGAAGGGCTTCTTGCCCTCAACCTCGAGGAGATGAAAACCATTCAATCACATTACAGAGATGAAACGATTAGAGCTGCTCGTAAGGCTGTTGGAATTGTTCAAGACGCCCCGACAGATGTTGAATTAGAGTGTCTTGCTCAAACATGGAGTGAACACTGCAAACACAAAATCTTCGCATC
>JABIUA010000042.1 GCA_018667575.1 Methanobacteriota archaeon | reverse complement strand
TCTCATTGTCGCCTTCTGGGAAAACAATTCTCTTGCCCCTTCTTCTGACTTGGTTGATAATATGGCGCATAATAGAGTAAGATTGTCCAAGCCTACCTTCCAAGGCTTCTCGATATTTCTCTACTGAGAAATCTGCTGGATTAATGCGCGCAACTCCTTCATCGACTGCTGCTTTGGCAACAGCCGAGGCTTCCCAAATCAAAACTCTTCTATCGAAAGGCTTTGGAATGATATATTCAGGTCCAAATTGCATCATTACACCATCGTAAGCGGCTGAAATGTAATCTGGAACTGGTTCTTTTGCCAATTGTGCTAGAGACAATGTAGCAGCCATTTTCATATTCTGAGTAATATTAGTAGCCCTAACGTCTAAAGCACCTCTAAAAATATAAGGAAAACCAAGTACATTATTCACTTGATTAGGATAATCCGAACGCCCTGTTGCAATTATAGCATCTTGTCGAACTTCAAGTACTTCCTCTGGCATAATCTCTGGAGTTGGGTTTGCTAAAGCGAATACTATTGGTTTGGCAGCCATACTTGCAACCATTTCTTTAGACACCAATCCTCCTTTCGACAGTCCTAACAATACATCTGCATCTTTCAATGCGAATGATAAATCTCCGTCTTCTTGGTCGTGAGCAAATACCTCTTTGAATTCGTTTAACTCACCTGCATCGAGTCGCTTTTTGGTTACAATACCTTTACTGTCGACCATCGAAATATTAGTCAATGTGACTCCTAAAGCAACATAGTGATTGGCACATGCTATCGCTGATGCGCCTGCTCCTACAACTACAACTTTGATATCCTTCAAGTTCTTTTCTTGTAATTCAACTGCATTCAGCAATGCTGCTCCAGAAATTATTGCTGTGCCGTGCTGGTCATCGTGCATAACTGGGATATCGGTCTCCTCAGAAATTCTTCTTTCAATCTCAAAACACTCTGGTGCTTTAATGTCTTCAAGATTTATTCCACCGAAAGTTTTGGAAATATTAACAACGGTATTGATGAATTCCTCTGGGTCTTCTGTATCAACTTCGATATCAAACACATCGATATCAGCGAATGTTTTCAAAAGTAATCCTTTGCCTTCCATGACTGGTTTGCTAGCCAATGGCCCTATATTTCCTAACCCTAAAACAGCAGTACCATTAGAAATTACAGCAACCAAATTAGCCTTAGAAGTGTATAAGTAAGCTGTTTCGGGTTTTTCTGCAATCTCTAAACATGGATATGCAACTCCGGGTGAATACGCAAGACTGAGTTCATGGGCTGTCGCATGCGGTTTTGTAGGGACGACTTTTATCTTACCATGAGGTAATGATTCGTGATATTCTAGTGATTCTTTTTTCAAAAGCCGTTCACGCTTTTCCTCTACCATACTAGCACCACCCCTATGGCAGGGCGTATCATGTTTGAGTGTTTGGTGTATATCTATAGAAAACAACTGATTATATGACTTTGTTCAAATGTTCAATCGATGGGGTTTTACGATTATCACAGTGATATTTCGGTGCACGAAATAGGGCCGCGTTCAAATAGTGTAAGAAACGGCACAAAGATGATGAAATCCGCGGGAACTGCCCAATTTACGATTTCGAATTCTAAGAAGTCTATTTTCCTAGTACTACTAATGTTGATTTCTTTGATGTCTCCCCTGCTGATTATCTCACCAGTTTCAGCGCATGAAACGGCTAATGACGTGATATGGCCTAAGCAAGGCAGTAACGATACTGGGTGGGTCCAACTAGACACTGTTGGGGCAAACCCGGCTACAGGAATACAGGCAAGTACAAATTGGGGGCTTAATTTTGCGCCTGGTGCAGAAATTTCTAATTTGACCATGGAAATTAGAGTCGATGGAAGTAATAATTTAATGATTGAAGAACCAATAATCACTGCCTCTGATATTGGTATCAATCTATTTGACTGGTCTGGCCTAGGTATGTTGGGCTCCAGCGATTCCTTCGATGGGTCTAACCCTCATTCAGGTAGACTTTCCCCCAATAGCGAGGCTGGAGCTGTTTGGACCTTGCCATCTGGAGCGGAGATTACCGATTTGGTCGTAGAGGCTTTGGCACCTGTCGACCCTGCTATATCTTTCGAACCAGTCAACTATGAAATTACTGATTCAGCAGTACACTTTGTCGATGGAAGATTATACCTGGCTGCCTCTAATTCCTTACTTACTATCGACTATAATAACGATCCAAAAATAATTGATATTGTTGAATTCGATTCAAATATTGCCGATATAGAGATAGATTCCACAAATCTGGCTCTACATATTTTGACAGATGGAGACTTTTTCCATTCAATATCATTGATTGATTCCTCAGAACTGGCTCCTTTGCCTAACACAGTTTCTTCTTCATCAAGCACTTCTGAAACAGTTCAGTTTGAACAATTTTATATCGCAAGTGACGGGAATGTATACGCTTCAAATGAAGATAGAATTTCAGTTTATGATGGTGTAGCGTGGTCTGACGCATACACTAAAACGACCTCTGGAAAAGCATTGGACATCATTGAAACAAATAACATACTATACTTCTCCTTCGAGAGCGAAGGCGTAGTTAGATGGGACATGAATACAAATTCTGCATTATCTACCTGGACTACCGCCAATAATTTACACAGCGACTCAGTATCCAAATTCTTAGTCTCTGGAAATCAACTATTGATGGCTTCTGAAGATAATGGTTTAGCACGATATGATTGGAATGCTGGTTTCTGGCTTTCAACATGGAGTTCAGCAAATTGGTTGACCAGTAACAGTGTTGGAGACATCTTAGTTGCAAATAATATGCTTTACATCTTGAGCGGAGACTCTCTTCATACATACAACACTGCTAACGGAATTTTCCAACAAACATATTCGATTTCTGACTTCGGACTAAATGGTGATGCAGGAGATGATTTAATCTCGTGGCCAAACATAGGGTATCGTTCCCCCTCTAGCGATAAAATTCTGATAAGTGATGGTTTTGGTTTACTCGCTGAATTGACTCCAGGGAATACTCCATTACAAACTGGAAATATGCTGATTGCCAGTGGTCCAACTTCTGCAGATATGGAGGCAGTTGTGGAACTCAACGATGTCATATACATCGCAGCAGGCGGTTTCATGAATAGATACGATACCACACAATCTAGGTGGTTAGAGCCTACATTCATCGGAGATAGTGTAAATCAATTATCTACAGATGGAACCTATGTCTATATCGCTGGAGATGATTCTGGCGCTCATAAGATGCATGATAATGGAACGATACTACAAACATGGGATACAAACAGTGGACTAGACGAAAATGAAATTCAATCAATTGCAATGACTCCTAATGGTTTGGTTACTCTTTCCTCCGGCGCAATATCTGTAATTGACATGAGTGGTTCGTCACCGATTAATTCTTACGAGATTGATGCTTTTGGTTTGAATGGGATGGCAGTTTACGGTGATATCGCCTATATTGCAACCGATACTAGTGGCTTGGTTCGCTTCGACATTACCAATGAAACATTCCTGACTCCTTGGGGTTCAACCGGAGTAAATAATGCAGATAATGTCCCACTCGCTGTTCAAGGCGATATCCTATATCTTGGCCTGCCGGGATATGGTGTCGTGAGAAAGAATTTAGCGACTGGTGAAATTTTACTGCCCTTAACTGAATCATTGGGAGGAGGAAATAACCCTGGTGGCGGAGGGAGTAATGGTTTAGATTTCCTTCCTAGTGACAATATTTACGCGTTAATATCTGACGGAACTAATATCTACATTGGAACGGGCAATGGAGCTGTAAAGTGGGATGGTAGTCAATCATTAGACTTCCAAGGAGACGGGAGTAGTTGGACTCGCCAGCCAAGTCAATTCTTTGATTTTACACTACTTGGCTCAGACATCTATGTTGGAACAAATATTGGTGTCTGTAAATATCCAACCTCTACTGTAGATATCGACGATTGTATGAATGTTTACGATGGTATGCCTAACTGGGCAACATATGCAGTAGGCAATGATGGTGCCACTGTGTATGGAGGAACTACCCAAGGAGTTGGAATATTAACGACTAGCCCATTTGAAGTAAAAGGAACATGGGAGGCTGGAGAAGATACCGATAATGCTCCTGTAGAAGTCATTGGGGACATAGCATATATTGGATTAAATGGAATTGGAATTGCACGCTATGACATGCCAACAAATACGTGGCTTCCAACTT
>JABIUA010000043.1 GCA_018667575.1 Methanobacteriota archaeon | reverse complement strand
TTTACCAGCCGCAGCACTTCATGCGACTACTCAAATTAGATTGACACAAATCTATGGTTCAGGTACCTGTTGCGATTACTGGTTCATTGATGATGTCCATCTCGCTTCACCACCCGAATCTAACTGGTTAAGTCCAACAATCGGTTGGGATACTAGTTCTACTCAAGTCGTAAGTCGAAGTACCTATTCTCCTTTGAACCTCGATGTCGAGATTCCCGATGGAGCTTTCCTTAACTGGACCGTAGTTGACTCCTCTGGCACACCAATTCTTGGTGCACAAGGTAGTAATGATGCCATGATTCCACTAAATCTAATCGATTTCGAAATGTATCCAAAGATAAGGGTTCTTTTAGAATTCCGTGGCTCATTCAAAGGCGCTGGAATTCCCATATTGCACTCTATCTCGGGTGATGGTTCATTCTCATCATCTTTGAGAGGAGGAATGATGGATATGTCTTGGAATTTGACTTGCCCTTCAAATGGTGATGTTACACCATTGAGCACAGGTGGTTATGAAAGCGATGGAGATTGCAGTTTTACATCTCCATTGTTTACCACTCTGGCGCCTACCGATGAAATAACAGGAATAGTTACTCTAAACAACGGAATTCTTCAGATTAGAACTGATGAGGGGATGAATTGGACAAATGTATCTTCACCTTCGAGTTTCACTTATCAAGATAATTCTTTAATTTACAATTTCCAATTTAGGATAAAGCATGATAATTCTACCTTGCCGATGCAGTTCAACTCATTTGAGTACACACTGATGAGTGGTAAATTCCCAGCCCAGCCAGCAGTTGATTTTGGTATGGATGGAATTTTGGAATGGGGTGGAAGCGATTCACGAGTTGGCTCATGGGGCTGGCAAGACCGTTTCCAAAATGGTGAAGATATAATCTCAGTCAACCCAGGTATATCTGGGTCTGCGTCCACAAAAGCATGGATTCCTCGAGATGATATCCAAAGTTTTTCGTTTGGAATCATGGCAGAAACTGGAACTTTGTCTGCATTGTTCGTAAAGGTTGGAGGTCAAACTATCGCTAATTGGAGTTATGATCTGGCTAAATCCGACTACATAATTTTCAATGAAACACAACTTGAAGATTTACAATTTGCTGCTACTAATACAGCATCAAGCGTTGGTTTCCTCGGTGCAAGTTTCATCGAAGTTGAATTCGAAGTAATAGGTTCTGGCGGTATGAAGATGGGCGGTCTATCAGCCCCTTACCCGATATCGATGGACATTGATGCTGATGAACAATCGTCATTTGTACTTGGAATAAACAATGCACGTTCGACTTTAACTGATACAGCAGGTCAGCACCTAATTCCGATTGAATTCATTTCTGATACAATCGGCAGTCTTTCAGTAACTCTTACCGGGGTAAATGCCTCTTCTGATGTCACGATTTCAGAATCTTATATGGCTGATTCCGTTGCAGTTCTAACGCCAAGTCAAAGCTGGCATTCGATGCACACTTCCTTCACGGTATCCTCTTCATCTGCAGCATTAGCAAGATTAGATGTTGTGGGAATGGATACTCACGCTACTTGGTTACTTCCAACAGGGGGCGGAACGCCAATTGGTCAAGGGGATTCTCATCTTATCGAACTACATCCGGATTCATGGCTGACAGTCACTGAATCTGGAGATGATGTTGATGTTGTAATCAAGTTTAGAATTGAGCCTGGGTGGGATGATGAAACATACTTGACAGCATCTACACGCATGGTTCTTTCAAATGGTGTAATTTCTATCCCTGCAACTCATTCTTGGGGCGCTATTGGCGGTGAATCAATTGCTTATGAGAATGATTTAGAATTGAAGAGTGTGACTTTCACTACTCCAATGGGCGAATTGCCAAGCGATGAGTATTATCTTCCAGCAGGTCAACAATTAGATATTTCTGTTGACGTTGGCTTTGAAGGAATCGATAGCGGTGAATCTTTCGTTGCCGGTGAGGCGATTGTCGAATTATTCCACGGTAATACCCTTGTAGCCAATACTACTTCTCTAGATGGTGACACATGGAATTTCACAGATGTCGTGCCATTTACCAATGGAATATTGGATTGGAAGATAGAGGTCACCCCTCTAAATGGCTCAGGTACAACTTCAGAAGCGGTTTTCGAAAGAGTATTCTTTGCAGACTCAGTTAGTCCATCTGTATACTGGTCTAACGTTGCACCTTATGACCACAGAACTCCATCATCAACTCAAACCATCCAATTACAAATTACAGATCAGCCGATTTTACCTTCAAATGTCGAAGCGATGGTTTGGAGAGAATGGGCCAATGATTATGATTTTAGTGGAATGCCTAATCCTGGAGAATTCGTACCATTTTCCCTATTGATGCCTAATGATATGACTGCACTTGTAGGTCAATACACACTTTTGATTGATGATGCAGGTGGAAGCACAGGCGACAAGGTTGCGGTTTATTTGACCGGTAGTGACGCAGCAGGACATCCACTGGAAGACAATGGAACCGATGAAGAAGGTAAGCATCTTTTCATGTATCAACTAAATGCAGACGGGCCTCCTTCTATCGCTTCTAATTCCTTCTCTTGGGATGGTGGCAAGAAGAACTGGCTTCACCCACAGATGGAATATGCGTTCGAAGTTTCCATGAGTGAACCAAATGGTGGTTCAGATTTATCCACTGTTACTGTAGAACTCGCTTCTAAGCAAGGTAGCGATAAGTTACCAATTTCATGGGACTTCTATACTGGTAATTGTACTACAACCAGTACTCATCTTATCGTTAATGATTGCGAAATGATGGGTACCAATGGTCCGGCAGACCCGTATGAAACCGAGTTGACACTAAGGATTGAATTCCATCTAGCATGGACATTACCAGATTTGGGTGATACTAGAAGAGAGCCAAGTCTCACCGTGGCTGATAGAGCAGGACAAATTGCCACCAAGTCATTCCCAGAACTTAGATGGCGATTCTCAGCAGAGATGGCGGTGCCAGTTGAAACTGTAGCACTTTATTTGAACCAAGGTTCTATCGTTTCAGATGGAGCACGTATGGCTCCAAGCAGTACCTTTGAAGTCGGTGGAGAAGTATTGTTTATCGAAACATCAACAAAGCCAACTTTTGATTGTAATGTTGAACTGATATTCAATGGGCAGTCTACTATAGTAAATTCTGTCAATGGCCTTTGGTCTACCGGTCTTCAAGCACCTGCAACTTCAGGAAAGATTGCCTTGACTTGGGGTGTAAATTGTATTACTGGCCAGGGAGTAGACGCTACTGACCAATCAAGTGTTCTTTGGATTCGTATCGATGGAACAGGCCCTGAACCGGTTGAAATTCTTAATCCAAGGCCGGGTTCTGAACTTAAGGCTGAAGTTTACGAAGTTAGAGTCGCCTTGGATGAAGAAGGCGGTCTAGATGTCGATTCACTACAGTTAGTTTGGTGGGTAGAAGACGCTGAAACAGGAGATTATCTGAGAAATGGAGTCGAATCAATGAGTCTTGAAGGAGATGAAATTGATGGATTACAGTTAGAAGTATATGCTCAAGTTGACCTATCTGACATTACGACCTCAATGCTTGAGAGAGAAATGATACTATTCATAAAAATCGACGGTAGAGACCTTGCAGACAACGACGTACTCGGAATGGGGGCAACTCCAGCAGGCTCGTTAGTAGGTCAATGGGATTTGGAATGGCTAAAACCAGAATTCTCCCTAGATGCATCTTCTGTTTCATATACCCGTCTACTTGTCGAAGTTGACCAATCTACATCTGTAAAGGTACTAGTGAACAATGTTGGTACACTGGACGGAAATATTGATGCAATAGTATCTGTCACTCGAATCGATGGTTCAACAGAAGTAATCCAAAGACCTAATGTTGAGATTCCTGCTGGTGGTGTTGGATTGATTTCACTCGATTGGGCTCCTACCACACGAGGAATTCAATGGATCGAAGTTGAATTGGATAACGGAGAAACAGCAAAAGGCCCAACTATCGATGTTAGGCCTGCAAGAGACCAATCCTTTACCGAGAAATTATTCGGTGATGTAAATCCAATTATCGGTTCTGCAGTTTTACTGATTGTAATTTCTATTATTGTAACAGCGCTATTATGGGCAAAGAAGGCTACTACACGTAGAGGTTCTCGCTCACAGCATGATTGGGATGAATACTCATCTGAAATTGAAGACGATGAATATGAAGATGAAGACGATGGTTATGGTCAATTAGATTCTTCTGAGAAAGATTACTCTGCGGGCAGTATTGCTCCTGCAGCATCACTTTCAGCAGCAGCATCAGCACTTGGCGTGACCGATTCTGCACAATCCGGTGGTAGTGACACTGAAGAGTCGGAATGGGTCAAGGGTGCCGATGGTTATTGGTGGTATCATGACAAAGCCACCGATGAATGGTGGTACAAGAACGAAGATGGCGAAATAGTCCAGTTTAGTTGAATAGGTGAGAAAATTGTCGCGTATTATTGGTCTGCTACAAGTGGACTCAACCATTGGGGATTTATCCGGTAATTCTTCGAGGCTGGAAATTCTAGCATCTATTGCTAAGGCTAACGGTGCTTTGATGGGTATCACTACCGAATTGGCAGTTAGTGGTTATCCTCCTAGAGACCTACTACTCCAGCCTGATTTTGTAAGAATGTCACAGCAACAAGCGAGTTCTCTTGCTGTTGAGATACCAGTATTAGTTGGAACACCAGTTGTACCTGATGGTGAAAGAAAATTACCTGGTAACGGAGTAGTTCGAGCAGGACCTCTATCCTCGCACCCAAGTGGCGACCAAACCAATCGAATAGTCACAAGAAAGCAATTATTGCCTTCCTATGATGTCTTCGATGAGACTAGATATTTCCAAGCATCTAATCGTTCGGGAATTTGCCGAACTATTGGGGGTTTAGATTTAGGTGTTACAATTTGTGAAGATGCATGGCAAGCTGCTGGCCTGACACCATCAGCATATGGCTCGGACCCGATTGAAAACCTCGCTGAATGGGGACGCCAAGGAGTAGATTTAGACGCTACAGTCAACCTTTCCGCATCACCTTACCACGCTGATAAAGTTAGTACAAGAATCCAAGTTTGCCGAACAGCAGCCAAGATTCTGGGACATCCATTCTTACTTGCTAACCAAGTAGGCGGAAATGATGACCTTCTTTTCGATGGTTGCTCTCTAGCAGCATGGCCGGATGGTTCAGTTGTTATTGCACCATCGTGGCAAGAAGGTGTTCTACTGGTGGATATCGATGATTCTTCGAATTGTCAATGGATAAAGTCGACAGCGAGTGATGCTTTGAGTATCGGTAATTCTCAATTAAAATTCCTTTCACCCCAGGATGATGGCCATGAAGAAAGTTCAGATTTAATCGAAGACATAACAGATGCTGTAGTTACTGGATTGGCAGATTATTGTCGTAAGTCGAATATTTCGAAAATCGTACTCGGTCTTTCAGGCGGAATAGACTCAGCAGCAGCAGCATGTATTGCAGCAGCAGCGGTGGGTCCTGAAAATGTTCTAGCAATTTCAATGCCGAGCCGTTTTTCATCACAGCACTCCATTGATGATGCGAGATATACTGCGCAATCCCTTGGTATTGATTTCAAGATAGAATCAATCGACGAACTTCATTCGACTTTGGACGGCCAAATAGGTGTCATGCTAAGCGAAGGTCATAGTGTTGCAGCAGAGAATGTCCAGTCTAGATTGCGAGGCATGATTGTAATGGCGTATGCCAACAGCCAAGGTCGCATGGCGATCGCTACAGGAAATAAATCCGAATTAGCACAAGGATACTGCACTCTGTATGGTGACATGGCCGGTGGATATTCTCCACTTGGAGACCTCTACAAAATGCAAGTTTATGCAATCTGTGAAGAGTTCAACAGCAGGGCTAAGGCCGTGAATCAAGCTCCTCCAGTCAATTCCTCTACTCTAACTAAGCCACCTTCAGCAGAGTTGGCACCAGATCAAAAAGACGAAGATACTCTACCGCCATATTCGGTTCTAGATGAGATTTTGAGGTTACATATTGAACAATCTATGGATGCAGAACAAATGGTAGAAAAAGGCCTTGACCGTGAAACAGTTCTTGAAGTTCTAACACGTTTAGAGCGTAATGAGCACAAGCGCTGGCAAATGTCTCCTGCTCCAAGAGTTTCGAGTCGTGCATTCGGTCAAGGGTGGCGTCGACCGCTCGCTTCCAACCATGATTGGCGTAACTAAAAAAATCATACGATGCAATCAAAAGTCATCAGTCTCACGCTTCAACATGGTCGGGGAAATTCTCAACATTGCGGGTTACCGATTTGTTGACCTACCCGATAGGGATGAACTGAGACAACCTTTCAGAGACATTTGTGCCGAGTTAAATCTCAAGGGAACAATCCTACTTTCACATGAAGGAATCAATTTCTTCTTAGCAGGACCACAACAATCTGTCGATTCTTTTATCTATTATCTCGACCAAGATGAAAGATTCAAGAATCTAAAGTTGAAGATTTCTCATACAGATTACCAACCGTTCAATAGAATGAATGTCCGTCTGAAAAAAGAAATCATCTCAATTGGTCTTGACCACATCAAACCTGCAGAATTGACAGGCGAAGGAATCACTCCAACAGAGTTCAAGAATTGGTTAGATGAAGGCAAAGAAGTAATTGTTTTGGATACACGTAACGACTATGAATGCCGAATTGGGACATTTGAAAATGCACTTGAACTAGACATCAAATCATTCCGTGATTTCCCAAGAGCAGTTAGCGAGATGTCAGATGATTTGAAAGATACTCCTGTTGTAATGTTCTGTACTGGTGGTATTCGCTGTGAGAAAGCAAGTGTTGTAATGATGGATGCAGGGTTTTCTAATGTTAAACAATTGAAAGGTGGTATTCTTGGTTACTTTGAGGAAGTTGGTGGAGATTATTGGAACGGTGACTGTTTCGTATTCGACCACAGAGTTGCAGTAAATCCAGAATTAGATGAGACAGAAGTTGCACAATGCTTCGCTTGTAGAAATCCATTAATGCTAAAGGATCAGCAATCAGAGCACTATGAGATTGGAGTCTCATGTCCTTACTGTATAGATAGAAGAGATTGATCAATTCCAAATCAACCAATCTTCACTTAATTCTAAAGGACTCCAGGAATGTATTTCATGTCCATGAAGGCCATTATTAGCAATAAAGAATATTATTTCATTAGAAACTTCTAGTTCGCCATAAGTTCCAGACTGAGAGTTATTTCCAACGCCACTCCATGGGTCATAAGCGATGCTTGCAACCATTGTTTGGCTATCTAGTATCCATAAACAATGACCTGAATCAATACCTTCTGATTCACCATCTGCGATAATCAATAATTGTTGGTTAATCACTTTCAAGTCTCTAATATCTGAACTGCTGATTCCAGGTTGGAATTCATAAGCCATTTTACTTCCTAGTGAAGTTCCGTCGCTATAGCATAATTCAGTTGCACTAGTTGCGGTCACGCAGTCGAACCAAATCTTGCCATCAAGGTATACTGCGCCAGAGTTTTCTCCAGGGGCTAGAATTAAATTAGATAATTCTTGAGCTAAATTAGTTGTAATATTAAATCCCCATAAGGTAGTATCAACGCCACTGGTTTGAGCATCAAAAATCAAAACATCGCCAATTAGGTTTAATCCCATACTAGCGCCTACATTGGTGGCTGAAGCGCCGTTACTCTGCAGGGTCAAAGAAGTCACCCAGTTATGTGTTCCATCCCAATTAAGACGTGCTAATTGGCGCCCATTATTACCATCTTCAGCAATTACGATATTATTTGCACCGTGAGTGATTAAAGAAGAAGGCATACTGCCTTCAAGGGAATTTAGATTCCATGATGCTAACACCCCAGTAGTAGATATATGGTGCATTTCAAAATCCTCAGCGATAGTTGCAGCAGAAAACCACAAACCGGTTTCACTAGGCCATAATTGGGTGAGGGAATGAACCGATAAATCTGAAGCGGTAGAATCTAGAATTGTTTGCATACTAGTGGAAAAGAAGGGAGCATCGAATAATTCGACAGTAGTACTACCATTACTCCAGATGAATTTATTTTCCACATCGGTGAAGACTAAGCCGTTCATCCATGGCGATATTTTAGAAGTTATTTTTAGGCCATCGTTGGCTCCATTCATCGAAGTGATTCTTTGAGTTCCACTAGGCGTACCATCTGTGACCCACATCTCTCTGCCATTGACGCCATCATCAGCATCAAAGAAAACCAGTTCCTTTTCGTTAGTAATCAGTTCTTGCATTCCAATCCATAATCCAGGAGTTGAATCCCCTGATGGATTGATATCAACTAATAGTGAAGTTGAAGATAATGTTCCCATACTACTCCATAATTCACATCCATTAAGACCGTCACTGCCAGCACTGACTAGCATCGATTTACTCTCTAACCAGTTCATTGAATCACAAGCCGTGTTCATTCCATCACTAACTCCAGTAAACATATCACCAATTAATCCGCTATTGAGTGGCAGTGAGCAGATATTCAGTGAATCTCGAACTTCATCATCATGTAGTAATCCATCCATTTCCGTTGCCTGGCCGGCTCCATCATCGATTCCAAACTTGAGTATAACGCCATTAGAACAAAGATAGGCGGGTGGATTACTCTTTTCTACCAAAGCAGGAGCACCTTGCGCTCCATTAATTCCATCACTGCCTAACTGCCCATCACACAATATTTCTTGATCGATAATTTCTTCAGAATCCAAAATATCATTTGAATTATTATCCAATCCACTTTTTATCAGCAACCCGCCATAATAGCAAGTGACATTTCCTAGTTCTATCTCTTCAGTTTCAATAATACTATTCACACCGCTAAATCCATTAGGTCCTGTAGCACCTTGTGGTCCAGAAAGTCCTTCTTTACCATGACAAAGTCTGGTTGTGGAGGTGACTTCTGATTCTTCTAGAAGACCATTTTTATTTCTATCATTTCCAATGAAAATATCAGCACCACCTTCGGTACAAATATGGTCGGCATCTCTTCCTTCAGTTCTGACTAAAACCTCACTTCCTTCACTGCTTAAACTGCTATCGTTATTACCCATGGAGTCGGTTAGTAAAATAGAATATGTTGAAAGTACCAATGCTAATAATAGGATGGTTACTTGAAGAAAGGCGGATAATTTTTTTCGGGGCTTTTGTTTTGTATTCTCGCTTTGTTCCTGATTTTTCAATGAATCTGAAATATTTGTTCGATTTTCTGTGAGTGATGGTATGTCCTTGTAAGGTTGAGCAGTAGCAGGTTCTCCTGCAATATGGGCTTGTCTATCCTGTCTTTGAGGGTTAGTCATGAAATCAACTAACACCCTCAATGGTATCAAAGCCTTCGGTAGATTTTCCCTCTTTAGGTGAACTAGTTGAGGGGTGGATTCATCAATCTTGACCTATCCCCGCAAACATGGACCTACCTGCAAAACTTTCTGCACAACTTAGTGGAGAAGAAGGAGCAACTAGACAAAAAGCAGCTAGGCTAGTCGTAGATTTGGCTTATACTGCGAACTCAGATGGCTTTATTGAAGTTGATAATGCACACGTTTCAGGCGTATCTGTGATAACTGGGGGGCATGGACTCCGACGTTTTCTTTCAGACTTATCTGATGATGCTGATGGTAAGGTCGTGATACCTACAACTCTAAATTCCGCAGGCTGCGATAAAGAGAGAATGAAAGAAATGGATATTGCATGGCCTGATTTTTTGGAGCAGCAATTCGAAATTATTGATGCATACCAAAAACTCGGTATTGAAGCAACTCTTTCATGTACTCCTTATGATAGAGGCATTGAAACAGAATCTGGAATAGCATCATGGGCTGAGTCAAATGCAGTATGTTTCTCCAATTCTTGGACTTCTCTGATTACCAACCGTGAATCTGGGTTGTCTGCTCTTGCAACTGCATTGACTGGATATGCACCAAGATGGGGTCTACATCTTGAAGAGAATCGTATTCCAAATATTATTGTCGAAGTAACATGCGAACTCAACAGTCTTTCAGACTGGTCAATTCTTGGAGATTGGATTGGTAAACAAGTTTTGCCTAATTGGACTCTCCCCTGGGGTCCTATGCCGCTGATTCATGGATTACCATCTCATGCATCTTTTGCTTCCAAAAAAGCATTAACATCCGCTGCAGCAAACTACGGAACCCCAATGCTTTGGGCTGAAGGTCATTCTGCTGACCCACCACTTTCAAAGAATACAGATGGTTCTTGGTCTGCACCAGAAGGTGGCTGGCAAGGTGAATTGACTTTTGGTGAGAAGCAATTACAAGCACGATATGAGGAATTAGCACCAAATGGCCAAGTTGACCTGGTAGTAATTGGATGTCCTCAAGCAAGTGCTGAAGAAATTAGAAGAACAGCCTCTGCAGTTCGTTCATACGCCGAAATGGGGCAAAAGATTCCGAATGAAAGATTGTGGGTTTTTACAAGCCAAGCAAATTTCGACCTTGCTAAAGGCGATGGTAGCCTCGATATTCTGGAAGATGCAGGAGCAGTAATTTTACGTGATACATGCCCTGAAGTCACACCATACAATAGAGAACATTACAATCATCTTCTTACCAATTCTCTAAAGGCAGAGCACTATCTAACAAGTGGACTAAATCGTATACCAACAAGTGTGATGAACATCCAAGATTGTGTGGCACACGCCTTTGACCCTGAACTTTCTGCTGGGCCAACTCCGATTTTAGAGAGTAAGTCACAACCCCAACATAAATCTGCAAAGACACATAGAACTGGCCTCGATGACATAATTGGCGCAGGTTTAGAGAGTCAAAGTGACTTCACAGTTAGTGGGCAAGCAATGGTTAGTGATGTGCCTATAACATATCTTGGATACGTCAACCGTGATAGTGGTGTGATTGAAGAAACAGGCCATCCTCTAGACGGAAGAGCGATTGAGGATACTATTCTTATCTATCCAAAAGGTTCTGGTTCCACTGTGGCTCCTTTTGTCCTAATGGGTTTAGTATATACTGGAAAGGGTCCTAAAGCGATTATCAACAGAGATGTTTGTCCTTTGACTTTACCAGCATGTTCGTTGCTTGATGTTCCCTATGGGCACGGTTTTGACCAAGACCCATGTATGGAGATTAATGACGGCGACCTTATTGAAATGAATCGTAAAGATGGCGTTATCACCGTCAAAATACTTGAGCGAAATTCTAACTAGGTGAATATATGTCAGAACTACGAATACTTGTCACCGGTGGTGCGGGCTTTCTTGGTTCCTCATTATGCCATTCTCTAATCGAAAAGGGGCACAAGGTAGTTGCTCTAGATTCGCTTTTTAGAGGCACTAAGGATAATTTAAGCGAAGTTCTTGATGATGATAACTTCACTTTCATTCATGATGATGTTAGAGAAGTTGAGGCTCTAGATAGTGCAGTAGAAGTTCTTGGCGGATTAGATTTAGTCTTTCATTTAGCAGCAGTGAATGGTACCAAATGGTTTCACGAAGCTGCACATTCCGTCATCGATGTCAACATCAATGGAACACTACGAACTTTGGAATTAGCGATGGCTCATGATGCTAGGTATGTCCTAGCCTCTTCACCCGAAGCATTCGGTGAAGCGCCCGAGCAACCGATTAGAGATGGTAATATGATGCAATTTACCGACCCGGCAAAGCACCAGAGACACTCATATGGCGCTAGTAAGTATCTCGATGAAGTTGCTTGTCAGCACGCTGCGAGAGAAGGTCTTGATGTTAGAATTATTAGACCATTTAATGCATATGGCCCTAGACTGGTCGGCGATGATTATGGACAAGTTGTATCGATATTTTTCCATAAAATAATCAATGATGAAACACTTGTTGTTCATGGTAATGGCTCTCAAACACGCTCCTTCACATGGATTGATGATGTCACGGACGGCTTTGTCAGAGCAGGTTTGATGGACAAAGGAACAGATGGAAGTAATCTTTCAGGTATGGCTTTCAATATCGGTTCAACCGAAGAGGTGACAATCTCACAATTGGCTAAAGAAGTAGTGACCACTTCAGGCAAAGACAATTCAGTGATAGAATTTGGAACTGGTTACTTTGGTGATTCTAAAAGACGCTTACCCGATATTGAAAGTTCAAAACAAGCCCTTGGATGGCAACCCACAGTAGATTTACAACAAGGTCTCCAAAAAATGTGGAAGGAATTAACTGAAAATTGATTCAGCCATAGTGCTTATCGATTGTTTTACCCCAATTTTCAGGTGAGGGCGTCAACCGATCAAGGCCATGCTGACATAAGATATCCAATCCCGACAGTGGAGCCTGGTCTAGAGATGTCCAGATATGTGTAACTTTGAGTACAACTAATTTAGCAACAGCATCAGGTAATTTGACTTCTTCAAGATATTCAACTTCAATTGCAGCAACCGCTTGTTTAACCAGCATTGGTTCATCTTCACTTGCCTCAAGTCCGGTCAAATCCCACTCACTTTCACTCGGTGGTATCGGTGAACCTGCATTATCAACCCAGTCAACTGCTTGTAGCGTACTAGGCATCATGTGTAAAATGGCTTTCTTTGTTTCTCTAAGATTGTTCATCGTATCTCTCTGTCGGCCATTTTTACCTTGGCTTAGTGAAGCGATCATCAAAGGCGGCTTGGTTGAAACAGCCATCGCTGAAGTTAGTGGTGCTAGATTTCCCAAACCTTCAGCATTCTTTGTTGAGACTAGAACTAACGGGCGAGGGGATAATATTCCTGATAGCCATGTTGCTCTTTCTCTATGTTCTAAGTCTAGGACATCGATTCTTCTTGGTTGTTTTAGTTCAGTAGGTTTTTGACTTTCGAACCATGAATCTAGTTTACCAGTGTGAATTTCCATCAATGCGTGCTTAGTGAATTCTTGATAGGTTTTCCACGATTCGATTTCTTCGATGTCACCTCTTTCTTGTTTGCGAGTAATCGATGCATTGGAGTAATCAATACAACGTTGAAGAAAGTCTGCTACTATGCCTTTTCTATCCATTTAATCACCTATCATTAGTTAACAAACTTCTCGTTTGGAATCATATTGTTCTCGAGACATCATGAATTTCGCCGGATTTCCTGCCCATACTTCGTCTTCTGGTAGGTTCTTGGTTAGGACAGAGCCTGCGCCAAGCACTGCATTGATTCCAACCACGCACCCTGCAATCACAGTAGCACCACCGCCAATAACACCATTATTGCCGATTTTAGCAGGCGACCAATATTTTGAATCACCTGATGGCGGATATTTGTCGTTTAGTAGCGTTGCATTTGGTCCAATGAATACAAAATCTCCCAGCATGCAGCCATCTGCGATATATGCTCCGCCTTGAATACGACACCCATCACCCATTGAAACATCTCTTCCAATGTGGGCTAAAGAGCCGATAGAACAGTCATTGCCATGAGATAGATTGTCTCCAATCATGCATGGCGACCAAGCAACACTATTGTGCGGCAATGATATCCTGTTATCATGACCAGGGTTTTGCTTATCCATTGTTTCACTCTCACTCAACGCTTAGTTCTCTCATCAACATTTCGACATGACCTTTGGCCTTGACGTTATATCTGACCCAAGAAATATTTCCCTCAGCGTTGATTACAAATGTGGAACGAGCACATCCCATGTATTCTCTTCCGTAGTTTTTCTTCAGTCTCCAAGTACCATATGCCTCGTGTAGAGCGCCATCTTCGTCCATTAGAAGAGGAAAGTTGAGCTCCTTCTTGGAAATGAACTTGTCATGGGACTTTGCCGAATCTTTTGAAACGCCTAGAACAGTGTATTCTCCTTGATTGAGTCTGGCCATTGAATCTCTAAAGTCGCATGCTTGTGTTGTGCAACCCGGTGTTGAATCCCTTGGATAAAAGTACAAAATGACCTTTTTTCCAGCCTCCATGTACGACTCAAGGTCGTGAGTATCTCCCTTTGAATCTAGGCAAGAAAATCTAGGTGCTGGCTGGTCAACTTGTAAGGTAGTTACTTCGGACATAGATATTCGTGGCATTTATCACTCATCAAAGGTTGCATTAATCAAAAAAACAAGTTTTTGTCGTTTTCAACG
This sequence comes from Methanobacteriota archaeon, assembly GCA_018667575.1. Taxonomy (GTDB): domain Archaea; phylum Thermoplasmatota; class Poseidoniia; order Poseidoniales; family Poseidoniaceae; genus MGIIa-L1. The sequence continues at coordinate 2,342 of JABIUA010000043.1, read as the reverse complement.
AAAAAAAGTTAATTATTGTCAAAAACAAATACAAATAATCCTTCTAGTGTAATGTTTATGCATAATAAGTAAAAACTCATGCAATACGGTTAAACATCATAGTAGCGACCGATTCTTTCAAGAACTGCCTTGTTCAAGGAGTGTCATGGTAGGTCTACGTATGTCTCGAAGGGCCCGCCGTCTGTTCAAACAAGTTCAACGGGCTCCAGGCAAGTATGAACTCCAAGAAATCGCCAGTAACATCCAAGCAGAATTGGACAAGCGAAATCTATCATACGATGAGGCACTAACGCTTGGCAACATAATCCAAAATCGTGCTGATCAACTTCCTGGCGACGTAATCGTCTATGCAATTTCAGACAGAGATGCTTACCGCAGAACTCTAGAACTATACCTTAGAGACGCTCTATTGACCAAAACAGAACAACTTCTGTTATGGGAGGAGCGTAGAAGGCTCGGCATTACACAGATTGAACATGACCGTTTACTAAACCAACTTCTTGCACAGTGGAAGCGCCAAGGTAAGAAAGTCAGAATCGATAACTTTGAATCTCCTGGAGGTGAAGCATCTGCGTGATAACTTGTCTAAGTTTACATTTGGCGTCATGATGCTAATGTTGTTCTTGGCTCCTGCGATTACTCCGTTAGTAAGCGCTGGAGAAAATACTGCAGGGCGCGCTAATCCAGACTTCAGCGTTTCAGAGTTCACCTTGGACGGAGCAGGTTCAGTCATCAATGGAAATGATATCGAAGTAGAGAACGCTACCCATGTCGCAAGAATTGTTGTTTCTAATTCTGGTTCAGCAGATGGTGTTGCTTCAGTTTCATTGGTACACCGTGGTTCTCCAACTGCCGGTGAGACAATCCTTACGACTGTCAATCTAGGGAATATTCTTAGAACATCTTCAGCAACCCCTGTACTAATCGCTTGGACTGCATCTCCGGGCGACCTTCAAACACTATTTGCAAGAGTAACTGCGCAAGGAACCGATTCGAATTCTGCTAATAACGAGATGAGAATTAACTTCAATGTTTCTTCGCCACCATTCATGGAGGGAGATGTACTTGATGACTCAATACCAATTCCAATCGGTGGCTCTTCGCTTGCTAGGGTGTCTAATAGCCCTCAATTATTCAATGCGACTGTAATCAATAATGGTATTAGGGACATATCAGCAGTATTTGAACTCGAATTTGTAAGTACATCGAACCCAGCCAATATCAAACAATTCTGGTCGGGTGAATTAGTCCTAGGTCCGGGTTCACTATATGTTCCAGCAGTAAGTGAAAACCTGTCAACATCATTCGATGGTGGACTGATGTCAGGTGTATGGACATTGACTGCAACGGTGATTTTCAATGGTACAGGCGGCTGGACCGATTCTATTATCGCTCAACAAAGGGATATTGAATTCTCAGATTTCATCGCCGAATTATCCACTCCCGCAGATCGAACAACCGAGCCAGGATTGACAACAACTTTGACTTTCATTGTGACGAATGGAGGCGCTAACAGCGACTCATTCACTATCGGCGTATCAAGCGTACTTGGATGGAATCAGCCACATTCGCCGAGTGCCTCGACTAGCGTATTTTCTCCGGGTGCAAGTGCTACAATTCTAGTTCCAGTGGAAGTTCCTTCTGACGCACCTCGCTCTCAAATCGATACGATTACTCTAACCTTGCAATCGGTTGGAGGCGGTTACACGCTCTCTGCTTCGGCAAGAGTGATGGCTGGAGAGTTGTTTGAGGCTTCAATAGCAATGCCAGGTACAACTACCATGGTCACTCCTGGAAAAGAAGTAAATTTCAGTGCTACATTGACCAATACAGGAAATGTACCTGGGTCTTTCTCTTTGACTGCGGGACTTTCAGTTGGTGCCAATAATTGGTCAGTGGAACTTTCAACACCCTTCACCGGTATTGTCAATGATTCTGAGATGGTCCAATTCTCAGTAGCAATTACTGTACCCCCAATCAAAATGCCAATTGATACTTCTGAATACAACCGTGCAGGAGACGTTCTAAATGTCTGGGTTCAAGCAATTCCTTCCAATGGAGGGCTACCTGCTGTGTCTACCAGTCAACTAGAAGTTCGCCCGGTAATAGTAGTCGACCCAGGGCTGAGTGAAGAGCAAATAGTCCTAACAGTCGAAGATGTGATCGATGCTAAGAACGGCCAAGGATTAGATCTCAATAAGTCTCTAGATGTTCAAGTCAGACACAACTTAGATACCAGCTTTTCCAATACTGTAGACACTACTCTAGTAGTTGGTAATCTTTCCTTTAACCCATTGAATAGTGGCGGATTCTCTGAAGCCGACAGATGGTCTGCTCATGTC
>JABIUA010000107.1 GCA_018667575.1 Methanobacteriota archaeon | reverse complement strand
GGTCGGCCAATATACATCTACGACACCAGGCCAAACATCTTCAGAGTCAGAGTCATTGGCAAATGCATAGAGGGTGATTGGATGTTCAACCATCGCTTCGCTCCTTAGACTTTGGAGTTCGATTTGAGGTGCTCGATTTTCGATTTCAGCGAGTAGGGTGACTTGGGTTTCATCTCGCTCTTCATCAGTAATTGTGACAATAATCGGGTAAGAACCATCATCAGTCCAAGTCCAATTAGTCATACAACTATCTGAAAGAATCTTCTCCCACGCCCATGTTCTTGTGCCATCATCATATGGAATCTCAAACAGACAAGTGACATTTCCACCATCTTCGTCAAAACTAGAACTTGCATTAATGAATACCTCTTCGAGGGTTTGAGCAGTAGCATCAATTACAACAGGAGTCGGTAGTCTTCCTACAAATAAGCCAATAATAGCATAGTCATTATCGCTGTTAACATCTGCAGAATTAATCCCATTAGGGTCTGCTTCCCATGATACGGGCACGATTCCTATTGCCTGAGATTCAGGCACAGTCCAAGTAAAGTTAGTTTTGAATGTCTCATAGGTATTTAGAGAAGGTAAAGGCAAATCAAAACTTTGTCCACTTGGAGGATATATCCTAAGATCAGTGGCCTGACTCGAGGTAATTCCCTTATTTTGAATTGTAACTTCAATAGTTAACTCATCTCCGGGTAAAACATTGTATCCAGACAGGGTGTTCAGTTCTTTGTCGACTCCGTCTCTTGTTCGAGTAATCACTGCTCTTTCAAAGTCAGCAAATAAGTCCAAAACTACCAGTTCTTCATCCAAAGTAATGGTATTAGAGCCGACCAAAGTAGTTCCCGAAGTACTCCTTGCAACTATTCCATGGCTGGCCCAATCAATTGAGGTTGAAGACCCATCAATTTCGCTTCCAATATCGAATTGAGTCCATGCGCTGCCATTATTGGCAGTGGTTATTTGTTGAGTGAAACCAGTTGCTTCATGACGAACTTCCAGTACGTTTCCAACAGGATTTGAGAAACAACCTTGAGATGATGAGGCATTAACCCACACATCGGTTGGAGTATCTAGTGCAGTAATATCATTGATGAAATCTATGGTAATACATTCATCTCTAGTTCCTGGATTTGAGTAGATGTCAACTCCACTAGCATCTTTTGGAATGTATTCTTTCAATTTGAAATCGATAGTTAGTCCAACATCATCTTCTGTATGTTTCCAAGCAAAGTTCTTTGCAGCAGGACAGTACCATGTATATCCTTCTTCATCCCCCGCCGAGTTAAAGGACGTGATTTCAAATGAATCGCCACAACCAGCATAATTTATTCCTTGGCCAAATTCATTAACTGGAGCCCCAGTTTTGGTGACTTCATAGATAGTAGAATTTGTGTCTGATGTCGGTACTGGGAATGGTGTGATATAGTCACTAGAACCAGACCATTGTGATGATGAGGTTACTACAGTAGTCCATCTTTCATCTGCTCTAAGGGGGAAATCATAATCTTCACTTGAAGGACTGTAAGTATTAGATATTGTGATATCGCCTAAAACTTGCTTCAAGAAACTAATACCGCTAGGTGTGAATTCAATGTATAAGTCTAGAACGCTTGTTATGATTGACAAGTCGCTGACTCGTCGAACTTCTGTCTGGGAAAATTGAATCTCTGCAGTACCGGTGTAACCATCTAAGGATACTCCGGATTTATCGAAGTTTGCTGATGTTCTTAGTGTGTAAACCAATATATTTTGACCGCCAACATTTTGTTCAGAAATAGATAATACTTCTGATACTGCATCACCGTTGATCTCTCCAACAGTGGCTGAAACGCCGGCGTCAACTACCAATTTAGTTGGGTCAAAGGTTCCAGCATACTTCCATTTATCTCCTACACGCCACACAGGGACATCAGCAACGGTGGATGAATCCTTACTCGAATCTTGTTTCTGTGTGTCGAAATCAAGGGTATTAACCGCTGGGGAAACAGTGGTTAGGAAGAGAAACACAACAAGTGTGACCGCGACAAAATGACGCGTGAAGGTCTCCCGCATGTTTTGGCGAGGCCACAACTAGAACATGAACGCTTCTCTCACGCTAGGGTGAAAGTTTCGAGCTCATTCTCAAAGAAGGTCTGCAAGTTCGTCCTTGATAATTTCTACAGCTTCCAAGATTTCTTCCTTGGCACGAGCACCAGTAATTACCATCTTTCCGCTGCCGAAAATCAGACAGACAACCTTAGGGTAATCCAATCGGTAAATTAGACCTGGGAATTGCTCTGGTTCGTATTCTACCTTGTCGAAAGGTAGGTGGAATGTTAGATTATTCAGGTTCAATTTACGTGGAACTCCAGCCTGTGGCTCTCCAGTAAACTTGTCGTTTCCATCATAATCTTCAGGGTAATGGAGAGCATAGGTTGCAACCATGTTTTGAACTTCAATCTCGACATCCTTTACATCCCACGTTGAGATTCCAGCACCTCTAAGGTCGGAAATCATTCTTTCAATACCGGTATGGATATTATCTTCATTTTTACCACCGGTACAAACTGCACGGCCTGAGCGGAACATTAGAATTGCTAGCTTAGGGTCTGTTACACGGTAAACTACACCTGGAAATTGTTCAGGTTCGTACTCACAATTCAATTGAATTGCGATATCAGGAAGGTCAAGCTCCTCCGCGACACGTGTGCTTGCTACTACATTTACTACTGTTAGACGTTCTTCATCGGTTGTCATATTATAAGCGAGTTATTAAAGGTATATAAAGAAAAGGATTGAGAAAAATACATTTATTTTCAACTAATAGACCATAAAGGCGTCTCAGTGGCCGTTTCTAATTCTAACCCTTTGGCGCCGAAACTGGAAATTATTGTTCTTCCACCTGCCAGTTCGATTGCTTCGCTTGTAGCCTTGGGGTCTCTTGTCAAAGCGACCATACACCCCCCGCCTCCAGCACCGGTTAATTTAGCACCTAGCGAAGAAGGTGATGCAGCACGGATTAAATCTTCTAACTCTGGGCTCGAGACTCCTATACTCTGAAGCATTAACTGATTCTCTGACATTGCTCGGCCCACAGACTCATAATCTCCACTCAGTAGAGATTTTATTCCTCTTTTTGCGATCAGTCCTATGGTCTCGATTTCTTTTACTCTATCAGGATTATTTTTCAACATCTCTGCAACTTTTTCAACCTGCTTTGAAGTAGGAGCATGAATTCCCGTATTACCTATTACTAGGTATACATCATTAGCCGGTGGCTTGACTGTGTGAATTTGCCATTCTCTATCTCCTTCAGGAGTTGTTAAGGTTCTAGAATATTGCCATTCAATTCCATCTTCAACACAGTCGCTTAACACTACTATGTCGCCATGACTACATGCTGATGAGTCCATGGGTGAGGCTCTCCCTCTCTGGGCTATCGCCTCTACAGCATGGGCTAGTAGTGCACATTCATCGACATCAACAGATTGACTTCCAGAGATGAATTTCACTCTATCTCCAAGTTTACCTTCTCGTAGAGAATCCTTTGGCTGATTATTAGAATGGACATTAGTATCGCTTATTTTACTAGAGAAACCTTCAGCCCAATTCTCCGGTGAATTGACATCGCCATTCAACCATCGCCCTCTTGCTGCACGCAGTGCGGCGCTGGCTGCTACTGAAAGTGCTGCAGAAGAACCCAGTCCAGAAGCGGTAGGAATCTCTCCTTCGATGTGAATTGATAGGGCCGGTGCTCCGAGGCTACTTGGCCATAATCGTTGTTTTAACGCTTCGATATGTGGGTGTCTTTTGGGGTCAAAAATCAATCCATCAAGTTTCCAGTCATGCGAGTTTGAATCGGTCAGTTCAATTTTTACCTTTATCCGTTGGTCTATCGCTACAGCAACGGCTGGATGACCGTAAACAACAGCGTGTTCGCCAAATAGAATACATTTGCCAGGAGCACTTGCGGTAATATGTTGCATCTCTCCCCCTCATGCAGACCACGGGTCAATGCTTCATATCCCTTGTCGTTTTTTCACTAAAATATCTAATTTAGACGGTGCTTTCAATACCATGAGACCAGTGGGCAGGTTAGGCACAGCCTAGGTGATATTATGGAACACCCACTATTGATGGATTATGGACCATTACCCGGATGGGTATTACTAGCAATTCTTGGATTGATATCTGGAAGTTTTTTTGGGTACCAAGTTTACAAGGCAACTCGTTTGGTGATGAAGGGTTCATCAGATAATCGATTTGATAATTGGGGTAAGAGAATTTACGAGGTAATAACCGGTTGGTTGGGCCAAAAGAGAGTATTAGAAGATAAAATCGCAGGTGGAATCCACGTCCTCATGTTTTGGGGATTTTTGATGCTGTCAACAGATATGTTTGACCTAGCAACTGCAAATTGGTTTTCACATAATGTGCTACCAGATTTTGCCCGTGGTCCATGGAACTTAATGGTTGAAACAGGATATACGATTGCGCTAATTGGTTGTGTCGCTGCTCTGCTTAGAAGAGTAGTATTCACTCCAGATAAACTGAAGGGCAAATCACAACTTGAAGGTAATTTCATTCTCTTATTGATTATGACAATTACTTTAACTTCGTTCTTTGTTGAAGCTGGAGAAGAAGGAGTTTCCTCTACTTGGGAGCCAATTGGTGCATGGGTTGCAAATACTATTGTTCCAACATCGGCTTTGGTAGTTGGTTCTTATTGGCTGCACATGCTTGCAATTTCCACCTTCTTGTTTTTGATACCTGTTTCCAAGCACATGCACTTAGTCATGGCTTTCCCTAACGTGTTCTTCCATGACATGAGGCCAATGGCGACAATGGAACCTCTACAAGTAGGCGATAATGGAAAAGCAGTTCTATTAGATGAACTGGACATCGAATCATTTGGTTCAGTCAACTATACCGACTTCTCATGGCGCAGTCTAATCGATGGATGGGCATGTACCTCTTGCGCTCGATGTCAAGATGTTTGTCCGGCATATGCTTCAGGAAAATCACTCAACCCTATGCAAATAATCCACGATGTTAGAAACTATGCTAATGACAACTATACTACTTTGATGGCAGGTGAAACTCCTGAAGAAGATATGATTGCTAGATTTGGTGAAGATTCAATTTGGGCTTGCACTACTTGTCACGCATGTGTTGAAGCCTGTCCAATATACATTGACCACGTTCCTAAATTAACAGATTCGAGAAGACATCTAATGATGGAGAGAATGGAATTTGATGAGAAGGTAGAAGATACCATCATGCCTTTGATGGCAACCATTGAAAACTTGGAATCCGATTCCAATCCATACGGATTACCATCACATGAGCGTGGCGACTGGGCATCAGACCTAGATATCAAGGTCGGAGAACCTGCAGAGTACATTTACTTCGCCGGTTGTGCAGCATCCTTTGATGAACGAAATAAGAAGGTAGCAAGAGATACCATCAGCGTCATGAAAGAAGCAGGTCTTGACGTGGGTATCCTTGGAATGCAAGAAGGATGTAGCGGAGATGCGGCTAGAAGAGCAGGCAATGAATATCTATTCCAAATGCTAGCAGAAACCAATCTAGCAACATTCGAAGAGATTGGAGTCAAGAAAATTGTAGCATCATGTCCTCACTGTTTCCATACACTTGGAAAGGAATACAAAGACTATGGTGGAGAAGACATCGAAGTCATGCATCACTCACAGTTAATCAATCACTTACAAATTGAAGGAAAACTTCCAGACCCATCTCATGATGGTAAAGTGACATATCACGATCCTTGTTACTTAGGTCGTATCGGTGGCGAATTAGATGCTCCAAGAAATGCGATTGGTGGAGTGGATATCGAAACCGAGAGAACCGGAAAAGGTTCGTTCTGTTGTGGTGCAGGTGGCGCCCAAATGTGGATGGAAGAGCATGTCGATGAAGGGTATGACCGAGTCAATGTAATCCGTTCCAAGGAACTAGCACAAACCGGTGCTGATACCGTTGCAGTAGGATGTCCATTCTGTTCAACAATGATTACTGACGGTCTTTCAGCGATCGGTTCAGAAATGGAAGTCAAAGATATTGCAGAATTGGTTTGGGAACAAATCAAAGCAAACGATGCGGTAATAGAGGCAAAGAAGACAAAACCTGCTGAGACCACTGAAGCGGTTTGAGGGATTCAATGAAACTTCTAATCGTCGACTTATTGGCGGAAAGAAAGGCGTTTGGTCAAGAAGGTGTTAGAGAGATAGTATCACATTTCGATAATCCTGATGTTTACTTGTGGGCGCCTCATACCGATGAAAGAATCGAATATGATTTTGGTAAAGTTGTCGATAAGCCAATTGATGCAGATTTCATTGTAATAACAGGCTCACGACGCAATGTTAGTCAGTGGGAGCCTTGGATGGATGAGGTTTCAAAACTGATTCAAGAAGTTGAAGTTCCGATGGTTGGGATTTGTTTTGGTCATCAGATAATTGCTGCTTCTCTTGGTGGCAAAGTAGTCCGTGCAAAAAAGCAGAGCCAACTGGTGACCACTGTAGAGTACAACGACGGAAGTAAAGTCAATGCCTTATTCACTCATCAAGACCATGTTATACATTCAGGTGAGATGGAAGTAATCGCATCAGCAGAGCACTGTGGCATAGTTGCTTGTAAACATCCTACAAGAAATATTAGGACGGTACAATACCATCCTGAAGCAACAGCAGAAGTAATATTGAAAGCTATGGAATATGGAGAAATGAGCGAAGAAGAATCCAACGAATTCGACCTCAGTAAGAGTATGATTTCTCTAAAACAATCATTACTGTGACTGTTTCAGTTTATCTCTGAAGTCTGATTCAAAGGAATATAGGGCAAGTATCAATCCAAGAAATAATCCATATTCAGCATATGCTGCTATATCAACAGCAGATTGAATCGAATTCAAAGTGATTATGGTGTCACCTTCAAGACCAAATTCCTCAAGGTCTTTAATCGCTCTAATGATACTTTGAGACATAATCACAAAGGAGACTAAGGCAATCCACATGCCAGCAATTCTAATTTTACGCCCTGATGAGTTAGCCTTCGGCAAAGATAGGTGTGCAAGTAGCGCCCATAACATTCCAAACTCGAAAACATTTGATGCTGTCAAAACATGAATAGACAAATAATCATACATATTAGCAAATGACATCACTACTAAATTAGCACCAGTGAACAAACCACAGCCAAGCGTCAAGTGCATCAATTTACGACGCTCGCCATTATTAAATGAATGCCACATACGATATGCGAACAACATTTGAACAAGCCCTGCACAGAAAAATCCGATGGTAAATACCCATCTTTCAAGCCCAGGATAATCAGACTCGGAGATGAAGAATGGGAAATCTCTTGAGTTTCCCGAAAAAATGTGAATTGTCATTGCTAAAGGAACTGTTATTGTAGGAATCAACCAACCCATACGGGCAATAGTTGTATCTTGAATTTCACGAGAACCAATTTTAATTCCATTCGTAATGTTCTCCATTACTATCCCCTTAACTGATTCCAAGGTTGGCTCATGTATAACCTTCAAGTGAGGCGGCCAACACCGTAGATTGAGTCCCATGCCATTACGCTTACACGACACTCGTCGCAGAGACAAGGTTGCTTTCACTACTATGCAACCAGGTAAAGTCTCGATGTATGTTTGTGGAGTGACGGTTTACGACCGATGTCATCTAGGGCACGCTCGTTGTTATCTCGCCTTTGATTTGATTCATAGATGGCTCGAGTTTTCAGGATTTGATGTTCACTATGTACAAAATTTTACTGATATCGATGACAAAATAATCAATCGTGCCAATGAAATTGGTGGAGATTGGCGCGCATTAGTCGAAGAGAATATTGCTGCATACTATGAAGACATGGATGCTCTAAACATCCTTAGGGCTGATGATTACCCTAGGTGTACAGAATACGTAGATGATATGATTCGAATAACTCAAGACCTAATTGACAAAGGAAATGCATATCAAGCAGATGATGGCGTATACTTCCACATTGAATCTGCTCCAGAAAAATATGGAGCCCTTACCGGTCAGAATATCGAAGCGGTTCGCTCTGGAGCAGGTGGGCGAGTCGAGGGCACAGGTTCGAGCAAGAGAGACCACAAGGATTTCGCATTATGGAAAGCAGCCAAGCCAGGTGAGCCTACTTGGGATTCACCTTGGGGTCCAGGAAGACCGGGTTGGCACATCGAATGTACTGCCATGTCAATGGACTATTTCGGAGCGCAATTCGATATTCATGGAGGCGGACATGACCTTAGATTCCCTCACCATGAAGCAGAGATTTTCCAAGGTGAATGTCATACCGGTTGTAGTCCTGTAGTTCACCACTGGTTGCACAACGGATTTGTCAATATCGATGGCGAGAAAATGAGTAAATCCTTAGGTAACTTTTGGACTATTAGTGACATTCTAAAATCTGTAGATGCAATGGTGCTAAGATTTGCGCTAATCAATGCTCATTATCGCTCGCCAATAGACATGAATGAATCATTGTTGAAAGATGCTGAAAGAAACTATAACCGTGTATTGGAATGCTACATTAATTCTCTAAAGGCTATGACTTCTAAGTCTCCAGTATCTCTTCCAACTCCAGATATCACCTCACCTCAGCCACTGATTAAATCACTGGCAATGCTTGAGAAAATGGGCGAAGGTTTCGCTAAGGCGATGGATGATGATTTCAACTCTAGGGAAGCAGTGGCCAAAGTACTTGGAGCAGTCAGGGAGATTTCTAAGACATTATCAAGCGGTCTTGATGATAGAGACAAAGATGCTTTTGCCCATTATAGTGTAGACTGGCTAGAAGAAACTGCTGGTTCGGTTCTTGGAATTCTCCCATCGCGTGAATTCGCTTTACTAGAGCCAGAAGAAGACCCGCGAAAAGAGCAAATCACTTCACAAGTTGAAGCCTTGTTAGTCGAAAGAGCAAAAGCACGTGAAACTAAGGATTGGGCTAAGGCAGATCAAATCAGAGATCAACTTACAGAAATGGGAGTTGTCGTAGTAGACTCCGCAGATGGTCCAACTTGGGACTTAGTTTGATTTAACCTCACTTCTTCTTTGGTGGCGGAGCCATCTCAGGAAGTTTAGGGACAAATGATTGTTTGTCTTCCATTTCAGCTAGGAATTCATCAAGGCTGATAACGCCATCACCATTAGAATCAAATGTTGTCATCATAGAATCAATATCCTTCATCTTGACATTTCCTTTCAAAATTCCCGATATAGCAGTTCTAAGTTCACGTCTTGAGACAAATCCATCAGAGGTTTGGTCGATCTTTGCAAACATTCGTACAGCAGATAAACCAGCACTCTTCATTGCATTAGCAACCTTTTGCTTCGTTTCCTCGCTTTGGCTCACGTCTTGACTTTCCGCACTGGTTGAATCTTCCTCGACAGAAGATGCTGAATCATTGACATTCTCTTCTGCTTCAGGTTCAGGATTTTCATCATCCCACATCTTCTCGATTAGTGCTTCTCCAGATTCTAGTAATTCATCTCCTCCGGTCTTACTAATAATGAATAAAGCAAACAGCATTGCAATTACTATAATCACTAGTATTAGAGTTAGTTGACGCTTAGTATCATCATCTGCTTTGGCATCATCGACAAATTCATCATCATCTTGGCCACTAGGTGCTCCCGGTTCTTGGTTAGAACCAGAATTATCTGTGTTATTTGTGCTACCAGTATTATCATTTCCACTGTTATCATCAGGACCTGGTAGGACAGTATTTCCGCCTCCATTGTTATTATTTCCAGGGTTAGAAGTGTCATCAGGAAGTTGAACATTGACGTTTACTCTATCACCATTAACCATTTCAACATCATAATAATTATCGTATAATTTACCCAAGTCAACATGGAAATTAGCATGTGTAGATCTATTGATTACATCGAAGTAACGGTCATCACCAGTGGTGTATATCGGGTCTAATGTGAGGTTTTTCAAGTGATTCACTTCATCTCGATAATCACCATCGAATGATGTCCCTAGCCAAGCATTGATTTCAGTATCAGTCATTCCATCGACATCAACCCAGTTTGCCTTGATATCTTCAAATTCGTTACGCATTGCCATTGCCAGTCCAGACTCGATTTCTTGGAAGGTTTGAGTGCCATCAACTTCAGTCATTGAAGTGATATCAACGGCCTTTTGGAAATCGGTACCATTGAGATATTCCCAATCATTGCCTTGTAGTTCTTGCATGATATCAACATCGCCAAATACAGCCTTTCCTTGAATAACGGTCAAACGAACATCAGCATCTATTGCTTCAATCAGATTTCTATATGGGTCTTCATGGAATGTGTCTAGAACTACCAAATCAGCATACAAGTCTGCTTTTACTTGACCGACAAAGTTACCCCAACCAGTTGCAGCAGCGGGATTAGAAGTGACCATTTGTGCTAGCTCGTAATTAGTGAAGTGGTTGTTTAGGATTTCGGTATTCCATAAATCAGCAGTCTTCAATTCGTGAAGATTACTCTTGGAACCACTTGGTCCCCAATCTGGGGCGAGTGAAATTCTAACACCTGCATTATCCGCTTCTACTACATCGGTGGTGTCTCCGTAAAGCAGTAGGTTGGAAAGTGGTGACCAAATCAAGTCAGCATTTACTGCAGCCATCTTGTCAAATTGAGCTCTGTCAAGTCCTGTTCCGTGAATTACCATAGTTTGTTCTTTGACTAGTCCCTTTGCGTACAAGTCCTCAAACTCTTGCTTACTGGAAGAATCTACTCCTTCCGATAAGTGGATGAACCAAGCCTCGAGGTCTCCATCTGCCATATCTGCAAGTTTACCTTGGGAATTGTATGAATTCTCATTCCAAGAACAAACAGCACAAGTCTGGACATTATCTTGTCCGAAATTATACAGTTCTACATTTCTAGCAAGAATACTATCCCATGCTTGAGTTCCAGAACTTGGTGAGCCTTGAACCGCAGTGACTCCACCAGCAACAAGTTGAACTTCAGCGTACTTCATTTGTTCGCTTGCCATATCCCACCTGTCTCTATCTTGGATGTTATTTTTCATCCATGTGATGCTTGGCCCATAGTCCCAGTTGTCGCCCCACTGGTATCTATTTGTGTAGCCACCTTCATCAGAGCGTTGATTCTCATTTAGATGAACATTGAAATCCCACAAAGGAATGTGGTTGTAGTGCATATGATTGTGTAAGTCGATTAGGCCAGGATAAATTGTGCCTTCAGTTTCTACTATTGGTACGTTGGTGAAATCTACGCCAGCAGGAGGTTGGTCAGCAGAAGACCAAACGCCAGTAATCTTTCCATCTCGAACCATTACATTTCCTTGATTGATGACACCAGTTTCGCTTTCCATTGTAACTACTCTTCCTTGAAGAAGGAATGCACGGGAGGAATCTGTGTTGGATACTTTATAGCATTTAACGATATTTTGGGCAACTGTGTATGTTCCTGTGTCAGAAGGACCCCATCCGGGTGTTGGAGTTACTTTTACCAAATTACCATTTGAATCTTCGACATATGACTTACCATAGAAAGAATCCTTTTCAGGGAATGTCATAGTATCTACTACATTTGCGGAATCATCGGTGATAGTCACAGTTTCGCCGTCAAAGTAACTGAGATCCAAATCAGAATCTGCTCTAAATATGACAATTCTTCCATCCGCCGAGATATTTGTATTCCATGCTATTTGACAAGGTGGACTGCCGCTTGTTGTAGACAAAACCCAGTCTGATACATCGACAGTGGAATCACCAGAGTTCCAAATTTCAATAAATTGGTCGCTATATTTCCCATAGTCTCCATCACCATTCCAATCAGTTGCATTGTATACATTCATATTTCCAGAAGTTGAGTTGGAAACTAAATTATTTGGACTGATTAGAAGTTCAGAAATAACGATGTTTCCTGCTCTACCTATAGTCATGTTTTGCTCATTTTCTTCCAAGGCTGATGTAGTTAGAGACCAAGGGGCTAGTATCATTATTGCAAGGATTGCAATGGTCAGTACGGGTCGGCGCATTATGTGGCCTCGATGGTATAGCACATGAATTAAGCGGCTCATCGTTTTTTGCAGCGATGATATGATAGACTCTACCCAAAAGGGTAGGTTTCATGGCTACTTTGGAAATATCAGAACCCATGTTTGCAGAAACAATTGAATCGAATAAATTGGTTATCCTAGATTTTTGGGCAGAGTGGTGCGGCCCTTGCAAGGCATACGGGCCAGTATACGAGAAAGTGTCAGAGGAATTCCCAGACGTAGTATTTGGTAAAATAGATACAGAGGCAGAACCTGAACTTGGCCGTTTATTCAATATTAGGTCAATCCCGACAACGATAGCATTCAAAGAGGAAATTGGAGTTTTCATGCAACCAGGCGCCTTGCCAGAAGACGCTCTACGCGATTTGGTAAACATGCTAAAAGAGTTAGATATGGACGAAGTTCGCGAAGAACTGGCCAAGCGAGAACAAGAAGAAACCGAATGATTACTATTGTTCATCAATGCGATGAGTTCAAGAATTAACGACGTTAGCATTGTAGCATGGACTTCCGCCCATGGCTGATTCTTTTGGTTATGCTGAGTGCTAGCCTCTCGGGTTGTTTGGGTGAAGATGACGCTATTGATGCGATGGAAGAGGGCTCTAACTTTTATCCCGAACCATGGGATAGAGCGGACTTACAATACGAAGACAATGACACCTTTAGCCGTGTAACCGTGTCAGGACTTTACGAAATTGGTGAAGTACAATCAATCTATGTTCCAGTTCCATCCATAACCGCTGTAGATGGTGGTGCTGGTGTTACTGGTGGTGCTGAAGTACATTTGGGATTATGGCTACCAGTAATCGAAGGTTGTGATTTTACTGCGAGCAATCTTTCCGAAGAATGCAAGGTGCCAATTATTTCTGAAGTTGGACCATATTATGACGATGGCGATGTTTCTGCAACAACACCTGCAGACCGTCTTGGACGCTTCCTAATCGAGAACTATGTCCCTCATGGATATGGTGTAGCTCAAGTTTCAGTATTTGGAACTGGTAATTCCAATCACTGTATGGATTTGATGGGAACAGATGAACAAAGAGGTATAGATGCAGCAGTTACATGGCTTGGAGAACAACCTTGGTCAAATGGGAAAGTTGGTATGATTGGTAAATCATATGATGGCAGTACTCCTTGGCAAGCAGCAACATTTGGCAACCCTTACCTTTCCACTATTGTACCTATGTCTGGTCTTATCGGAGTTCATGAATTGATGTGGAGAAATGGTAGTATGGAGGCTCGTGGTTTGATTATGCATAATGGAGTTTACGGTTCATTTGGTATCGATGGTGATACAGGAGACGCTGAGAATCTGTGTGAAGGATATGTTGAAGGATATGTCAATGGACCTTTAGCATATCAAACCGGAGGAATGGTTGACTACGCTGGTAATTCCTATTGGACAGAACGTTCATTCCTAGGCCGAGTTGTCGATAATTATCAAGGTTCGATTTACATTATCCAAGGGATGCAGGATTGGAACGTAGACCCTCACATGGCTTTCCCTACCCACCAACTCATGGAAGAGGCAGGAATTGAAGTTAAGACTCTCGCAGGTCAGTGGGCTCACGATTATCCAGATAGGGATTCAGGCCACAGTTCACAAGGTTCTGGCGAAGGAGCAGAAGCTTATCCTTACACTCTAAGATGGGACTGGGCGGATGAGATGCTTTACTGGTTTGATTGGTACCTGAAAGGAGAAGGTAGAGAACCTACTCTAGGTGTTGAGATGCAAGATAATCGTGGTGGATGGAGATATGAAACAACATATCCTGCTTTAGACACAGAATATCTTAGCATCAACGGCGCTGAACTATCACCAGACGGTGAAGCAATTTCAGCAGCATCGACCATCACTATGAAGTACGGTCCTTTTGAAGAAGATATCTACATTGCAGGAATGCCGACATTCCATATCCCAATCACGCCAAGTACCCTAAATGGTGCACATGGTTACCTCGAAATCAGAGATGATAATGGTATGCGACTCGGTCATGCAGTAATGGATTACCGATTCCATGCTGGTGGTCGTGATGGTCAATTGAATCTGATACCTTATGTTGAAGTCACTGGGCTAATGGAGTTCATGCCGATGGATGTTTTCCTCTCCGCTGGTGAATCAATCAACATTGTAATGACGCAAACTGGTCAAGATTACGTTCCTTCTTCATCTTCAATAGGCGGCTATTCAATAGACTGGGATGAATCAACATTGACTTTACCAATAGTCAAGAGAACCTGTGAAGACCTATTTATGGCACCAATGCAAAATTATGGTAGCGCTGAAGACGGTCTTAGAACTTGTTAAAATCTAATTTTCAAGCACTATTCTCTTAAGCCGATGACAAACAATTAGTCATATGGTGCTAAGTTTATTGCCAGGTGTTGGAGAAAGATTGGCCAAAAAGATAACAGATCATTTTGGTTCAGAACAAGTTGCTATCGACCACCTAAAAGCCGGAGATATAGGTCGTATTGCTGAAGTCGAAGGCCTCTCTCCCAAGCGAGCACTAGCTCTTGCTAGAAGTGTAGCGGGCGATGATGGGCAATTTCTAGCCACTAAAGAATCTATTAAATTACATCAAAAGTTGATTCAACAAATATCGGGTTTCGCCGCCTGTGCAGCAACTCGCGATAGAATGCAATTACTAACTCCAATTAGAGATATAACAACACGCAGAGAAAAAATAAACATGGCCATGAACTTCTTGGAAAAACTTCCACAGATAGAAAAAGGCCTTCGGTCCTCCTTCCGTAGTCTTGGAGCTACTAGAAATACCATCGAAAGATATGAGCGAGTGGTAGTGACACATGAACCTCGAGAACATTTGAAGAAATACTGTAGGGTACTAACTCCATCAGACGGCGAGACATGGAAAGACTACACAGTCTTCAAATCGGTGACATGGATTGGAAGTGGAGCACCTTCGCAAATTCCTGACGGTTGGATTGTACTAGGTAGTTCGCCAAAAGAAGAAATAATAATTCCAGAGAGAACCCTAGACTGGTTTACAAACAATAAACGAATATTGGAATGCTTGTCCAGTACTATCGACATGATGAGGTCTGATGTCTCTCAACACCCATTCCTTGGATTACTAAGTGAATCGACTACTGGTTTATCGCAATTGCCTGAATTACTTCAAATGCTCTTTGATGAAGGAGATATTGCTAAAGCGGAACAAGTCAAAGACCAACTTTGGCCATTTACTAAGAATCTACAGACCCAAGTTCACAAAGAGGTCGAACAAGCAATGAATGATGCTAAGTTGGCGCTTAGTGGCTCAGAATTACTCGAAGCCTTATCGGATGGTGCAGGATTTCAGCGTAAACTGAAAGAAGTAACAGGACATGTAATCGATGAAGCGATGCAAGAAGCTACCAATCAGTTCTCCGAATTATTACAAGGGACAGGTATACGTAGCCCAGCAGTTATTTTCACATCCGACTGGCCTGCTAAGATTGACCGTCAAGTAATCGATAGAATCGATTCGGCACTCGAAGAGAAGCTCAAGGCACAACAAGCAGACCACATCTACAACATGGCGAGAAAACTAGGTCCACTGAAGAGTCTTTGTGAGGATGGCATTAGAAACCTGATAGAATGTGAACAATGGCTTGCTATTGCTAGATGGTCGCAAAACTATAACTGTACAATGCCTGAAATTGTATCTCATGGAATTTGGGTCGAAAATGGCAGACATATTATGCTAGGTCTAGAGCCAGATCCAGTGACTTATGGTCTAGGAGACGCAGCACAGAATGGAGACCAACAGAATCTTTCACTATTGACGGGTGCAAATTCTGGAGGTAAAACTACTCTACTCGAATTGCTTGCTCACACTTGCATTCTGGCCCATATGGGGCTGCCAGTTCCAGCGGATAAAGCCAAAGTTGGAGGTGTAGAGTCACTGCATATACTAGCAAAAGCAGGTGGAACTCAAAGCGCTGGGGCATTGGAACAAACCCTTGTTGAACTAGCAGATGTAGTCAGTGACCCATCTCCAAAATTGATACTTGCAGATGAATTGGAAGCTATTACCGAACCAGGTGCTGGTGCTAGAATAATTGCAGGAATGCTACTCGCAGCACGTTCACAACCAGATACTTGCATGATGCTAGTAACTCACTTGGCTCCTGCAATTATCAAGGCCTCACAATGCGATGATTTCAGAGTTGATGGAATTGAAGCAAGTGGGCTTGACGCCGACCTTGAATTGATAGTTGATAGAACTCCGAAGAGAAACCATCTTGCTCGTTCTACACCCGAATTAATTGTTAAGCGATTAGTTGAGCGAAGCAGTGGTCACGCCAAGGATTTATTCGGCGAAATATTACAGATGTTTTAGTCTCAGTAAGGGAGATTTAACTCAACTGCAAATAGCGGGTCTGGGTCGGTAGAATCATGGTATGCTACAACCACTCCTCCATCAGGGAGAATTCCGAGTGAGGCAAAGTCAAATCGAATGTCATTACCTGCTCCTGAGGTTGAATCCAAGTCACCTTGTCCAATGTAGGTGAAAGTATCAGGGGACATATCTTCTGAGTATCCTCTGACATGGTAAACTGTATCAACGTCTGGTCCACTAGCACTTTGGTATCTTACATTCAATACAAATAGGTCAAGTTCACCATTTGCTTGGAATTCCCATTCCTCGATTTGTGAGGCTACATCGGACATATCATAGGTGTGATTCTGCCACGATATCGCTCCATCAGTTGACATGTAATGAGTAAAGGTGTTTCCAGAATTGACGACACAATGTATTGCTCCAGAGGTGTCGATTTGACAATACTCAGAAGGAAATTGTACTGCTAATTCATTCCACGAAAGTGATGTATCCATAAAAGCAGCATTACCATTATCATAGTAGTTAGGGAATACCAGTCCACCACTTGGCATTGGGAAGGCACGCATCTCCTTGTGTGGTTTGTTTACATCATAATATTCTGGAAGTGAAGCGTTGGTAAAGTCTAGGTCTAGTTCAACTTCAGGTTCTCCTCCGTCTCTTCCAGGGAATTGGAATGGATAGTAATTCAATCCATCAACACTGATTTGACCACCTGCATTTAGGCTCTGGTGCCAAAAGTTGGAAACTACAATACTTGCCCAATCTCCACTACCCATGGTTGACTGAATAGGGCCGACTACTTCCACTTGCCATGAGCGGTCATAGAATGGCTCAGTGATTCTGTTATAGCACCACTTCCATTGGTCTTCTGATTCATCATATAGCAAGGCATAGAATTTGTCTATTTTCAAATCTCCTCCAGCATAAGGGAACCAAGACATAGAGATAATGTCACCATTTGTTGCTTGAACGATACTTCCCTCTCCGAGTCCTTCTTGACCAGGATTAGTGGGAACTGCGGTGACACATTGGCCAAGTGCAGGCAAGAGTTCAGGGATATATGTGTCCCATTCATGGCCTCTATCATGACTCCAAACGGGATATTCTCCGCCTATATTGAGTATCTGTCCCTCGATTGAAGTGGCCAAGTAATGTTCACAACAATTGCCACCATAGGAGGCATCGAAGACAGCCCATGTTAGATTTGTAGTTTCATTAGTTCTCAAATCAACGCTCTTGAACATTCTTTCGCTCTCATGGCTTTGTTGGTCTACCAATGAATACGATTCCCACAAGGACACTTCGACTTCGGTTTCGACCAAGGATTCACCTTCACCAAAACACCCTGCGGTCAGCATGGAGACAACCATTGCTATACTCAGCAGTGCTCGGCGCATGAAATCCCCTACACTCTATCTCGTTTGAATGCGTCGATAATCGGCGTAATCAATTGACGGTGAAACTAACTTTTGTACCATCGACTTCAAATGAATCAGCAGATGCTGATATTTCATCATCTTTAGGATGGAATATTACACCAGATGCTCTTGTTTCATTAACAATCCATTGGCGGTCATCTTCAAACAATTCCGGCGCATTTGTCATCCAGATTTCTAGATCTATATTTGCTTCAATCTCAAGATTCAAGTCTTTACGCTTGGCTTGGATTCTTCGAGTGATATCTCTTGCTAAGCCTTTTGAAAGTAGTTCTGGGGTATCATTCATATCGAGTACTAGGCTAATTTGACTCGCGTCTTCACCATGTCCAATCTGAACAGTTGAAGCAGCAAAACCAGAGCGTTCGACTCTTCTAATCTCGACATCGGACTCTTCAATCTTGACGCCCATTATTTCGCAGTTGCCCGCCTTGATATTTTCAAGCATTGAAACAGGGTCTGTAGCATTCTTTATTTCACCAGCGACAGAGTTGACTTCGCTTCTTGCTTTAGGCGCAAGAGCCCTAAAGTTTGGAGCAAGTTCAATTTTCTGGAATCGGTCTAGGTCTTGTTCAGTTGCAATATTTTCCACATTCAACTCCTCAGCTAAAATATCGTGGAACTGTGAGAGGTCTGGCCCAGATACGATCCATCCTTCTCCGCATGGAAGACGTTGTCTTCTTCCAGCCTCGACTCTAATTCTTCGGCCGGTTTCGGCTAATTCTCTAACCAATTCCATATTTTGTTCTAGTGATAGGTCTTGAGGCGGCAATTGCGCAGTTGCTTCTGCAGCCTTTTCATCCCAATGGTCGGCAGTTGCTCCTTCAAGAGAACCTGGAGTTCCAAGTGGCCATGCTGCTTGATGAACCGAACGACCATCCAGATTTCTGTGGATTACGTCGACCATGAAAGGACTGATTGGTGCGATAAGCCGGCATACAGTGGTCAATACCTCATGCAGGGTGTTTTGACAAGCCAATTTGTCGTTATTCTCCGCTTCATCCCAGAGTCTCCTTCGACTTCTTCGAACATACCAGTTAGACAAGTCGTTTACTACAAAGTCTTCTAAATCTCTTCCTGCTTTGTGGAAATTCCATGATTTGAAATCATTATGGTAACTGTTAGCGACTGTTGCTAGTCTGGAGAGAATCCATCTGTCGAGTACAGGCCTTTGTGATACTTCCATAGTATCAGTTTCTGGATTAAACCCATCCAATGCTGCATAGTCAGCGTGAAATTTGTAGATATTCCATAGCGTCAAGAACATCTTAGCATAGGTTTCTCTAACTCCATTTGAATCGAACTTTAGCGGGCTCCAAGGTGCTCCAGCGGTAACCATGTACCATCTTGTAGCATCTGCTCCTTCACGATTGAAGTGGTCCCACGGGTCAACAATGTTACCTCTAGACTTTGACATCTTCTTTCCTTCAGCATCAAGAATCAATCCTAGTGACAGACATCTCTTGTACGCTGGCATATCAAAGACGGTGGTGGAAACAGCGAGTAGTGTATAGAACCAACCTCGTGTTTGGTCAACACCTTCACAGATGTAATCGACAGGGAAAGAAGCATCAAATTGTTCACCACCATCGAAAGGATGGTGCCATTGCGCAAATGGTGCACAGCCCGAATCAAACCAGCAGTCCATTACGAATGGTTCTCTTTTCATCGGCTGACCACTAGAACTTACCAATGTAAATCCGTCAACTATTGGCCTGTGTAAGTCTACATCATCAGGACATTCGGGATTCGAGATTCCTGCTGCAACTGCTTTAGCAACCTCATCTTGAAGTTCAGCAATAGAGCCAATACACTTCATTTCACCGTTCTCACTTCTCCAAACAGGTAGAGGAGTGCCCCAGTATCTTTCACGAGAAATAGCCCAATCCTTGACATTGCGAAGCCACTCTCCGAAGCGACCTTCGCCAACCCAATCAGGAGCCCACTCGACTCCGTCATTGAATTCTAGCAATCTTTCCTTGACTGCAGTCATTTTTACGAACCAAGAGTCCATTGCATAGTATAGAAGAGGATGGTCAGTTCTCCAACAGTGAGGATAATCGTGAGAATATGCCTTCTCACGGTAAAGTAAGCCACTTTCAGGACCTGTACCATTACTTCCTTTAGGACTGGACAGTAATTCGATTATCGTTTGGTCACATTCTTTGACATATCTTCCGTCTAATTTGGGATGAGTTCCTTCATTGAAAGCCCCGTCCATACCAACTGTATGATATGCAGGAAGCCCTGCTTCCATACCGAGGTGATAGTCATCTTCACCATACATGACTGCAGTATGTACTACACCAGTACCATCGGTCGTAGTGACCCAATCCGCAGCCAAAACAGTCCACCCTGAAGTAGAATCTCCACTAGGAACTGCACCCGGGAATAGTGGTTCATAGGAACGGCCGACTAGTTCACTGCCGCTGAATTCTTCAATAATTTCGACATTGTGTCTAAGTACTTCTTTCATCAAATCCTTGGCTAGAATCACTTCTTCGCCCACCGATGCTCCTCCGGCACCAGACCAATTCTCAGCAACTTCGCTAATTTTAACACGAACATAAGTTACATCTGGCCCTACAGCCAAGCCGACATTTCCAGGCAAGGTCCAAGGGGTTGTGGTCCAAGCAAGAATACTAGCATTGTCATCATGTAGCTTGAATTTGACATAAACAGATGGTTCTTCCACTTCCTTGTACCCAAGTGCTACTTCGTGACTTGAATAGGAGGTTCCAGTTTGTGGGCAATAAGGTAGGACTTTGTGACCGCGATAGAGTAACTCTTTGTCGAACATTTGCTTCAATGCCCACCAACATGATTCGACATAATTATTGTCGAGAGTGACGTATGGATTATCTAAATCGACCCAATAAGCCATTCTTTCAGTCATCTCTCTCCATGCGCTCTCATAAGTCCATACCGATTCACGACATGCCTTGTTGAAATTGTCCATTCCATAGGCTTCAATCGCTTCATTTGACATCAAGTCCATTCTTTTTTGGACCTCTATTTCCACTGGTAGTCCATGGGTATCCCATCCACCTTTTCTTTCAACACGAAAGCCTTCCATAGCCTTCCATCTACAGACTAGATCTTTGTATGCTCTTGCAACTACGTGATGTATGCCCGGTTTTCCATTGGCAGTAGGCGGCCCTTCGAGGAAAATAAACGGCGCTCCGTCCATTCTTGAATCAATAGATGCTCTGAACGCGTTTTCGTTCTTCCATGTCTCTAGTAATGCGTTTTCCATAGAAACTGCATCCAATTCACCAGCGGGTTTTGGTTGAGGCATAACCTTGCGAGAATGGTTTTTGTCTTGAACCTCACCCTTAACTTTTGAATTTACATACAAAAATAACATCACTTTGAGTCCTTGCCAACCATATTTACTGGTTTACAATCTGTCGTCGAAGCGTATGTTTGAAGTCCTTCTATTACTACGGAGTGACATGTCGGGCTCAGGTTCGTGGCGTAGTGCACTGTTTTTGGCAGTGATAATGATAATTATCGGTCCTTTGCAAATGAGCGCAAATAATATCACAAATCAGCCTTTAAGTATTGATTTAGAGGATATCGAAATACCTAATTTCACTTCAGTAGGCGCTGAAACCATCATCAGTTTGCCCGGAGATGGACAATCTTTCAACGGTTTCACTGTAGATGTGCCATCTTCAGCACCTATTACCGATTTACAACTTGAGGTTGAGCCAGCCGTATTACAGAAGCAATACGGATTCACTTGGGATAGTGATGCTATATGGTCAAATAGCGATGCAAACAAAAATGGAACAGTCACTTCTGGTAATTCTCTAACTGGAACTACTGCTGGAACGTTATGGGATTTCAATAGTGGACTACAGGGTTGGACTGTTTCAAGTTCAACATATGTGGGACGTTACACATCCAATACTTGTGGATATAACGGAAGTAGTGGGGCTTCAATTAAAACACAGGCCCAATCAACTCCAGAACATGCAACTTCACCAGTAATAAATCTCGCTGGAACCAGCAGTATGCCGCTTCACGCATGGATTAGACAAGGTTCTTCCAATTGTGGCGAGGAAGCGGATTCTGGTGAAGACCTAAAGGTTCAGTACAAGACAGCAGCAGGTAGTTGGGTTGATATTCAGACATTCGCCGGTGCAACTGCTGGGGGGGCACCTCAGCAGTGGACCACAAATTTACCAGCCGCAGCACTTCATGCGACTACTCAAATTAGATTGACACAAATCTATGGTTCAGGTACCTGTTGCGATTACTGGTTCATTGATGATGTCCATCTCGCTTCACCACCCGAATCTAACTGGTTAAGTCCAACAAT
>JABIUA010000070.1 GCA_018667575.1 Methanobacteriota archaeon | reverse complement strand
GTTCTGGTTCTGGTTCTGGTTCTGGTTCTGGTTCTGGTTCTGGTTCTGGTTCTGGTTCTGGTTCTGGTTCTGGTTCTGAAATTTGAGGAATATCAACTCCAAATGCTCCATCAAAAGCATCCTGAGTGACTTTAGCCGCTTTCTTATCGGTTACATCTTCTTGCACTACAGGCTTAGCCTCAACTTCGACAACTGCGGGTTGATTGAAACTTGGCAGAGGAACAGAGCCTTGTTCCTCTGATGATAAGACTTGACTTGGAAGGGGAGTATTATTAGAAATCACTGGTTTTTCTACCGCTGGTGGTGAAGTAACTTTTGGAGATGGAACACTTTTTGGAATTGAAACTGAAGAGCCCGAAAGTTCTGGGACGGGTATTGCATGACCAATGACATCTAGTGAAGCATCGAGTTGGTCAGCTACTTGGATGATAGACTGAAGGTTTCCTTCAGGACTAGAAAACATCTCTTTTAGAGAATGGTAATATTTCAGTACCTCTTCTTTACCACCTGTTTCTTGAGCGATTGCTAATAGTTTCAAAACTCTCATTGGATCTGTTAATCGGGTCAATGAATCAAACTCAGAGTCACTAACTGTTGGTTTGGAACTCGACGATTTTTCTCCAAGGGAATTAGGTAGTCCCAAGAATCCAAGTAATGGGTCAGTGAAACTCATTAATCCAAGATGGCCAGCGACTAAGAAGTAAATTTCTCCACCTTCACAATTCATACGTTCACTCGCTGCCTCAAAATCAAATTCTCCAGGAAGAAGGACTATATCTGAAACCTTCTCAAAGAATTTAGTTAAAGCGCCTGAAAAGTCCATTTCCATCAATTGATGAACTATGTCTGAGGATTCTATTACACCAAAGTAAGCTGCGGTTTCATCGACCTCAATCCCATCTGGTAGAGAGGCGCCTTCGAGTACATCACCAGCCATTACAACACCTCACTAATCTTTGCTGAATACTCTTCTTATGAAAACACATGGATACCAAAATTCCTTTCATCTATTTTTACTGAGATTAATGATGGCTCGAGACTGTGGTGCATTCCATCCATTACTCTGTAGTCGCATTAGTATTTCCCGCTCAGAGGAGCCATCTGATAACGATTCAACTACCCAGTCGATTGCGGTATCTCTGTCAGCATCTTCAACTCCTTCGAATATATCCAAGTCGACTTCTAATTTCGCTTTACGAACCTTCTTTCCAGTCTTAACACTAGACTTGACTTTCTTTGAGGTTGTTTTACCACTTTGTGATATAGAAGACTTCGAATTAGTTGATGGGAGAACTGGATTTCTTGTGGCTGGAGGCGTACTTTGAGGACTATTTCTGCTAACTGGAGGTGAATTTCTTGGAGGTCCGCCAGTAGGTCCTCGATTAGGACTAGGGCTACTTCGATTAGAACGCAAGTCAGATAAGAAACTCAATTTGTCTTCTTGATAATTTTCTTCATAATCTTCATCAGAATCTTCATCATCATCATCAAACCAATCCTCTTCGGCTCTCCTTCGAATAAAGACGAAGAGAATAATGATTCCAACTAGAGATGAAACACAGATAAGAATGAAAGTCAATATTCCCATTCCAAATATTTCAGCTGAATTATTAGTATTGTCTTGAGTTTCCAAAGGACAGCCGTCGACGTATCCATTGATTCCTTTAGCATCACTAGGACAATTGTCTAAACTATCAACAACTCCATCAGAGTCTGAATCCTTCTCATTATCTGCACAGCCACTGGAGTCGACGCTATCTCTGTAAGCAGATTTAGTGTTTGGACAAAGATCGGGATTACTTCCAGATTGATTATCTCCATATCCATCACCGTCGACATCTCTCCATTGAGTTGAATCGTTGGTAAATGCATCCGCTTGCCCGTTAGGAGAAGCAAACCAATTATCATTAGGGTTCGGATTAGACCATCCATCACCATCAGAATCTAGACATCCGGTTCTATCTTCGAATGATGTTCCGTTTTCAAGAATACAATCATCAGCATTAACCCCCTGTGGATTATCTCCAAAGCCGTCACCATCGCTGTCCCACCATTGAGTTTCTTCAAACGGATATAAGTCGCCTTGCTGATTAATTCGAATCTTTAGAGTTTCATCTACGTCGTATTGATAGACACCTTGGTATCCATCACTATCCCAATCAAAGTTTAGAGCATTATTGTCTGTACATCCAGACTCATCAACTGGATAACTTTGGGGCGTATCAGGACAATTATCAAGAGAGTCTAATACTCCATCTCCATCTGAATCACGTTGTGATGAAGAACAACCAAACTGGTTTGCTACTTCTCCAACAGGAGTGTTTGAACACGAATCTTGGAAATTAAAGATACCATCTCCATCATCATCAACTTCTTTTTGCGCTTGACTACAACCTATAGTATCGACCAGTTCCCCGTTAGGCGTCAATTCGCACTGGTCTGCATCATTGAATACTCCATCTCCATCATCATCAATTTGATTTTGTGCACATCCATCAGAATCGACGACTAACATTGCATCAGTATCAGGGCATATATCCTCCTCATTAATGACAAAATCTCCATCATCATCATTGCCATCGATCAAACGACAGCCTACTCCGAGGGTACCATCAAGAACTCCAAATTGATAAGGACAGATATCTGGCTGGAAACCAAATTGCTGGTCACCAAAACCGTCACCATCAGTATCCTTCCATTGTGAATCATCGAATGGGAACGCATCTCCAGATTGATTTTCTCTTAGATTAGTTATTGCATTTAAGTCATATGTGTACAAATCCATGAAGGCATCACCATCACTATCTAGACAACCAAATAGAGGGTCCGATGAATTTCCAGGTACTAATGGGCAACCATCTAGATATATACCGTTAGCATTACTTCCGTTGTAAAAAGAAGTGAAATTATCTGGATAACCATCACCATCAGTATCGTTAATTACGGCAATATTATTCGGGAAAGCATCAGGGTTAGTTGCATTTAATGAGCTGTTATCACCATAACCATCACCATCACTATCGGCCCATTGTGTAGGGTCCAAGGGCCACATGTCTGCACCGTCCATTTGCGTCCAGTCTGGTCTTGGGTCCGAGTATCCGTCAAAGTCTGAATCTAAACAACCATTACGGTCATAAACAGAAGTACCAAATTCAAATCTACATCTATCTCCGCCAATCAAGTCAGAAGTATTATCTCCAAATCCATCACCATCCCAGTCGAGATATTGTTTGTAGTCGTAAGGGAAGGCGTCACCTAATTGTGCGTTAGCGTCATACCAAGTATCACAACAGTCAGGGCCATGATTATCCCCGTATCCATCACCGTCACTATCGAAAACTTGTTTCCAATTATCGGTAAAAATATCCCCACTTTGATATGAAATCTTGTTATCTGACCATCCATCTTGGTCAAAGTCCCCACACCCTGTTCTTCCTAACCATGAATAACCACGAATATTGTTACAGGTGTCGATAGAATCTGCATATCCATCGTCGTCATAATCAACGCAACCAAACACGACCAGAGATGATGTTCTATCATCTAGAGGACAAGAGTCGAATTGCGGCCCTAAGGGGCTGTCTCCATAACCATCTCCATCGCTATCTGACCACTGACCTGATAAGTTTGGTAAGTCATCTATTTTATCGAAAATCAAGTCTTTGTCTGAATCTAAGTATAAACTTAGAGAAATTATCTGATTGGTCAAATCATCTATCATTGCTACTTTCAATGTCCCATTTGAATCGATTAGTGGCACTACTTGTGAAGTGGTACTCAATCCACTAAAGGTTTGACTAAACCACGGAGCAAATTCTTGATGAATACCATTCTTCTCAATTGAATTCCACTGTAAGAATCCAGAAACCGGATCAGTTGTGAACAAAATATAATGTGTATCTATTTGAGTTAGGCTCCATGTTCCTTGAGGTGTGGATTCAGGCTGACTTGCCATTGAAATCCAATTTTCTGCTCCTTGCCTAGCATAAATAGAATTTGAAGAAGACTTTACTGCCATTGCAGGGTATTCCCCTCCTATCAAATCAAAAGACATATCGGCATTATTTCCTGTTGGTTGGTCAACTAGTACCCCATTCCACACAACTTCATTCCACGTTCTTTCGTAAAGACTTAGGGAGCCTGACGATGTTAATGCTGCAAACATAATTACTCCATCATCTGTCAAACTAATTTGGATATCTGTTGATAAGTCTGTTTCGGACCTAAGAACTGAACTATTGAGGACTGATCCGTTCCAAGTCCACAAACTTAGATTGTGATTATTTCCATCAAACTCGATTAGACCTATAGCCAAATCACCATTTGGCAACCATATCGATGAATGAGAGGTTGATGCTGCCTGATTGGGAGCGCCCAAATTCTGGATATTCCATCCATTCAAGTAAAACGCGTACTCAATCTGCCCATTTGTTGAATCTCTGTAAATAAGATGAGATGAGTTATTACTATCAGATAGAATATTTATTGGTGAAGCGATAGAAACTGAACTTCTAATATTTTCAAATGTCCAGCCTGAAGTGGTTTGTTTGTTTAGGAAAACTTGGGTATTACCAGTGGTAGAATAGGCGATATGTTGCATGTTTGAGTCATCTAAAGTTTGTCCGATGAATTCAGGAGAAGTACCTAAGGTTTGAACTTCCGATTCTAGAGCAGTCATAGATTTAGAAGTTCTAAGTACTAATCCATTGACATCATCTGCAATGACCACGAATGGAAGGCCAGATGGAGATACTGCTAACGCACTAGAAGAGTTGTTATGGTCTAAATCTGTTAAAGTGTGTTCAAGCCAATCACCTGAAGCCGCCTGAGAAAAAGCATTATCAAATATAGTCGTAATAGTAGAGTTTTGTGACGAATAAGACGCTAAAATAGTGCTTTTACCTGATGATGATACACCAAGGTCAAGGCTTTCTAACTCTCCATTTACTGAAAAATTTCGATTTTCCCAAAGATTACGGGAATGAATGTGGTAAACGATGTAGTTCTCATTCGAAGACATGGCTGTTAATTCTTGACTGAATACAAAGTCTTCAACATCATCTCCATCAAAATCTACTCCAGAGAGTGCCGCTAATGCGACATTACCTCCACCGCCTAGAACCGTGTAGTGTTGAGATTCTAAACCTGTAGATGAACCAAGATATAATTCAACGCTACCACTAGTGTAAGAACCTGAATGGGTAATAAATACATCATTAAAGCCATCAGAGTTCGTATCACCTGCTGACAATACATTCAATCCAATTAATTCATTCATTTGTCCAATCAATACTATATCGGGCTCATCAGCAATGCTGGATGAATTACCAAAGTATACCCAAACCATACCACTTTGATAAGCATTAGAACCGTTATATGGTTCTGAAATAAAGAT
>JABIUA010000126.1 GCA_018667575.1 Methanobacteriota archaeon | reverse complement strand
TGTATCGCTCAGGTCTTCTTGTAATTGCCAACGGTATTCAGGGACTTCCTGAGGAGGTTCGACCACATCAGCATAATGCCACCACCAAGGCGGGGCACCTCTAGCGCCCACCCGGCGCTGAAAACTTGTTAAAGCCTGAGTCAACATTCGACGATTACGTAGGTGAGGGTGATTTCGGCGATAGTACACCTGCTCTCTTTCCAACTGGTCGCCTTCATCGACTCGATAGCCCAAAATAACCAGTATTCTCTTCATTAGTCTAATCTCGCGTAAATCCCTTAATGTCACTCTCAATTGGCAATGTTGGAATGTTATTTCTCTATTGACAACAGTGGGAAGTATTACTCTAGACCCTATTGGCTGCAGCATCAATGCTTCCCAAACCCTTGGTATTACCTCGCAATACCGCCTCTCACCATTCCTAATGTCCCCAATGGGGTTTTCGTGTTCAGGGCGTCCATGGTTGCGTAAAAACATCCAATCACGGCGACCACGGTTGTGGTGATGATTCCAAAAACGCTCAAATTGCCCTCCTCGCCCTTGGCGATTGGTTTCTTCTGGCAGAGCAGTAAATGTCTCTCTCCAAATTTTAACTAATTTATCTCTTGACGGCGCCGGATTTCCTTGTTCTAGGTCATTTCCAATAACTCCTCTAGACTCATCAATTTCTGATTCTGCTTTGTTAGTTTGCTCGCCAAGTTCAACAAAATATCGATTTCTGCGCATAATGAAATTAAACTGTTGGCGTACTCTTTCTGCTGGACCAAAGCCTTCTTCTTCGATTCTAGACCATTCGTTTTCATCACGGGAAAGCCATTTTGGATGAGAAGAATTAGTGCGTGAAACTATTTTAACAAAAGCATCAATCGGCTCCTGGCCAATTAGTTTGATAAATTCTTCAGAGAGTAGTGAGGGGAAACCTATCGGTTGGTTACTAATAAGTTCACTTCGTAAACTTTCGACCTTTTCGCTAGTGTTGATATCGTCGATCAAGGATAATACCACTGATGCAATAATATCTCCCAAAGGAAGATTTGAATGAAATCGTCCACTGTGTATGCAAATTAACCGAGTCTTACGAGGTTTTAGTGACTTGACATACCTAATTGTATATGGGGCACCATGAGCTCCTTCTCCTACTTTTACTTCATAAAAATGACCTAATCTCCCAATTACAAGAATTGTATCTTGATTGATGTAAACTTCTCCTGGGTTTCCAGAAATTACTTCATTCAAAAGCTGAATCGAACGTCGGAGAGGTGGCTTTATGTGTGTTATAATTTCTTTTTGGTGAGTCCAATTATACTGAATCGAATAAAGCAGATGGCCATTAAGTGAAGAAGATGGGGAGAATGACAGAGTGATCAACGAAGCCCAAATTGCTGGGTTATCTGGTATTACTGCTAATCTAGTTCCATTTGATTTTGTTCTTACAAGTAATCTTAGATTCATACCAAAAATTTTCAAGGGCCACTTTGTAGATTCGTTATGTAATGAAGGGTATTGGTATTCTTGCCATTGCTCCACCCAAGGATACTTTGAGAGTTCACTAAGTCCGTTTGGGTGGTTAAGAAAAGCTGCATTGACAGTTTCGTGGAACAACCTCCCCCCTACGTCTATGATATTATTCCTAAAACCTCTTGCCCATACTGATAGTGGGTGGATGCGATAATTTTCCGGCGGTAAAATATTTTCTTCCGCCATCCACTCAATCCATGAAAGTGTTGCTAAAAGTGAATCTCGGTCTGCATGCCTACGTCGTTGCCTACGTCTAAATTGAAAACGATCTTCGATGTTGTCACCTTGAGGTAATTGAATTGATGCTACAGCCATTACTAATTTATTGATATCCCAACCCAAGCGTATTTTCTCATCAAAAAGCATCCTAATGATTGAAGCAACAGGAATCGCGTTGGGTAATATGCGGCCGTTAATTATCACTTTAGAATATAGAAATGATAACCTAATATTGTTGATCATTTCAAATCCTTGGTGTAATATTGAGCGATCTTCTGATGTTAAGCGGACACCGTTCTCTAAATCACTACAAATTTGAAGCCCTTTGTCTATACTACATGGAAAGCCCAAAACTGGGTCTAATTTCTCATCTAGTTTAGCCCAATCCGCCAGATCGGTAGTTAAAACTGAAGATTTGAAAGAATCCCACCGTTTTTTACTAGTTTTATCGCCACCGCCTATGAACTGGAGGGCCTTCTCTTCTGCTTCAGGGTGGACGTCTTTACCCCATGCTTTATTTTTCGAAGTTCTAGTCATTGAATCGCACAAGGAGCACAACTCTCGCTTTACGGCTTTAGAACCGCAGATTTGACATTTCGCCCCCTTTTTAGCCATCCCTATCTCTTCGAGAATTCGACGAGAGTATTTCAATAAACGGAATTAATATCATGCGATCTGTTTGAATGCCTCAATTATACGATTTACATCGTCATCGGTAATGTGGAGATGTGTTACTGCCCTGACTGCTATGGGACCTACTTCGAGTACATCGATACCAAATTCAGACAATTTACTAAGAATATTTTTTGCTCCTTGCTCCCCTTGAATGTAAACCATATTTGTTTCAACACTATCTAAATCTACACTAAAGCCATCTATTTCATTTATTGCCTCTGCCAATTTTTTAGCCCGCGAATGGTCTTCTGACATCCTCTCAATATGATTTTCTAAAGCGTAAATACCGCATGCTGCAAGAACCCCTGCTTGACGCATACCTCCGCCGAACATTTTCCTCCAACGGCGTGCTTTAGCGATGAATTCTTGGGAACCAACTAGTACACTACCTACAGGAGTACCAAGGCCTTTTGACAAGCAAATGGAAATTGAATCATATTCTCGAACCATTCTTGATGCTGAAGTCCCAGTTGCGATTACGGCATTGAAAAGTCTAGCTCCATCAATATGTGCAGCACACCCGTTATCGTGAGCAACTTTGGCTATTTGGTCGAGTTTGTCTTGAGGATAACAAGTACCCCCGCCCCTATTGGCAGTATTTTCAACGCATACTAGAGTACCATTTGGATAATGCCCTAGACTACCTTCTTGCTTTCGTATTGCATTTGCAACATCTTGAGGTTCCATTATTCCAGAGTTGCCTTGTACCAACGCTACAGAGCAACCTGAAAGAGCAGCATAACCGCCGCCTTCATAGACATAGATGTGACTTGCTGTTTCGGTGATTATCTCATCTCCGGAATTGGTGTGCGCCCTAATAGCAATGGCGTTAGACATCGTTCCACTAGGGACAAAAAGGGCTGCTTCTTTACCGAGCATTTCTGCAAGCATATCTTGTAATTTAATCACCGTTTGGTCATCTCCAAGAACGTCATCTCCTACGGGAGCGTTCATCATAGCCTTCCTCATTGCGTCAGTTGGTTGGGTGACTGTATCGCTTCGAAGGTCTACTCGGTCACTAGGATACTCGCGCATAGAGTATCGTATTATCCATTACTCATCAATGCGGCGATTGTCAAAGTAATTTCAAATCATCAGTAATATTTGACAATAATGATTCGGTATCTGGGCCCAGTGCTAATACCGTCAAAGAGCCACTAGGAATCTGTGTATGTCCTGCGTCGTGGATTTTAGCAGATAATAATCCCTTGGTAGATGCTAATTTTTCTAGTTCCAGAAGATGTTCCGCGTTATCACCTTTAACACAAATTTTCTTTTGGCCTGAACTAAGCCATGATTCTAATAATCCTGGGGCTTCTTTACCGCATTTTAGTGTTAAAGATACGGCTGCGTGACCTACTTGGGCTGCTATTTTCCCTTTACCCATCTTTAATTCATTATTTACAACTAATACCATTTTAACATCCTGATCTGTGACTGTCTGATGTCTAAATGGTGGGGCTGTCAAACTGTGTATGAAAGAACGTAGACCCATTGCGATTCAGCCATAGCACAGACTCTTACTCAATAAGGCTTCAAGTCTTGAACCAAAGCATCGATACTTCTTCGTGGCCCTGGGCCTATTCCAAGTACAGTTATTGTGCCTGATGGGATTTCAGTATGTCCAGCGTCTTTCACGAGATGGGTTATCAAATTAGCTGACTGTGCTTGGCCTGCTAACTTTTGGAGTGAAGATAAGTCTTCGATTTGTAAACAGATTTTCCTTGCTCCATCGTTTTTCCATCTTTCAAGTATGCGCTTTTCTGACTTACTGGCCGCCAAAGCACAACTCGTTGCAGCATGAGAACATTGAACTGCCAACTTACCTGCAGATAGTTTCAAATCTTTGCGCGCGATTAAGACCATTGTAGTCTCATTATGACTCGGTGACATAACCTTCAACTACAGATACTTCTATTTCTTCAAGAGTTGGTTGGTGTTGCAATATTCTTGTGAACCATGCACCGAACCATGCTGCGAATGTCAAATTTCCAAGTGCATGCATCAAATCATATGGAATCCCATTAGCAAGATATATCATGAATTGAACTAATCCTACTGAACCATCTATTATCGAAAAAGAGACTATCAAATCGAATAAAAATGCGCTGAAAATCGAAAGAAGAAATAATCTATTGAAGTTTAATTGGCCCGAAGTTACTAGTTTTGCGTTTGCCCCTATTATAGCAACGGTTGACCATCCTAGTGCTTGATAAAGAGTCCAAATACCATTACCAATAATAAAATTCGAAATCATAGTGACTAAAATGGCAAAAGACACTCCTCTCTTAGCGCCTAACTGCGCACCTACAAGTAACGCTGCAATAGTGACTGGCTGAATGTTGGGTAGTGGAGTCATGATAACACGCATTAAAGATACTGCAGCAATGATTGAAACGAATAGAAGTATGTCAGATACTCTGCGCTTAGTCGAACTGAGTAATGCCGAAAAAACAATACCCAGTAAAATGACATCTAACACAAGACTTCCCAGCGGGCCCAGAACCGGCCCGTGTATGCCTGTGGCTTGGAACATGAACTAGCCAAAAAGTGAAATGTCTTGAGCATTGTCATCTAAACTATCTTCCAATGTACAATACTATGGCTATTAATCTCGGCATATTCTGCAGAAATAATAGCTTCATTGCCATCGACTGAAAATACCCATCCTTCGCCCCTATCTCCGTTAAAACTTTCAATATATTTTCCTATTGAAGTGTCACTGTCGTCCACGGTTATAGATAATTCATCTGCTGCTACATATGTGAGTTCAAGTGCGGTATCGATGTTTAGATGGCCGCCTGAGGTTAAGGTTTGGTTATCAAATTCGAAAATCGCTATTTGAGTACCGAGCCATTCTTCCGGCCAATTTTCATCCCAAAGTGATTCTTGAGTTTGCGCCTCATTATTTATTTCAGAAATATAAGAAGACCACACCGACGCTATGTCGTTGAAAGCAAATGTGAAAAGTATTACAATTATAATCAAGAAATATTTGAATGAAGATTTGTAATTCTCTCTAAGAAATTGAATACCTGAAGTAGCAATGAAAATGAATAAGATGAATGTTAAAATCTGCGACATATAATTGGTTTTAATCGGTTTATTGTCTATTGTACCCGGGTCTGTAGAAGTAAATACCTGGAGATTGCCATTATCGTTACCAATCGCCAAAATTTCACGACCTGAAACTATCTGATATTCGGGGCCGGCAGTACCATACCAGTCATACTTAGTTGTGTACAATTCACTAAATCTCAAATCATTGGAACTGTTTAATGAAAAGATACCCCAGCCACCATCTACTGTATTTTTCGGAAGCATAATCATATCATCGAAAACCAATGATATTTCACCATTAGATGTGAAAGAATATTGGTCGACAAACCGACACGAAATAGAACATTCAAACGTCTTAATAAAATTGGAATCTGTGGTTATAATTGTATTATTGACTTGTATTGGAATCCCCGGAGATGGCCCTGATATTGAAATTATTTCTATCGAAAAATCAATCGGGTCAACCAATGCAATATTGCTTGCAGATAGCCCTTGACCATGTATCAATAGCATGCCATCAACAACCAGCGGTGCGTGCCTAATTTTACCAATATCTAGAGATTTAGAACTAGACGTACCGTCTTCGGTAACTCTCCAAAGTGCGCCAAACTCATCGCCTAGAAAATATTCATTTCCTAATTTCGAAACACCATTTCTCCAACCAAGGCCAGTCTGCACTTCGAAATTTGCCGTACCATTTGAAAGACAATAATTAGACAATCCCTTTCTTGTTGGAACTAATAGTTGATCTGAATCGATCAACATAGAACCGGTTATCCCCCAAGTAATAACTTCGGTCTCCTTATGCCAAAATACACTCCCAGTGCCGGGATGTAACGCATCTAATGTGCCATCAGACCAACCAACTAGCAACATATCAGGCCATGCGCCACAATCTCCTTGGCCTTGTTCAACATAAATTATTGGAGACATATCGTTGAAGGTCGAGTTGGTATTTGATTTAGACCACATCAATTCTCCATCTAAATCAAATGCATAGATTCCTACTGAAGATGATGTGGATGTTGAAGTTCTAACGAAGAGCGTCTCGTTTGCAATCAAGGGTTTTGTCGAGATATAGGTCTCGCCAAAATCATATTCCCAGTCTATTTCTAAGTCTTGATTAGAAAAATTATCATCTTGGGCAGTGACGCTAGAAGCGCTACTCAATAAAATCAAAAATAATAATACAAAGGCACCGCAGCGCATGAATTTCACTCCATAATTTTCTGAATTGCTGCCCTAAGTAACGCACTGACGGCCTTTCCATCCGCAGCACCA
>JABIUA010000044.1 GCA_018667575.1 Methanobacteriota archaeon | reverse complement strand
GGTGCTGAAGACGGCGGAGTTTGGAAATTTGCCGAAGGTATTGGCTTTGTTGCTCTTGACGATTCTAGAAACAGTTCCATCACAGGTATTGCATGTCATCGAAACCTCGATGTTTGTGTGATGTCTACTCTTGATGATGGAATTGCTGTAATCGGCTCTACTCACAACATTACATGGCTTTCTGGAACTAGTTCGGATACTTGGATTGATGTTGATTGTGCAGAACCAGTTTTGAATGAATGTGTAGCATTTGGTAGTGGTTTGATAACTAGAATCATTTCTATCAACTCGTTAGATGCAACCAAGTCATCTGCAGGTAAGTCGGACGAATACATTACTCTGGAAGGAGATTTCACAAAAGTTTCTAGAGGCTATGATAGTACTTCACTAGTTATTCTAGCTCCTTTCTCGACAGTTAGGCACCATCCAGTTGATAATCAAGCCTATGTTCAGATTAATCCAGATGATGTAAGTGAGTGGGATGCAATAATTTCTGGTCGTTCAATTTCTTTTGTTTGGGAGAACTCTTTCAACAGCGGATTTATCATCACCTCCTTTGGTAATGTGATATCTTTTAGTCCACTAACTGAAGATATAGCTGAGAGTTTAATTGTTGTCATTATCGGTTATGTAGTAGTAATTTCTGTTCCTGGAGTCATATTAGGTTTAATATTCATGAATAGTAAAACTTTACAGAAAAAATATGCTCAGTTGAGAGGATTTGACCGAAATAGTAAGAAGCAGAAAAAGAGTTAGGTTCTTGAAGCGCCTATGACCCCCATTATTTGGAGAGGGTAATATGGAGCCGTTCGAAGGAGTCGATTTTTACGACATAGAGAGTTTACTTACAGAAGAAGAAATAATGATTCGCGACATGGTTCGTGATTGGGTAGATGAAGAAGTCTTACCGAAAATAGAACATGCCTGTGAGCAAGGAGTTTTTCCTGATGAATGGCGCGTCGCACTTGGTGAAATGGGAGTACTAGGTGCTCCTTTGAAGGGCTACGGTTGCCCAGGACTATCCTATGTTGCATATGGATTGATTTGCCAGGAATTAGAAAGAGGCGACTCAGGTTTACGTTCTTTTGCATCTGTTCAAGGTTCACTGGCAATGTATCCAATTTGGGATTTCGGCACTGAAGAACAGAAAAACTACTACCTTCCAAAGATGGCTTCTGGAGAATGGGTCGGATGTTTTGGACTTACCGAACCAGACTATGGTTCCAATCCTGGTGATATGATTACCAGGGCAGAAGACAAAGGAGACCATTATCTGTTGAACGGAGCAAAGATGTGGATTACTAACGGAACGATTGCTCAAGTTGCAGTTGTATGGGCAAAGTTAGACGGTGTCATTAGAGGTTTTATCGTCGAGAAAGATGATGAAGGTTTCACTGCTCCAGAAATGAAAGGCAAGCATTCCCTCAAGGCATCGGTTACTAGTGAATTAGTTTTCCAAGATTGTAAGATTCCTAAGGATAGAATTCTACCGGGAGTAAAAGGTCTAAGAGGTCCATTCTCTTGCTTGAATAATGCAAGGTTCGGAATATCTTGGGGTGCTTTAGGAGCTGCTATGGCTTGTTTCCATAGCGCAAAAACATACGCACTTTCCAGAATCCAATTTGACCACCCTATAGCATCTTATCAATTGGTACAAAACAAATTAGCTTGGATGCTAAGAGAAATAACCAAGGGTCAATTATTGGCATATCATTTGGGTAAAAAGAAAGATGATGGAACATGGTTCAACGAACAAATTTCCCTAGCAAAGATGAACAATGTAGATATTGCATTGGAGATTGCTAGAGTTTCAAGAGATATTCATGGTGCTAATGGAGTGCTAGACGAATATCCAGTAATGCGTCACATGGCAAACCTAGAGTCAGTAAAGACTTACGAAGGAACTCACGATATTCACAATTTGATATTGGGAAGATACATCACAGGTATTCAAGCATTCACAAGAAATGCTTGAGATCAAACTGATGGTAGTAATCCAATTCTAGCAAGTCCTGACCATACAGGGTCGAGGAATCGTGGCAAAAGTCTGTGTCTGACATATACTGCAGCAGCTAAACTCATTTTTTGGACCTTGCTTAGTTTTACCCTCTTGGTAAAAACATCACCTTGCTGCTTCTCTATTTGTCTTAGAATCTTATCATAGAAAGCAATCATTGCTGCTGGAGAATATCTTGTTCTTCTTGGGAGAAGAGGAAGTAGTTGTTTTGCTTCTTCGAGATAAGACCTCGCTCTCT
The DNA here is from genome assembly GCA_018667575.1 of Methanobacteriota archaeon. Lineage (GTDB taxonomy): Archaea > Thermoplasmatota > Poseidoniia > Poseidoniales > Poseidoniaceae > MGIIa-L1. The sequence continues at coordinate 5,764 of JABIUA010000044.1, read as the reverse complement.
TGGCGTAATGGTAGCAGTAAGGCTCCCATGATTTATTCAAAACAACCTTTCCATCTAGTTCGCCCTCAGGAATTCCATTTGCTTCTAACTCGTCTAGAGGTAGGTACACTCTATCTCTCTCGATGTCTTCACCGACATCTCTCAAAACATTTGTTAATTGCATGAAAATACCCCAAGATTCAGCATACTTTCTTGCTAAAGGATTTTCATAACCATAAATTTCGATACACATTAATCCAACAACTGAAGCAACTCTGTAACAGTAATTGTATAGTTCATCAAAGGTCCTATATCTGTTATTGTACAAGTCATCTTCCATCCCCGAAATCAAATCGTCAAAAACATCTCTTGGAATCTTATACCTATCAACAGTATCTTTCAATGCTAGGAATACAGGGTCTGTGGAATAAACGTCAGTATAGCATGTAGAGAGTTTCTTCCTAAAGAAGAATAATTGTGTAATTTTGTTTAGGTATGCGGCTTCGTCAAGGATAGTTCCTCGGTCCTGTAGTGCTTCCAATTCCTCTCTGTAAGCAATTGCCTCAAGGTTTTCCTCTCCGCCGCTGCCAGGGAATCTGTCGGACCAATCGCCATCGGCGATATCATCTGCTCTTCTACAAAATGCGTATACTGAGCACATTGCTTGCCTCTGTTCATCGGGTAAATATTTGAAAGAATGGTAGAAATTTCCAGCCTCTCTAATGGTTAATTCTTCACAGTATTCATAAGCCAGTTTCAATAATTCTTGAGGTGGCTTTTCGGACCATATAGGTGCATCAAGATGTTCGAATGGATCGACAAGTTCATTCTTCTCAGATACAAGTCCAATAAAAGTCGCTCCTTCTCTCAAGGCTTCCATTGCTGTTACGCTTACTGCTTTGACAGCATCTCCAGCAAGAACAACACCTGCTCTCAAACGTTGTAAAGTGGTCATTGAATCGTTGTTTTCGTTACCAGTTCGACTCTTGGCGTTTCCCTTCAAAGGAAAAAGCAAGTCGAGAGGTTTCCGTCGTTCCAACATCCCTATCAATCACCTGTATGACTACTCCCTTTTCATTTCTTTGTTTGGAAGCATCAAAACAAATCGGCTAAAATACAAGTAAATCAAGTAGTCAAATCTCATCCTAATTTAAGTAAATATTTACTAACTAAGTTTACTAAAGACTCATCAGGCACGTTTATTTTTTTCGAGAAGTCGCTTAACTCCTCCAGGAATGATTAACGCTCGCAATAACTTCCTTGCGTAAGATTTCATCTCGTCTCTAGTGACTTTAATTCTATCAGACGAGTCAAGAATATTTCCATCTCTAAGTAAAGTAACAGTTCTCTGACCGATTAATACAGGTAGCATACATGAGGCTTTGAGTCTAAATTGGGTTTCAGGAAGCATTTTGATATACTCTATTGCAGCATCTAAATGGTCATTTGTCAAGTCTAGATATTCATCATATAGTGGTCTGAACTTATCTATATTATTCGAATCGAATAAGTCTTCAGGCTTCAAGTCATGCTTAGATAATTCTTGTTCGGGGATGTAGCATCTTCCAAATCGTAAATCCTCGGGGATATCACGTAGAATATTTATCATCTGTAGTGCTTTACCGAACCTAGTGCCTTTCTCGAAAAACTCGCTCTCTTTTTCAGGTTGTATGGTGATTAAATGAGCTAGGGACATTTTTGTCCAAAAAACTCCAACACATCCAGCGACTCTAAATGTATAATCATCTAATTCTAAATTATCATTTAGTGCAGATAGTACTCCTCCTTCTTTAGCAGGGCCAAATCTTTCGAGATCCAAAATTTGACCACCTATAATAACATCAAGGCATTCTAACATTCTCTGCCTATCCTCTTCTGAGTAAACTGTCAAGCCTTCTACTACATCCTGTACGTTACGTAAAAGTTCTGCCTCATGTTGATTTTCTTGGATGTCTGCCAGACCAGTAAAATCAGGTAAATCTTTTGATTTACCTTGGGCCACGTCGTTATAATTACGTAATATTCTTAGTAATTCATCAGTTTCACCTAACTTTGAATCGGCTATAGTGTCTGCAACCCTGGCAAGTAAATACAGAAGTCCAATTTGACCGCGGACTTTCTTTGGCAAATATTTCAGTGTAGGGTAAAAGGAACGAGATGTTGTCTTAAGCAAATTATCTATCTTGTCATTGATAAGTACTGACAATTAATCCCCTCGTACTAATCCAGCGACCATCTGTTATTTACTCTATGGTTTAATATTAATTTAGCATGACTATTACTAAATTATAATCAATCAATTCGGTGTTAAAAATTAGTTAATTCTTTATGCATAGTGCCTTTGGCGTAACTGTTAGGGGGGAGTGTAAACAATGGAATGTGGTTCTTGTGGTGAGTTAATTCCAGATGACAGTATTTTCTGCCCTGAATGTGGTGCAAGACAAGACATGTCACGTGCAGGTAGTTTTACCAGTCCTAACTCTATCGGATTAAGTGGTCAAGAAGTTTCTGGCGGCCGTAGTTTCGGGGTAGTTTCTGGAGAGGCAATTAGAAGCCAAAGAGAAATGGGTGCTACCGACTTAAATTCGATATCTCCCGAACTCTTGCAACAAATAGCTCAAGGATTGCAGAACCAACAAAACATACCACCGGGTAGTTTCCCTCCTCAGAATGTACAATCAAATGTAATTCCTAACTCTAACTTAGGAAATCAAATGCCTCAGAATAAACCTACTCTTGGCAATATTCCAAGCAATCTCAATTCTAATCAAAACATGATGAATAACCAACAAAATAATAATATTCCTAACAATTCTCCTACCGATCAAATGGTAAACCGTCTTGCTGAAGCTGAAAAGGCTATGAAAACCGAAAGAAGAAGCCAATGGTTGAATATGAACCAATCTTCAGCATCAAATGTTCTTTCATCATTGGGTGCAGATTTACCTCCTCACCTAAGGGGAGATGACAATACAGCGAAAGATATTCTTTCAGGTGCGCTTGGAACACAAAACGAGGCACCAAATGATGCATTCTTGAGAAGGATGTGCGAGGTAGCGGTTAGAAGAGTCGCTAGAAAAAGAGGTGTTGCAGTTGAAACTCCACAGGCTAAATTAGATGCAGATATTTTGTCTGTTAACATCACATATGTCGATGATGGTCGTGTACTGGACTCTCCCGAGGACTTGAAGCAAGCCTTTGAGCATGCAATTCAAACCGAAGTCGCTCTGAAAGGATTTGAATATCTAGTGGAAATCAATCTTTTCCGTTCTAAGGATGGAGAAGTAGAAGACTTGTCAGGAGATAGTTCTGATGATGATGAAGAAATGTTTGCTTGTGAAATATGTGAAGGACTAGTTAAGGAGAGTGACAACTCTTGTCCTCATTGTGGAGCAATCTTCGAAGAGGAAGAGGACGAGGAAGAGCCTGCACCACGAAGCCCTCCTAGAGGTCCTGGAAGGTCTAGTCCTCCGGGTCCGTCTCGTAGCCCACCTAGTGGTCCCCAACGTGGCCCTCCTAGAGGTCCCGGTAGATCAGGACCATCTGGCGGCCCTAAGAGAAGCGGTCCTCCCGGCGGTGCAAAGAGAAGTGGTCCGCCTGGCGGTCCAAAGAAAGGCGGTCCTCCAAAAGGCGGCCCATCTGGAGGCCCGAAGAGGGGAGGTCCACCCGGAGGTCCCAACAGAGGTGGTCCACCGAAAGGCCCCAACAGAGGTCCCCCACGCTGATTATGAGTGATCTGATGAGCAAAAGAGATTTACCAGATTTTGGTTCTATCAAATTCAATGGTAAATTACGTCCTTCGCAAGTTGCAGCAGTTTCAGTAATTTCTCCAGAATTAGAGGAAGATGGAAAGCACCTGCACATAGTCGCACCTCCAGGTTCAGGAAAAACAGTTCTTGGATTGTATGTTTGGTCTGATTTAGTTAGGTTACCAACGCTTGTCCTCTCTCCCAACTCTGCGATACAAGCGCAATGGGCTGCTAGAACAGACTTGTTTGATTTAGATGGTAAAGATGACTTCATCAGTACAGACCCTAGTAATCCTGGGCTGCTGACTTCACTAACTTATCAATCCATAACAATGCCAAAACGTGGCGGTGAACAATTAGATGAGGTTGCAATTGAGTTGTGGGGTGAATCATTAATTGTCAATGGAGAGGCTATCGATGAAGATTCTGCCTTAGCTTGGATTCAAGACCTTGAAGTTAAGAATATCAACTATTACAAAGATAGATTATCAGTCTATAGAAAAAAGGTTAGAGAGGACTTTTCTAAACATGGAAATGCATTATGGACATTACATGATTCGTCAAGAAAAACACTCGAGAAACTCAAAGATATAGGCATTGGAATGATAATTTTGGATGAATGCCATCATTTACTTCATCATTGGGGTAGAGTACTTACAGAAGTGAGGGAATTTTTTGGTAACCCAATAGTCCTAGGCCTGACTGCAACACCACCGGATTTCCAACAGTATGAAGAAGGAGATGCTCAAAGGTATCAGGAGTTTTTTGGCGAAATTGATTATGAAGTCCCAGTTCCTGCTCTTGTGAGAGATGCTAATTTAGCGCCATACCAAGATTTAGCATTCTTTGTTCGACCTTCACAAAACGAGTTGAATTATGTTTCACAGGTGGATGATGAATTTCAAGAGATTCTCGATGATTTACATAAAGAACAACTTCATGATAATGCTATACTACCCTTAGATAAGTGGGTTTTCAAAGCCTTAGAAGAAAGGAAATCACCCGGTGGAAAGAAGGAAGAATGGGAACAATTTATCAAGAGAAATTCGGCATTTGCTGACGCATCAAGAGCTTTTTTAATAAACGCAATTGGTGATTTACCAACAGGAGTTCCCCATCCACCAAACCACCTTTTAGATAATTATCAAAATAAGTTAGCGATATTGAGGCCGGTGTTAGATCGCTATGTTAGATACGGTCTACGAAGAAGTGAGAGCGAATTGGACCATGAAAAGGCAGAGTTAGTCACTCAACGATTACGAATGTTAGGTACTCAAATTACCGAAACAGGAATTCGTCCATGTGCATCCCCAGTGGGAAGAATAATGGCATATGCTTCATCAAAAACACAGGCTATTTCTACTATTTTAAGTTCTGAGATGCAAGCATTAGGCGGAGATATTCGAGCAGTGATTATTACAGATTTTGAGAAAACCTCTGCAACAACTTTGGTCGAGGGTGTAATGGACGATGAAGCAGGTGGAGCAGTTGCTGCATTTAGACAGGCAGTGCAATGTGAAAATGTAGAATTACTAAATCCAATTTTGATGACAGGCAGCACAGTACTTGTCGATGATGACCTTGCAGAGGAATTTTTGAATGCAGCAAATGATTGGATTAAACAAAGAAATCTTAAAATCACTTTGAGTGATGAATTGAGAAATGGTTATCATGAGATTATTGGCAAGGGTAAAGATTGGATTCCAAGACATTATTCGCTAATGATTACTGAGTTTTTCCAATCAGGCATTACAAAGTGCTTAATTGGAACAAGAGGATTGCTAGGTGAAGGCTGGGATGCATCTAGAATCAACGTGTTGATTGATTTGACAACAGTTACTACAAGTATGAGCATTAACCAACTTCGAGGTCGTTCGATTAGATTGGATAAACTGTGGCCAGAAAAAGTTGCCAATAATTGGGATATTATCTGTCTTGCAGAAGAATTCACAAATGGCTTTTCGGATTATGAACGATTTAAGAAGAAACATAAGCAATTGTATGGCGTTTGTGATGATGGTGCGATTGAAAAAGGT
>JABIUA010000169.1 GCA_018667575.1 Methanobacteriota archaeon | reverse complement strand
TTAGGTAGTCGATTGTTTTCTGCTTCTATTCTAGATAACCATCCACCGTTTTTCAAGGAGTTGGAGATTGCTACCAGATCACTGCTTGTAGACCTATCAAATTCGAGTTTTGGAGATATATCTCTGACTAATCTTATAATCGACTGAATAAATGGTGATGGTTTTAATGTTTCAAACTCTAGTCCTTGACAAGCAATTAGAAGTTCACATGCAAGAACCTCGGATAACCGCTGTGTCGCTTGTAAGAGGTTCCAGCAAGCAGTTGCGCCCATACTGACGTGGTCTTCTTGGCCAGCAGAAGTACTTGTCGAGAATGCAGTTCTTGGCGCGCAGTGTCCGTGAAGTTCAGATAATGATGCTCCAGCAACATACTGAACTATCATCAACCCCGACTCGAGCCCACTATTATTAGCTAAAAATGGCGGTAGACCGCTCTTTTTAGAATCCAATAATTGGTCCATTCTCCTCTCGCTAATTGACGCCAACTCGAAAATTGATAGAGACATTTTGTCTGCAACTAATCCTAAAATCTCTCCATGAAAATTACCCTGTGAAACTATTTTTTGTTCGCTTTCATCGCTGTCGAAGAACACTAAGGGATTATCAGTCGTACTATTGATTTCAATTTCGAGAGTTGAACGCAGTTGCATTAAACTTTCATTTACTGCACCATGAACTTGTGGAGCGCATCTAAATGAGTAAGGATCCTGAACCTTCTCACAATCAGAATGACTTTCAAGAATTTGTGAGCCAGACATAATATCTCTAATCCTAGATGCAACAAGGCTTTGCCCAGGGTGAGGTCTTGCATTGTGCACTCTAGCATCAGCAGGCACAACACTACCTTTGAAAGCCTCAAGAGATGTACACATTATAACATCGGCAAGTGGGACAAGTTGCGATAATATTTGTTCAGATTCAATCAATAAGCTAAGCATTTGACTGGTACCGTTGATTAAAGATAAACCGTCTTTTGCACCCAACTCAAGAGGTATCAAACCCTTCTCGACAATTATTTCTCTCGTCTCAACTACCTCACCACTATCCAGTAAAATTTCACCTTCACCAATCAGTGCAAGAGCCATGTGCGAAAGAGGTGCTAAATCGCCGCTAGCACCGAGGCTACCTATACGCGGAATTGCGGGCGTGATATCCAAATTAACAAAATCCAATAACTGTTGGACTACATTTGGATGAACACCTGAATAGCCTTTTGCAAAAGAATTGATCCTAGCAACCATCATTGCCCTGACAGACTCTTTGGACATCAATTCGCCAATGCCCGTTGCATGGGAGCGGATTAAATTGTTTTGTAATTGCTGTAAATCCTCAGGTGAAATCGTTTGGTTGACAAGCGCACCAAATCCAGTATTTATCCCGTAGACTATTTCACCACTTTCTAAAATGTTTTCAACAACTTTACGAGATTTAATTATCCTATCCCATGAACTTTGAGATATATCGGCATCGGCATTACATGTGGCCACACGCCAAATCTCCGACGAGGATAATGTGTTTCCGTCCAGTGTTATAGTCGAAATAATTTCACTCCCCTGTGAACAGTGAGTCGATAAGACCCTCTTGTGCTTTTTGTGGTAAAGTAATGATTAATTTGGGTTCTTTATCCATGGCATCCTTTATTGCTTCAATTGCCCCATCGTTGCGCGCCCATGCTCTTCTAGCAACGCCGTTGTTAACGTCCCAATGCAACATAGATTGGATATTTTGTTCAGCCTTTTGCGAGCCATCGATCAACATTCCAAAGCCTCCATTGATAACTTCACCCCAACCAACGCCACCGCCATTATGAAGGCTAATCCAGGTAGCACCTCTAAATGAGTCTCCAACGAAATTCTGAACTGCCATGTCTGCAGTGAACATTGAACCATCGGAAATATTGGCAGTTTCCCTAAATGGACTATCAGTACCTGAAACGTCATGATGGTCTCTACCCAAAACGACTGGCCCATTTAGACGCCCATCAGCAACCGCAGAGTTCATGGCGCTAGCGATACGTCTTCGACCTTCATCGTTAGCATACAATATTCTTGCTTGACTGCCGACTACCATTTTATTGTCGCCGGCCTGTTGAATCCAACGAATATTATCATTGAGTTGTTGTTTAATCGTACTTGGCGCACTATTTGCCATTTCGGACAAAATATCACATGCTATTTGGTCAGTAATTTCCAAATCCCGTGAATCTCCAGAACAGCAAACCCATCTAAATGGGCCAAAACCATAGTCAAAGCATATTGGACCCATTATATCTTCAACATAACTTGGGAAAATGAAACCTCCATCCTCGTTTTTGATATCGGCACCCGCACGTGATGCTTCGAGAAGAAATGCGTTACCATAATCCCAGAAATACATACCTCTTTCAGTCATCGTTTGAATACTAGACATGTGACTCAACAGAGTTTCTTTGACTTTTTGACAAAATGAATCGCTATCTTTGGACATCAACTCGGCTGATTCTTGATAAGTCAATCCTGAAGGAAAATATCCTCCTTGCCAAGGGTTGTGTAAACTAGTTTGATCACTGCCCAAATCTACCTTGATGTCCCTCTCCACCAGTCGAGCCCATAGGTCGGAAATATTGCCGACAAAACCAATGGAAATTGCAGTACCTGACTCAGCATTGTCGACCATCAAATCAATGGCTTCATCAACATCATAGGACAGAGTACTCAGCCATCCCTGTTCATGTCTCTTCTTAGCTGCATGCGGGTTTATCTCGGCGACTATTGAAGATGCACCGGCTATCACAGCCGCTTTGGCTTGTGCGCCCGACATACCACCAAGGCCAGAAGTAACAAAGGTAATACCTGAAAGGTCTTTCTCAGGGTCGAGATCCAAGTGAATTCTTGCAGCATTAAGTAGAGTTAAAGTGGTTCCGTGAACAATTCCTTGCGGACCTATATACATGTATGAGCCTGCAGTCATTTGACCATACTGAGTAACTCCAAGTGAATTCATCTTCTCATAATCATTTACTGTCGAATAATTAGGTATCACCATGCCATTAGTCACAACAACTCGCGGTGCGTTTTCATGAGAAGGGAACAGCCCCATAGGATGTCCCGAATACATAACTAAAGTTTGGTCGTTAGACATCTGTGACAGATACTTCATCGTCAATCTATACTGTGCCCAATTTTGGAATACAGAGCCATTCCCTCCATAAGTGATTAATTCATGAGGGAACTGAGCAACAGCGGGGTCAAGGTTGTTTTGAATCATCAACATTATTGAAGCCGCTTGCATAGATTTTGCAGGATACTTCGAAATTGGATGTGCTTTCATATCATATTCTATCGGCCTAAACCGATTCATAATAATTCTACCAAAGGAATTCAATTCTTCAAGAAACTCAGGGGCTAATACCTCATGATGTTCTTGGTTGAAATATCTAAGCGCATTTTTCAAAGCTAATTTTTTTTCTCTTGAATTCAAAACTTGACGCCTATCAGGTGCATGGTCTACCGAATCATCAACACCTGGGTGAACTGGTAATTGGCTGGGAATACCTTGGGATATTGATGCTCTAAGTGAAGACCATTCATCGCCCATAGATAACGCAACACTGCATCGTCTTTGAGCATTATGATTTACCGGTATCAATAACTTGTTTCAAGTCGGGTCTCCAAAAAGTGAATACTAGACCTGAAAATATCATGACTAGAGAGAACATCATCATCCCCTTATCGAGGGCCAGATTATAATTTTCTACTAAAAATCCTGCGACTGTAGTTGATATTGCTGCTGATGCGCCTAGTACCAGCATGTCCATTGAAAATACTCTTCCTCTTACTTCATCTTCTACCCACATCTGAGTTAATACTGTGGATAATATCCAATTTGCACCACTTGCAGCGTGTGCCAGAATGATTAATGCAATAGTCACCGGTAATGCCATGGTAAGAGAAAGTCCAACGAAGAAGTAGAAGATACCCGATAGCGAGACTAACAGGCCAATCAACGCAGGCCACTTAGTCTGGTCCTTGAATAACACTCTCGCAGCTAATGGACCAACTCCTGTGCCAATACCTCTAGCAAAAAAGAACAGTCCAAAACCGAATGCTGCTCCATAGCCATCGAGATTTCCTCCTGCAAGAACAAGAAATACGCCAGCAAGTCCAGCGCCAGCAAGATTCCATGCGGATTTTGCAAAGACTAATCGAAGTAGCCTTGGATCACTACGAATTCTATCCCATCCCGTCTTGATATCTTGAAAGGCAGTAGAAAAGATAGGTCCCTTGAGGTTCTCATCGATTGTTTGTGGGATTTTCATTGGCAGTAGGACAAGCGCGCCTACTAAGAATGTCATAGAATCAAGAACAAATGCAACATCGGTACCCCAATTGGAAACTACAATGCCGCCCAGCATTGCGCCGATGCACAGTGATGCTGACCATGATGCAGAATCAATAGCATTTGCAGTAAGTAAGTCACCTTCATCGACAATGTTGGGTAATGCCGCCCGCTCTGCAGTCACATAAAATCCGTGTAAAAGCATCATAATACCAGAGATTGCAATCAACCACCACATATCTTCTTCACCATCAACTAGAATGAAAGATAAGGCAAGACCAATTTGAACAACGTTAGAAAATATCATCAACTTTTTCCTATTGATTCTATCAGCCAAAACTCCAATTATGGGCTGAGATATGGCGAATAGGGCCATTCGTACACTGAAAAGAGCCCCTAGTAAAAATTCAGAGCCAGAGTATTCTAGAATGAGAAAAAATAGTGCAATGGTATTGAACCACTCGCCTATCCAAGAAATAACAGCAGCAAACCAAAATCTTCTAAATGCAGGATTTCTCCTAATGAATGAAATATACCCCGAAGACAAAATCATTCCTCCTCGTCAGAACTATTTGATTCGCTAAGCGAACAAATAATCCACTTCGAGGTAGGTGTGTTAGATAATTCAGCAGTGGAATTCAATGGAACTAACTCGTTTGCTTCAGGGAAATAGGCAGCAATATTTCCAGATGGAATATCATAAGGTATGACAAGCCAGTTTTGTGACACTCTAGTTTGCCCTTCAAAGTGACTGGTAATATCGATTCTTTGACGAGTTTTCCAATTCCTATCTAGCATGTCGATAGAATTTATCATCAATATACGTCGATTGCCTTTTATCCCTCTGTAACGGTCATCTAAACCGTAAATTGTTGTATTATATTGGTCGTGAGAGCGCAGAGTCATCATGACGTATCGACCTTCATCCACCTCCAAATTAGGAAGTTTGTGTGTTGTGAAATGTGCTTTGCCATCATTAGTGTCGAACTTGCGTTCATCTCTAGGGGGATTTGGGAGGTAAAATCCGTTATCTTGTTTAACTCTGGAGTTATAATCTTCAAAGCCAGCAAGACAATCGCTCATCAAATCTCTAATTCCATCATATGATTCTATCATTTTCATCCAAGAAATCGGCGATTTATCTAATGTCTTTTCTGCTAGACTGGAAACTATCCACGGCTCGCTTCTCAAATATTTAGATGCAGGTTTCAAATTCCCCTTAGACATGTGAACAATCCCCATAGAGTTCTCAACAGAAACAAATTGCTCACCTGATTTTTGAACATCTAGTTCTGTTCTACCCAAACACGGGAGAATTAATGCTTCTTTACCGGTCACTGCATGGGAACGATTTAACTTAGTAGATACTTGAACTACCATATCTACTTTTGAAAGAGCATTTGCAGTAAATCTTGTATCAGGGGTAGCGGAAATAAAATTACCACCCATACAAAAGAAAACTCCCACTTTATTGCCATCCATGGCTTTGATGGCTTTGACTACATCATATCCATGCTTTCTAGGTAATGAAACTTTGAGACCCATCTCCATCCTATCCAAAAATGAATCGCTTGGTGCCTCCCATATCCCAACTGTACGGTCTCCTTGGACGTTGGAATGCCCGCGGACTGGGCAAAAACCTGCTCCTTTGCGGCCTACATGACCGCCGATCAACAGTAAATTGACAACCTCTTGTATCACAGAAACACCGTTCCTGTGCTGAGTTAAACCCATTGCCCAACAGGCTATTGTGGCTTTCGACCTTGAGCATAATTCTCCTACCTTCTCAATAAGATCTCTTTTCACTCCAGAGTCTTGAACTATTACATCCCATGGAGTATTTTTAACTTCATCACACATTGATTGAAATCCAGTCGTAGAATTATTAATAAAATCCAAATCCATTCCACCAGACTCCAAATGAACCTTTATCAGACCTTTCATCAAGGCTGCATCCCCGCCAATTTTTACTTGAAGGTGGAAGTCGGATAACTTCGTTGATTTGAAATCAAGATTCATGTAGTCTTGTGGGTGCTTGAAGCGTTCTAATCCTGCCTCAGGTAGAGGATTGATGTGAATTATTTTACTACCCTTTCTTTTTGCGTCTCTGAGAGCTGTGAGCATTCTTGGGTGATTAGTGCCGGGATTTTGACCAATGACCAAAATCAGTTCACTATGATTAAAGTCCTCAAGCGTAACAGTTCCTTTTCCAATTCCTATTGTTGAACCAAGACCTTTTCCACTTGATTCATGGCACATATTTGAACAATCGGGGAGATTGTTAGTTCCGAATGAACGAATAAATGCTTGATATAAGAATGCAGCCTCATTACTTGTTCGCCCGGAGGTGTAGAAAACTGCTTGGTTAGGATTTTCTAAGGAATTCAGTTTATCTGAAATTTTATCTAATGCATCATCCCAGGATATGGGTAAATAATGATTTGAATCTTTATCCAAAAACATTGGCTCTGTAATACGTCCTTGATTATTGAGCCAAAAATCACTCTTACCTGCTAGGTCTTGAATTGAAAACTTCTTGAAAAAATCCGGACCAACTCTAGCCTTAGTTGCCTCATCGGCAACAGCCTTTGCTCCATTCTCACAGAATTCAAAATGTGTCCGATGCTCTGGATCTGGCCACGCACATCCAGGACAATCAAAACCTGATTTCTGATTTACCATTGCCAGTGATTTAACAGTGCGAGTTATTCCCATCTTTTTCAAAGAGTGCTTGGCCGATGAAATGACTGCTGGAATGCCTGCAGCCTTCTTTTTCGGTTTACCTAAACGCAACCGATTATTATCGAGCGGAACATTGTGTGATACTGGTTTACGCATGCTCCTCAAATTGCGCTCCAGCCCGAGGGTTTCAAGGCTTACTGTTGTAAATGCTAATTATTGCCGATAATCACTGCATTATCGTCTTTAAGAAATGAAATTATCCGAATACCTGTATAGCGTGCTGCTTTGGCTGCCAATGAAGAACAGGCACCAATACTCGCAATATTGGCTATACCGCTACGACTTGCTTTAGCGACGATATCCCAGCCACACCTACCTGATAAGATAAGTGTTGAATTAGATAAGTCTGTATTAGTAATCAATGCCTTGCCTACGACCTTATCTACAGCGTTATGCCTACCGATATCTTCAGAAATAAATAGTAGATGACCTTGTGAATCTATCAACCCAGCAGCATGCATCCCACCAGTTAAATGAAATCCTGTTTGGCGCTCTCTCATGGTTTTGAAACAATTATTCAAAGTACTAAAATTAACTTTAGAATTATCCTTTATTACTAAAGGTAAATTTGAAATTAACTGTTCCAGCCCTTCATTATTACAAGCGCCGCATGATGATGTCACCAGCCGTTCTGAATCACCTTTACGAGTGATTTTAGTCTGAGATGACAAATTTGCATGAAAACTTCCAAATTTTTCTAACACCTCGAATGTACAATCATCAACTTCGAAGTGAATAGGAAAATACCCCTCACAAACTAGATGCCCGAGGATTAACTCATGGAGTTCAATAGGAGTCGCTAGCAAATTAGCAACCACGTCATCATTGTAATCAAGAACTACTAGAGTTTCACTAGCTAGTTCGTCTGCCCCAATAGTTCTCAATTCACCATCCCAGCGTGTAATTGGGACTTTTTCGGATACTGGAATATTTTCACCTCAAATGTTCAATGTCGAAGAATTCAAATTGCAAATCCACCAATTCCGAACTAGATTTCGCCAAAGAATATGCTTCAAGAGGTTCATGGTTCAATTCAAAGAAACGAGAACCCCATCGGAAAGCACCAAGGACATTCTTAGCCTGTTCTTTTCTACCAGCAAGGTATAGCGCTGCTGCTAAGGCCTCAGCCGTTGTTAGTCTACTTGGCTTCCCCCAATTGACTGGATTTGCCGCCAATAGTAAGGGCAGCATGCGCGGAACTAGTCTAGTTCTTTTCATTACTGTTTCAACACTATCTTCAATTTGTGCCCAACTACAGTCTAATCCCACTAATGAGCCATGCTTAATTGTCAAAAGTTCGTGATCTTCCGGACCAAAAATTTTACCGCAAAGAGGTTCTAAAATAACGCCCTTCCGAGGTATTTTTCTCATATCTTTGTGTAAAGTCAAATCACCTCTACGAGAGGCTAAAACCGCAGTATTCTTTTTCGGGTCATCTTGAGCTAACCAAATGGCATGAACTTTGATATCGTCCATCTACTCACCGTTTTGACTGAAATAATCTCCTAGAGTTAAGCCTCTAGAATTATCTTTATACAAACGGCTCGTTTCTTCGGGTTTAGAATCAACCATGAGGGTGATGCCGAGAACACGCTCAAATTTCTTAATTACAGAATCTGTGGGATGCTTTCCGCTTTCTGCTGATTTTATTACATTCACAGTTTCAGCCATTCTCTTACCCAGTGTCGCTTGATTCCATCCCCGCTTCTTCCGTGCTTGAGATATGATTGATGAAAACTCATCATTCAATTCCTTAGAATTCTTTGTCATTATGCTCTTACCTTTTTTCTTGGATGAATAGGTAGTAGTTGGTCTATTTAGTGCTATTTTAAGACCGGGGGCAACTTCTTTGGGCGCTAGGCCCATCTTTTCAACACATCTTGAACAAGCAGAAACCACAGTTTTCCCCATTGGTACTTGCTTAACTCCAACCTTCATTGCGCCGCATAATTCACAATCTGCCATAGTACTCGCCAATCAAAGGGTTGAGGCGACTAGCCATGAACATTGGGATTGAAATAAGGAAGAGTTCATACATCATTGGCATTTGGTAGTGATGATTGCAATGAGTACAGACGTCGAGTCCAATGCGAGTGAAGTCGGCAAGTCCTCAGATGAGGAACTGAAAAAACTGGAAGAGGATTTCAAAAATCTTCATGATGAAGCTCAATCGTTAATCAACGAGAGAGCCCACCTAGAATCCGAAATACGAAGTCTAAAAAAGCGAGCTAATCGATTAGATGAAGAAGTTAGGGCTCTAAAAAACCCACCTCTGATAATAGGGCACTTAGAAGATGTACTTGACTATGAAAGAGGAATTGTCCGGTCCTCTAACGGAACGGTTTTCCAAGTATCTCTAAACCAAAGACTATCACCTGATGTACTCAAACCAGGAGTAAGAGTTGCATTAAATCAAGATACTCTTGCAGTGATTGAGGTACTTCATGACGCTTGGGACCCAATGGTGACCGGTGCTGAAATGATTGACAAACCTGATGTTGACTATGACTCTGTTGCGGGATTAGAGGAGCAAGTGAACTCTGTTAGAGAAGCAATTGAGTTACCATTGACGTCCCCTGAACTTTTCAAAAAGGTAGGAATCCAACCTCCAAAAGGAATCTTACTTGTTGGACCTCCTGGTTGCGGGAAAACATTGTTGGCAAAGGCAGTCGCCAATCATACCGATGCAACATTCATTCGAATGGTTGGTAGCGAACTAGCACAGAAATACATAGGTGAGGGTGGAAGAATGGTGCGAGAATTGTTTTCTCTAGCTAAAGAAAAGTCTCCATCGATAATTTTCCTTGATGAGATAGATGCTATAGGTGCAAAGAGGCTAGACGGTTCCACAAGCGGTGATAGAGAAGTTCAGAGAACTTTAATGCAGTTATTGGCTGAATTAGACGGATTTGATGCTCTAGAAGATGTAAAGATAATCGCAGCAACTAATCGACCTGACATACTCGACGATGCATTGCTTAGACCTGGAAGATTTGATAGAATAATCGAAATACCAATTCCAGATGATGTCGGACGTAAGGCTATTGTCGAGTTACACATATCTAAGATGTCGACTAAGCGTTTACAGATTGCTAAAATTGTCGAAAAGACCGTTGGTTTCTCAGGTGCAGAACTTAAGGCTACGTGTGTTGAAGCTGGAATGATAGCAATCAGAGAAAATAGAACTTCAATTAATCAAAAAGACTTCATGGATTCCATAAAGAGAATCAACTTGAAGAAAACCCGTGGTGGTTTGAAAGAGAGCCCAGATGCCCTTTACAGTTGATTATCAATACTTAAGTTCAAAGTCCTTCTTCAGAAGGACACAATCATGGCAGCCATTATCGAATGCGTACCGAATATATCAGAAGGTCGTGATTTAGATAAGATTGACAAAATTGTCGCGGCAGCGAGAGATATAGAAGGTTGTTCAGTATTGGGTGTTGAACCCGACTCTGATTACAATAGAACAGTGATAACAATTGCTGGTTCTCCAAATGCGGTGATTGAAGCAGCATATAATTTAATCAAATCTGCGATTGAAAATATAGATATGAGAGTACATGAGGGCGAACATCCAAGACTGGGTGTTGTGGATGTATGCCCCTTTATCCCCTTAGAAGGGGCTGAAATGGATGATTGTACTAGATACGCGCAAGAATTGGCAAAGCGTGTAGCAGATGATTTTTCTGTCCCCACCTTCTTGTACGGCTACTCTGCAACCCATGAGGAGCGATTTTTACTTTCTACCTTGAGAAAAGAGCAGTATGAAGGCTTTGAAAGTCGTTTATCCAACGGTGAAACGGTCCATACTAAAAATACAAGATTTCCGGATTTTGGTCCAATGGTGTGGAGTGATACAGTTGCTAGGTCGGGTGGAATAACTATCGGGTCACGAGATATTTTAGTGGCCTACAACGTTAATGTGGATGAAAAAGATGCAAAGGTCTCCAAGATTATTGGTTCGATGATAAGAAGTTCTGGTAGACTAATAAGAAGAGGAGAAAAGAAAACACGTATACCAGGTATGCTATCAAAGGTGCAAGGCATGGGTGTCACACTAGAATCAAATGAAATAAGTCAAGTCTCGATGAATCTACTCGATATTGAGTCATGCCCGATACATATTGCTTTTGAGGCGTGTAAAGCAATTGCTGGCGACCATGGAATCGAACTACTTGGAAGCGAGTTGGTTGGTCTTGTTCCGCTCACAGTATTGACTGATGCGGGTAAATGGTTCAGTGAGAACCCTGAAGAAAGTGATGAAAAAAATTTAGTTGATTCAGCAATAAATGGTCTAGGTCTAGAATATTTGGATTCTTTTGATCCTGAAAAGCGAATCATTGAATGGGCACTAAAAGGTGGTGAATAAATGGATTGGATGGATATGAGTTTGCGGGACTTTCAATCTGCATTAGCATCTTCTTCACCAACTCCAGGTGGTGGAACTGCTAGTGCAATAGCTCTAGGACAGGCTGCAGCATTAACTTGCATGGTAGCAGATCTAACAATTGGGAAAGAAAAATGGAAGGATGGATGGGGCTGTGCTGAGAAAGCTCAATCTGTTGCTATTAGCATATTTACCAAATCCGGCTCACTTGCAAAAGAAGATAGTGACTCTTTTGAACTCGTAATGGATTGTTTCAAGATGCCAAAATCAAATGATGAAGAGAAGCAACAACGTAGAGATGCTATACGTAGTGCGACATTACACGCAGCAGAAGTCCCCTATGAAACAGCTAAGTTGGCTTTTGAATTATTAGAAGTATTACCTGAACTAGCAAAAAAAGGTAATGGAAATGCTGTTTCAGATGTTGGTGTGGCGTCTCTTTTAGCCAGTGCAGCAGTTAAAGGGGCACTTTTCAATGTTGACATTAATCTTGGGTCATTACCAGAAGACATGGTTGGTGAGTTAAGTGAAAATTCTAAGCAACTTCTAGAAAAATCTAGATTATTGTCGAAGGAATCAATACAGATTGTTCGAGAAAGATTGGTTTGAATCAACGTACCTGTGAGCCGGTTTTGATATCGCCGTCTATTGTTATCAATTTGACATTATCATTGCCGTCATCAGCTGCCAGCATCATTCCCTCTGAAGTGACGCCTCTCAAAGATCTAGGCTTAAGATTGGATACAAAGACAACGCTTTTACCAGTCATTTCATCTATTGAATAATAACTTTTCAGTCCTGCACAGATGGTCCTCCCTTCTTCAGTTCCATCATCTATTTTAACAACATATAATTTATCTGCATTCGGATGGTCTTCAACACTAGTGATTTTACCTACTCTCAAGTCTACTTCCATGAATGTTTCAAAATTCAAAAATTCAATTCCTTCTGGCGCTTCTGTCATTTTTCTATCTCCTTTACTTTTCTTTTTGCCACCTTTTACACCGTGACCGGGTTGTTCCTTAGATTGATTATTCTCAACCAGTGCTTGCTCTGAGGCTAAAATCTCCTCTAAATCTAATCTCTTGAATAATGGTTCAGGTTTGTCTGTATTCCAAGTCATATCAACATCCCAGTCAATAGCACTATTCCAATCGACTAAACTAATATCTCCCTCTTGACCAAGTGATTTCCATAATCTGGAAGCACTGAAAGGGAGGAATGGTTGGGACGTTATTGCAATGAATCGAGCAATTCTCCATCCAAAAGAAAGTGCTGACAAGGAATTATGTCTGAGCACTTGGTAGTCGACTTGTTGATCTTTAGATTCTGTCGAAAGATATTTCCAAGGGGTGGCATTTTGCAACATTTGGTTTCCTACTTGTGCTGCATTCATAACATAACGGAGAGCCTCTTTGTAGCGGTGTCTACTCAAAGATTCTGTAATCGAAACATGGAGTTCCTCTAACTTAGTTCTGTATTCACTAGTAACATCAGCATCATCAAACTCCAGTAATGGCGAAGATGGATTATCTTCGAGTCTTGCGCCCAATGTTAGTACACGATGAACGAAATTTCCATATGCCGCAATTAATTCACTATTGATTTTTTCAACAAAATCAGGCCAGTTGAAATCAGTATCGTGATTCTCTGGCATGTTAATGCCAAGATAATATCTCAATGTATCGGGGTCAAATCTTTCAAGGAAGGATGGGAGCCAAACAGCGTGTTTCCTAGATTTGGAAAATTGTCCACCAGATAACATGAGATATTCCATTGCTGGAACATTTGTTTCTAGAGCAAGGTCTCCTATTCCTGGCAATTCAACTTCATCATCTGAAGTCTTACCATTTTCTGCATGATTGAGGCCCAAAATAAGTGCAGGCCAGATTACCGTGTGGAAGGGGATATTATCTTTGCCAAGGAAATATAAATGACGAGGTGTAGAGCCGTTTTCATCGATACACCACCAATTTTTCCAAGCGTCGGCACCCTTGGAATGGCCTTCTGACTCTGCGTATTGTGAAGACCAAATTTGTGCACAAGTTGAATATCCTTGAACAGCCTCGAACCAAACATAAACACATTTACCATCCCACTCAGGATCATCCATTGGCAATGAAATACCCCAAGATAGGTCTCTTGTTACCGCTCTAGGCCTTAGACCCATATCCAGCCATTGCTTGGTCATAGCCTTGACATTTGACTTCCAAACCTTTTGTCTGGAATCTGCATGTTGTTGTAATACATTTTGAAATAAATCAAGTCTGTAAAAGAAATGGTCAGTATCTCTAATCTCAATTGGATTATCGGGGTTCATTTTAGACTTGGGATTAATCAGTTCTATCGATTCATAAGTCGCTCCACACTCATCACATTGGTCTCCACGTGCTCCATCGGCTGAACACTTAGGGCATGTACCCTCAACATACCTATCGGGTAAGAATCTACCAACATCATCGGTCGATACTTCATAATACTGTTTCATGGTTTTTCGCTCAAAGAGTCCTGCATTCAATAATTTTGAGAAATTAGACTTAACTATCTTTTTGTGTCTGTCATCTGAAGTTCGATTGAATAATGAGCCACCGTATTCTATCCCTCTAGGGTCAACATTTGGCTCCCATGAACATCCGAGGTCTGTAAGTGCCTTGGAATTGATTCCATGGAATTTATCAACAATATCTTGTGGATTCACACCTTCCTGTTCCGCTGTTACTGTGATTGGAGTTCCATGTTCATCAGAACCTGAAACCATCAGGACTTTATTTCCTCTGGCTCTCTCGAAACGTGCTTGAATATCTGGAGGTAAATAGCAACCTGCAACATGGCCCAAATGAAGCGGTCCGTTGGCGTACGGCCATGCGACGCAAATCAAGACATGCTCTGCATTATCAGACGTCATAAGTACCCCTACAAATTGCTCCAATCGCTACCGCTTCTTGAGTTTCACCCAAAGATTATGATTTATGTTGATATATTCCGTCATTTTGAAGAACCCTCCCCCAATGGGTGATTTATATCCGAACGGTCAGGGGATTTAGAAAACAAATGGATAATTCTGTAATTACGGCTGTAGGGACTGCAATAGACGCAACGGGAGAGGGTAGCATGACCCTTCTAATATTCTACATATCCCTAGCTCTGGGTGTATCTTTTATTTGTTCTATATTAGAGGCAGTAGTCCTTTCTATACCCCATACATACATTTCAGTAATGCAAAAAGGGAATTCAAAAATTGGCAATATATGGTCGAAAATGAAAGATGATGATGCTGTAAGGCCTCTTACTGCAATACTTACATTGAATACAATTGCTCATACAATGGGGGCAGCAGGAGTTGGTTCTCAAGTACAATTAATCTATGGAGAAGAATCACTAACAATTGCCTCAATAATACTGACATTGGCGGTTTTGTTCCTATCGGAAATCATTCCAAAGACAATTGGTACAGCATATTGGAAACAATTAGCTCCAATATCTGGCCGCATTTTGAATTTCTTGACAACTGTACTTGTGTTTTTAATTGTTCCAATTCAATGGTTGAAGGCGATTTTGCCGAAAGGATCTCATTCTCTTGTAACGCGTGACGATGTGGCAGCATTGGCTGACTTAGGTGAAGAAGAAGGAATCCTCGAAGTTGATGAGGAAACTGTAATTCATAATTTGCTCAGACTACGAGAAATCACAGTCGGCGAAGTAATGACGCCACGGGTTGTAGTTACCGCATTTCAATCAGATTCTACAATTAGGACAATTCTTGAAGAGAATAAAGTGATTAGATTTTCTAGAATACCTGTTTTCGGTGAAAGTATCGATGATATTGATGGAGTTGCAATTCGTTCAGAACTGTTAATGGCTGCAAGCAGGGATGAGTGGGATAGGAAAATCTCTGAATTTACAAAACCAGTAAAGACTGTCAGAGGCGACAGTTCGGTTGATAGTGCACTCGATATGTTCTTGACACAAAGACAACAAGTAGCTGTTGTAATTGATGAATTTGGAGGAACTGCAGGGATTGTTACTATGGAAGATGTCCTAGAAACGTTACTTGGTGAAGAGATTGTTGACGAACTCGATGAAGTTGATGATATGCGCGAACTTGCTAGAGAGCAGGCAGATAATGGGGAGGAAGAGTGAAACTAGTTTTCTTCCAACCATGCATTAATGGCATTGTCTCTGTTACTATTTTCCCTTGCGCCAGCATGGCTTAAGTCATCTATCACAATGTTAGTCAATAAATCCAATCTACCTGTATGCTTGAAAGAATCAACCAATCTTTGGTAATGTATTTGTCCCAACCTTTCATCATTGGCTGCTTGGACAATCAGCGTGGGATTCTTCGGCAAACCCCATTTTGGTACATCGACATCATCCCTACTAGCTATTTTATCGAAATTTGGGTTGATAGCATTGAAGTGAAATTGAAGACGCTTCCAAAACAATGGTTTGACAATTTTTGGAACATGAAGCATTCTACATGATTCTTCAAAAATTTCTGAGTAACATGTCAGAGGTGATTCAAGAATATATCCTTCAACTAAATTATTGTGTTTTATCTTTACTAATTCGCGTGTAAAACGAAGGAAAACAAAGCCACCCATACTATGTCCATGGAAATAAACCTTAGAAATCAAAGATATATCACACACTGCTTCTAAGTTCTTGAAAAGATGTATTAGGTTGCTGACCGGTACACCAGCATTCCACTTTTTGACACCCTCCGCACTCCCATGCCCGGGTAATTCCATTATTGCTACATGAAAACCTCGTTTCATGTATAGTTCAGTGCGTCCTAGCATTGATGAGGAACTACTACGCCATCCATGAATCATTAACATTAGGGGGGCTTTTTCCGAGCGTAGATTACGAAATACAACAACCTCTGGTCCTTCATGTTGCAACCGAATTAGCTCCCAATCATCACTTTCCAAACTTGGCTTAACCTTGCCTGGGGCGATAAAGGTAATTGCAACAAACGTTTCAATAATACTGTTGTATATCCCAAAAACTGAAAATAATATCAACAGTATCGTAATTAAATCATTGCCACTGAAAATAAATATGGCTGAAATTGATATGGTGGTAAAAAATATTGCCATAAAGCAAACTAACCAACGATTGTAAAGAAGCCTCATTTACTGATCACTTCGATGCTTTCTTTGCTTTAGCCTTGGCTGCTGGTTTTGCTTTAGCAACCGCTTTGGCTGCTGGTTTTGCTTTAGCTGCTGGTTTTGCTTTATCGGAATCCTTTGGTGTTTCAGTTCCTGATGAATCATCGGCTTTCTCTTCCTTAGGTTCATTAGAATTGGAAACAGATTTCTTTGCTTTCTTTACCTTGCTTTTTTCCCTACGAGCGGCAAACTGATCTCCATAGTTACCCATGTTGTCGAGTTTAGCCC
>JABIUA010000058.1 GCA_018667575.1 Methanobacteriota archaeon | reverse complement strand
CAAGGTTCATCTTCTCGGCCATAAACACTGAACTGATGACTGAAATAACCGAGGTTTCCATCAACATCTGCAAAGTCATTGAGTGTTGAGCCGCCCGCAGCAATAGCCTTAGTCAGCACAATTTTCACCTCATCAACCAATTTCTGAAGGGCCTTGGTGGGCTTTCCTGCCTTTGTGACCAACTTGAATGCCTGTTTAGTTGGTGAAACTCCTGCATTATGAAGTGCTTCACATGCATATATATTACCTACTCCAACTACAAATCTCTGGTCGAGAAGTGTTGTCTTAATCGGAGAGCGTTTGGTTCTACACCTATCGGCAGCAATCTGTGCATTCCAATCATCAAATGGTTCAGGTCCGAGTACCTCGAGTAGTGACTGGACTTGTTCTTCAGAGCGATGAAATAGTTTGACAATTCCAAATCTTCGCGGGTCAGTATAGACTGATACCGAACCATCTTGAAACCTAATTTCCATATGGTCATGCTTACCGCCAAATCCAGTCTTTTCTCCAAAAACAGAGTTCTTTTCAGAGTTTGTAAGGTCATACTTTGAAACCGATTTAGAATCAAATAAAGTATACTTTCCACTCATTCCAAGGTGTGAGAGGAATACTAAATCACCATCTGTATCGATTAACAGATATTTCGCTCTACGACGAATTCCTGTGATCTTATGGCCTTCGAGTTGTTTTGAGAAGTTTTCTGGAAACGGATATCGAAGATTTGCTCTACGAAGAATTATCTTCTCAATTGTCTTACCAACCCACGCTTTTACC
Source organism: Methanobacteriota archaeon (assembly GCA_018667575.1). GTDB lineage: Archaea > Thermoplasmatota > Poseidoniia > Poseidoniales > Poseidoniaceae > MGIIa-L1. Next base: position 5,147 of record JABIUA010000058.1, on the reverse strand, counting down.
AGTCCATTCTTGACTGTCTCAACCTCTGGGAGTTCGGGCATGTTCTACTCAATACGACGAGCCACAAAAAGGACATGGTTATCTTCATAGCCGGTAAGTTCGATACTTTCTTCAATTTCAAACCCACTGCTACGTAGTTTTTCCTCAACAGAAGCAAATAATGCCTCTTCCCCTTCACCTGTCCACCTTTCACTGGCTGCTTTGAGAGAAAGCAAGGCAGTACCATCAATATTGAGAAATCTCTTACAGGCACCTATGAAAATATCTACTTGCCCAGATTGGGCCACGTCTTGGAATAACCAGTTTACTCTTCGAGGAACCAGTACACCCCAAGCAGAATGCTTTCTAGCATCTCCAAGAATTGGGACTAGTCCAGGGCGAGTTTTTGCTAAGTGAGTTAAATCTCTAAGACATCTTGATGCGAGGTCAACTGCAACAAGTCTACCCCCAAGTTCGTTTTCCTGCCCACACAAGTGGTCATACAAGTGGCTAATTGAAGTTCCATGCCCAGCGCCCAGATAGAGTACAGTGGTACCTTCTTCAGGCAAAAGATAAGATTTTTCCCGAGCAGTACGCATTAATCCAGCACCTAATTTGGACCGATTAGGGTCCCATCTTCTGTATTCAACGCCATTGAATTTTTTCAGAGTTTCTCCGTATACTGACGACCTAGGGTTAGAATTAATGGTCCATAATGCTCTTCGTTCAAAGCGGACACCCGAAGAAATCATCTCAAATGAATTACGACGATTATTTTTTGACAACTAATTCACCTAACCTCTACGGGGAGATGGTCTGGAGTTTGCAGAACGAATATTTTCTATTCTTTTCTCGATTTCATCAACTGCTTCTTGGCCCCAAGGTTCTCCACCAAATGCGTCTACCTTAGCAGCAATACTTGCTTTTGCAGCAACAGTTCTGGAGATTTTTCCACGCACCCATCTAGGTGAACGTGAGATCCATGGATGCATGAAAATATGACCATGTTTCGGCGGTGGTGCTCCTGTTTTTAGATGATTAAAAAATGCCTTTTCTGCACCTAAGACCTGAACTGTACCTGCCGGTAATCTTGCAAGGCGCATTCTTCCATGTGCTTCAACGCATAGTCTCGCTGATAATATTGGCCCTAACATAATTGATAATGAAGGCAAGTGTTGTTCAGCCAATTCTCTAATCGCATTTTCTAGGCGGTCTAATTTCCCTCTGAACGTTGCAGTTGATTCGCCCCATTCCCTGAGTGTCTTCCACTCACTCTTCGATGGTCCTACCGGAGGCAATGAAACTTCTAGCTTCTTACTTAGAGTCTCTAAACTATCTGCTTCTCCTACTAGTTTTGCTAGACTTGTTCTATCCCTGCCAAACCTTGCTTCAGGAAGAAATAAACCAACCCATTCTACCAGTCTTGATTCCATAGTCAAATATGTGCTTCGCATTTCATCACTGGCTCTAAGCAGATGCTCTAACCTCTTGTCTGGGTCGCCCGCTGCTTGAGCAACTCCAAGATTAGCAAGGGCAATCGCTGCTTTGTCGGCTGCTTGTAGAGCTTCATCACTTGGAAGTGGATATTCAGCCTCTGGAAGGTCGGCATCGCCATGAATCAACGGTTTGGCTTCTGGAAATCTTTCCAAAAGAAGCCTTGCTTCAGGGGTTAATCCACCTTGAGCAATACATTCTAGACGTTCGACAACTAGCCTATGGTCGTAAAAACCATCCCAGTTATCTTGGTCCAAAATGGAACCATCAGAGTTGACAACTGCTGCTGCCTGCCAATCATACCAAAGCCACATCATTACAAGCCACTACGGTTTTAGTCTTCACCCTTGCCTAAGACAACTAGAAAAACTGTTTATTTGAAAAATAGAATAATTCTACACAAAGCCCTATGGTTTATTGCATAAATTCAAGTATCGGTTCTTTTACGATGGACTATGTTTTGCCCGAAATGTGGAACTTTGTCCTTCCCTAACCCAAGTGGAGACATCACTTGTACGAATTATAAATGTGGATATAGCGGACCCGCTAATCTAGTTATCAAAGGTGTTGATGGGGAAGATGTTGACCTTTCCAATATTAAGTCTGAAACAAAAGCGAAAGACCGTGAATATGAAATCATCAAAGATTCTGATAAAATGCAGGGTATTTTGACTACTGACACCTACATGTGTCCTAAGTGTGATGGAATTGAAGTATTCGCATATCTTGAACAAACACGTTCATCTGATGAGCCAGAAACAAGAATGCTGACTTGCAAAAATTGTGGCCATGGATGGCGAGAATACTAATCAGTATTCAGATTCTACACGAGGTGCGAGGAAGTATTTGACTTCCGCTGCACCATCATTGAATGTAAAGTTCATTGAGAGAGGGTAATTCTCTCCAAATCCAAGTTCAACGCTTTCTAGATTACCAAATATCTTTGTCATTGGTACAAGGTAGGTCAAGGAATATTGGCTTCGTGAAGGTTTGTCACATTCTAGAAGTTGAACTTCATCCTTTGAGAATTCAACTGTTACTGAGTCGGTTGAACCCTGTACGTGAACTGTAAACTTTGATGGCTCAATGCTAAAGTTGACCAAATCTCCAACTTGTCTTGCCGCTCTAAGTGCTTGGGAAAATTCTGCTCCCCCAAGAGTAACTTTACATCCTAAATCCAGTGATGGAAGGGTTGGAGGAGATAATGTGGAATTGTCGAGAGGTCTGATATTTCTATCGATCTTACCCAAATTAAGTGTCAAAACTCCAGTATCATCACTATGAGTCATTTCAATCAGGTCACCAGGCGCACCTAGTGTCACAAGATCTTTGAGTTTCCTCATCTCCAGTCCCAATTTCGTTTCATCGATTTCCCAAGTATCAAAAGCAGCAGCGTCGATATCCATCTGAATCATTGCAACGTGTGATGGGTCAACGACTCTAATCTGTAATCCACCTTCGGAAAAATCAAACCTAGCATCTTCAACTACTACGAATAATGTATCCACTATTTTGCTCATCAATTCTTGTCGGGCTGTGACGTTCAACATGAGTATGCATCCCTCTATGATTACCATCCCATTTCGACGGCTTATGAACTTAACATACTAAATCGGCCTAATACTCTGCTTAGTATCGTTTTTACCGCCTACTATGACGATTCAAACCATCCAATACTTTTGCTATGACAATAAAGCCCTTGCCTTCATATGGATGAGGCTATTGCCAAGTTCATGGGCGAAGACTCGGCATCAGTGCCTGCTCTTCTAAAAGAAGACGGCGAACCGTATAAAGTGGCAATTTTAATCCCTACGATCAACAATGCTGATGAACTAGACATAGTTCTAGAGCGCCTTTCAAAGCAATCCTACCCGCATTTTGAGATTCTAATTTCAGATTCAAAATCTAAAGACCATACAAAAGATGTTTGCCTAAAATATGGAGCTACATGGATTGATGATTCTTCAAGAAATCGTGCTGATGCTTGTAATTTCGCCCTTCGACAAATGGACCATGACCTAGTTTTATTCACAGACGACGATACTATACCCCCACTTGATTGGGTGGAAAAATTAGTTCGCTGGTTTGAAAACCCTGAAGTTGGCGCGGTTGGAGGACCTAACTTTGCACCTGATGAAGACCCATTTGGCGCCAAGTGTGCAGATGTAGCATTTTGTACTAAATTCATGACCGCTGGAACAAGGTATGGAGCTCAACCCAAAGGAGACTTAGTACAAATTACTCATAATCCCGGTGTGAACTGTGCTCATCGTATGGCGAATCTAAGAGAAGTAGACTTCTTTGAACCGGGATGTATAGGAGCAGAAGACGTAGTACTTGATGCTAAGATTCAACGTAATGGACACAAACTTTTCATCGACCCCTCAAATGTGATGCCTCATCGAAGAAGAAGGCCTTTCAAGCCATACATGAAGCAGATGAGAAATTATGGCTACACTCGAATGGTTGCTAACAAAAGATGGCCTGAAATCGCAACATGGTCTCATACAGCCATCGGATTCTTCCCCCCTCTTGTGATAATTTCACTACTAGCATTTGCCTATGGAGCACTTACTGGAGGAGCAGCAAACCAATATTGGTTAACTCTTTCAGGAGACTGGGAATTATCGCGAATTGCATTCCACGGAATTGGCGGATTAATGGCGCTATATGTTGCCATTTGTTGGCTTGGTGCTGCCATTGGAACATCGCCCCATCGCTCGATTGGAACTGTATTCTTAGCCCCGCTATTCGTGTTTTTAGCACAATGGGCATATGGCCAAGGTGTAATCAAAGCATGGCGTGAAATACGTAAAACAGGCGGTAAAGCAGGCGTTGGAAATCAAATAGACGATAGAAACCGTACTGCTTGAATAGTGATAAAAACGCTGTTTTTATTGTTTAAACATCCGCAAGCACTTTGTTTGATGTGACTTACCGTTATTCATGTCTAAGGCTTCTTTCATTGAGCGGATTACCGCTATGGATAAACCTGATGATGTCCAAGAAACAGAACAAATATGGCGCACTGTACGTGCCTTTCTTGGGTTGATGCGTGTAGTGATTTTTATCCTCATCATAGCAATAGCTGAACTCATGGAAGAGTTCTTCATTGGCAAATTAAGCCTTGCAATATGGTCACTGATAATCGGCATACCGCTTTTCATATTATTATCAGTACTAATTATCATGGGCAATGGACACTTTCTTGATATAGAAGAAAAGAAAACTGCCGTACTGCGCCCTATTCTAAAACGAAAGTAATCAAAGTCCGGCCATGTCGCCAGTTTGAATTGTCCATTGGCTCGAATAAACTCCACCTGCCTCGACAAGTGTATCGTGAGTTCCACGCTCAACCACTGCTCCATCGACCATCGAAAGTATCTCATCTGCGTTTCTAATTGTCGAAAGACGGTGAGCAACTGCAATAGTGGCTCTTCCTGAACCTGATGCGATTAAGTTCTCTTGAATTCTTCTTTCGGTTTCTGCGTCCAGTGCACTGGACGCCTCGTCCAATATCAGAAGGCTTGGATGCTTCAGTAATGCCCTAGCCAGAGAAACTCTCGCCCTCTGTCCACCACTAAGTTTAGCCCCTCGGTCTCCAACCATGGTATCGAGTTTGTCTTGTAAATCATTGATGAAATCCCATGCACCCGCTAACTTGAGTGCTTTTT
>JABIUA010000045.1 GCA_018667575.1 Methanobacteriota archaeon | reverse complement strand
GTACATCGTAAAGGTGCAACAAGAGCATTTGGTGGAGACCAACTCGAATTAAATTCAAGTTTCAAAATGACCGGACAACCAGTTCTGATTCCGGGCGACATGGGGACAGGTTCGTGGCTTATGGCTGGACCAACAAGCGGACAGAATCAGGCATTTGGCTCTTCTTGCCATGGCGCTGGTCGTTCTCTATCAAGGACCAAAGCGAAGAAAACAATCGATGGTAAAGCATTGAAATTAGAATTGGAAAATGCAGGAATAAGAGTTCACGCCTCCACTCCAAATGTACTTTCAGAAGAGGCCCCACAGGCGTACAAAGATGTCGATGAAGTGATTAAACTAACTGCAAAAGCAGGCCTAGCTAGACCAGTTGCGAGAATTATTCCAAAAGTCGTAGTAAAGGGTTAATCACATACAAAACTTGGATGTGCTTTGACCTGGAATCATCGGTGCTGCACCTGTGTGCACACCATCTGGCTCCTCACAAATAACACTCAATAATGTGTTAACTAGTTCTTTTAATTCATCAACTTGGCTTTGTAAATCATGCACACGTCGGCGCATATCTACTTTAGATTCTACTTCTTGTCCCATCAATATCCCATCTAAGGAAGTCGCCTTCCTTATTACCCAGTTAACAAAATAGCCCTTTAATCTTTGAGGGAAAAAAAGTTGACAATTCGACTTTTACTAACCCCTACTATAACCCCACCACACAGTATTTGGATGACTCGAAGCGATTATAATAAGAAGGCGATTCGCTGGGATTGCGCCACCGTGGCTTAGCGGTATAGCACCTCATTGGTAATGAGGAGGTCGCGAGTTCAAATCTCGCCGGTGGCTCCATTTAATCCATGTTTACAAACGCTTAAACAATAATCAAAATAAATTATTAATGATAGTTGGCGCCGAGAGAGAGATTTGAACTCTCGTGCCACAAGGACACGCGATTTCCAGTCGCGCGCAATACCAGGCTATGCGATCTCGGCTCGCAACCCTGCGACTCCCATCCCATGTTTAACGCTCTCGCTTGAATTTGATGAACTAGAAGGCGAAAGAACTCATATGTGAACTCGTTAGGCCGTCAACATGAGCGAGGCGGTTGAGGCCACCGAAGACATTGAAGAAGCAATGTCTAGCATGCCTTTTCATCTACGCGACATGGAATTAAAATTTGAACTCTCAAACATGCATCCGGTGTTTAGTCCAATAGATAAGATGAGAAAAGAGATCAAATTCATCGTTCTTCTCGCTTTCGCAGAATGGAATAAGAATCTAATCGTAGCCCTTTGTGTTGGAACATTAGCATTTCTTTTAGGTTCTCTATCCGCTGATATTTTCTCAGGTGGTAATCCGGAGTTGGTAGGGCTTGAAGGAATGAGGAAAATAGGTAGTTTTTCGTTCTTTCAAATGCTACTTGGGCTGATTGCTTGGGTTTGGTTTGTCTACTTGATATGGGTTCAATTCCCAGTTATGCGTGTCCACTCACTATCGATGCTAGTAATTTGGAATGGAGTGATGTTTTTACAGATATTATTCCACCAAAATAATTCTAACTTTCCAAAAAACATGGTACTCTCTGATATGATGTATGGCGTACTAATTATGCTCGTCATCTTTTTCTTTGTTTACTTCTTCTGGAAAGCAGTAATAGAAACAAGGGATTTGCATGTACAAATTCATCATTTCCACGAGGATGTCCGGGTAACGGAACAGGAGATGCGAGAGCATTCGTTGGTTGGGTGGGGTAGTCTGCTGGTATTCTGGCTGGCCAATACATTCTACTCATGCTGGAATGGTGTTCACTACATTGCAAGGCGAGGTGACCAAAGTTCAACCTATTACTTCATGCATGTAATTTCTGGTATTCTAATTGTACCAATGTTCATGTTATTGATGTGGTATCCGCAAAGAATGCTTGGTAATGAAGTGAAAATTAGTACTACTGCGGCTATGACTGCAGAAATTGAATTAGCACAGGGTGATCTGAAAATTGATGATGATGCAAAGTGCCCAGAATGTAAGGAAGATGTCGAATTACAGAGAGAGAGTGATGGTCAAATTTCTGTACCTTGCGCAACTGAATCATGTGCTGAACAGAAAGGAATAATTGGAACTGTCTGTAATATTTGTAAGGAGAAATATCCTACACGGTTTGAATGTAAATCTTGTGGCGTAAATTTACCATATATTGATTGTATACCTGATTTGGAGGCGTGGTGATGAGTTTCTCACACTTACGCAAGGATTTCCCCACTCTAAACCAAGATAGTCCACCGGCATATTTGGACAATGCCTGTGTCACGCTCAAACCACAACAAGTCATTGATTCAATTTCTGATTACTACACTAGATACCCTGGCTGTGGAGGTCGTTCGGTACACAGATATGGCACTCAAGTCTCACGTTTAGTGCGAGAGTCCCGTAAGACCGCGGCAGATTTTATCAATGCTTATTCAGTAAATGAAATGATTTTTACGAGAAATGCAACCAATTCACTAAATCAGATTGCAAAGGGACTTAAGTGGCAAAAAGGTGATGTCATTTTGACAGGCGACCGTGAGCATAACTCGAATCTAGTTCCATGGCTACAACTCAAAGAAGAGTTTGGAATTGAACATAAAGTGGTCAAGTCTAACCCAGACAACTCATTCAATATGCAAAATTTTGAACAAGCCTGTGCCGATGCTGGCAATAGGCTGAAACTTGTTTCAATGAGCCATGTAGGCAATTTAGATGGTGTCCAAATACCTATCAAAGAAATCGCAAAAATCACTCATGATAACGGCGCTCTAATCAGTGTCGATGGAGCCCAATCTACGCCGCATATGAATGTGGATGTGCAAGATTTAGACATTGATTTCCTATCATTCTCCATCCACAAAATGTGTGGTCCTTCAGGAATGGGAGGCTTATGGGGGCGAAGCGAACTGTTAGAGGATATGCGAACTATTCAAGCTGGAGGACAAACCGTGACTAACACTACTTATGATTCTCTTCAGTGGGCGAAACCACCTGCAAAATTCGAGGGCGGTCTTGGAAACTTTGCAGGCCTAATTGCTAGTGGTTCTGCAATCGATTATCTATCTAAGTTAGATATGGATGCAGTTCATTCCCATGAAGTCAAATTAAATCGTATAATAACGGATGGTATCAAGCACTTGAATGGTATAGAGATTATTGGACCTGAAAACCCTGAAATGCGTAGTGGAATCTGCTCGATTTTAATGGGAGAACTGCCTGCCCATGATATCGCAATCTTACTTGATGAGGCAGCTGGCGTGATGGTTCGAAGTGGTCAACACTGCGTACATTCTTGGTTCAATGCTAGAGGGCATCAAAACGGATCTCTAAGGGCTTCTGCTTACCTTTATAATACAGAAGATGAGGCTAAATTATTTGTAGATACCTTTTGTGAGGCGGTCGAAGCATTTAGTTGATTTCTATGATAGATGACTTAGTTATTCCTGAATCGCCATCTACATTCCCTACCGAGGAGGTAGAAAATGCAATCTTGTATTCCGGGGACTTATTTTGGGCAAGAAGAATTGTGAGTATAGGGATATCCTTACTTCTAATAGTCTCAATATATTGGCTGATAAGTTATGTCGATGATGAAGGGATTTTTTCTCTCAGACCAAGTGATAAGGCTATGAATTATCAAGACACATACGGAGATATGATACAGTTAGATGAGGTTTCTCTGGACGGGCAAGGAGTTTCGGTTTGTATCGTAGACTCAGGAATTGACCTAACTCACCCTGACCTTTCTGGATTAAGCCTAGCTGGTTGGAGAGATTTCATTTCTACTGGAACCGAACCGTATGACGATAATGGGCATGGCACAAGTATGGCGGGGATATTGGTGGCCGATGGTTGGATTGAGGGTGTTGCTCCTAATGTCGACCTCTATGTAGCCAAAGCACTTGATGGAGTGAATGGAGAAGGTAGTGACGAAACTGTTGCACAAGCAATTGACTGGTGCGTAGAGCAGAATGTCAATATTATATCGCTCTCACTTGGTGGAGCACCTGGTATTTTGCCCTTCAATCCATTTAGTGGCAGAGATTCAGGAGATGCTGCAAATGATGCTATTGAACAGGGAATCATCGTAGTTGCGGCAGCCGGAAATGATGGAGGAGGAGATGATGACGGAGATGTTGCCCACCCTAGTAGCGAGCAACTAGTGATTTCAGTTGGTGGTGTGACACTTTCTGAGAGCCATTGGTCAGGCTCTTCAATCGGCGATAATGATGGTAGTCTTTTTCCTCTAATATTACCAAGACAAGACCCGAATAAAAAACCGGAGATTGTCGCCCCGGCAGAATCTGTTCCAGTAATTAATAATCAGAATTCTTGGTCAATAGTTGATGGTACCAGCGCAGCAACGGTATTTGTTACTGGTGCAATCGCATTATTGCTAGAAAATTCTCCCGAATTAAGTAGTAATAACGAGCAAGCTAATTCGGATACAGTAGCACAGATAAAGCAACTGATTTTAAATTCAGTTAAAACCAAAGAAGGACAAGAAGGCCATGATGATAATTATGGATATGGTTTACTTCAGATCGATAACTTGATAATCGCTTCTAGTTCGGTCTAATTCTTTGCTAAAAAGGCAACTAAGGTCCCTTCAAATAAGGGAGTAAAAGCAATATGGTGACTATCTTGGCAATTAGTAATCAACTCAATCCAAGAATTAAAACCATTCACATGCTTCATCATCTCTTCGTCGTTTTCGTCGACATCACCCGATGGAACTGGTGGCTCACAGGTAAAAAGTACTCCTCCCTCACTAAGTAACGGCAGTAGATTTTCAATAGATTCGGCTAATGATTCAATCTTAGAGTCAACAATTATTACATCCGAGTCGAGTGATAAAGGCGAATCACCTACTTCCAGACCAGTGGATGATGCTGCTTTCCATGCCGTTGTTTCAGCAACCAAAGAAGAAACTTCTCCTACAACGATATTGGTCCAATCATTTGCCTCATATCTAGTCATTAGGCGATGAAGAATGACTGCAAATTTAGCGCCTTGCTCTACTAAATCATATCTTTCGGGTTTGGAAGTCACGGTAAACAAGTCATACAGCCAAGCTGAACGATGCCCAATCCCTGCACCAACCTCAATTACTCTCTTCGGTTTCAGTTTGTGAATCGAATTACGTAACCTCCTAATTACTGATTGTGACCATGAAGATAATCCCATGTGTTGCAATTGCTGTGAAATGTTAGCGGCGATTTCAGGCTCATCCTTCGACATGTCTGAATCCTTAGATAAAATATATGGGAGAACATCTGCTTTTGATGGAGCACTGCCCTGCATTCCATCACCCATAATCAACCCAATAGGGCAACCATGATGAATGCTCGCTTTAGAAAATATCAGCCGGTGACTTCAAACATGGAACCTTTCACGGCTGGTTGAGGGATATCATGTCTGATGAAGAAAATGAGTTCGATGATGAAGTAGTCCTAGAGAACGCAACTCATTGTGAAGCTTGCAATGAAATGACTGGCCATGAACTACTACGCGAAAAGCCAGTTGGTGAAGGTCGTGACCTGTTAATCAAATGTAATGAGTGTAACCTAGTTTCAACATTAGAGATTCGACCGCCTAAATTAATTAGAATCCCATTTATCCTGACAGAGGGTCCAGACTCGCAAAAAATTACTATTGACGTAGATGGTGATGAGGAGTTTAGACTCGGTGATGTGTTTGAAGAAGATGATAAATTATGGACTGTAAATCAAATATTAGTGTCTGGGGAGCGAAAGGCAAAAAGGTCTATGGCTGGAGAAGTGATGCGTATTTCTGCATTAAGAACCGACATGGTTAGAGTCAAAATGACACTAACTCGAGGGGAGCAATCTGACTCTGAAGCAATACTAGTTGAATACGGTAAGACTTTCACTGCAGGGCATTTAATGGATCACAAAGGAGAGACATGGAGGATTCGTGCCATTCACACTGGAGAAGGAAGAACAATGCGTGGAACTGTTGAGGTACAAGACATCAAGAGAATGTACTTGCATGAACCTCCTCAACTCGAACACTTCGAACCAAAAACTCCGAGAGAAAGAAGGCAAGCATGGAAGGAAGGAAGATTAGGATACAATCCAAATCCTGAAGTTCCAAAAGAAGTTACAAAGAAACGTGTCACTCCATCAAATAAGCGCAAGCAAAAGCGACCAAGAAATTAGGGCCTGTTTGTCCATGGCATCAAGAAAGCCTTGGCCACTTGCGAACCAATTGTTGGATTCTCTTTTAATCGTCGGATGCTATACTCATACCATTTTGCACCATAAGGAACGTAAACCCTAGTCCTATGCCCTTCTGCAGCTAACTTTCTACGCATTGGACCACGAACTCCTAGGAGCATTTGGAATTCATATCCATTGCCTTTACCATTTCTTTTTGCACCTGCATTTTCTCTTGGGTCGTCAATACCAGGCCCCATACCAAATGACTCCAATGCTGATTTTGCATGTTTCACTACTGGAACATCGTGCGAAGCAATAGCACAATAAGCACCTGCTGCAAGAATCTTGTCGATAGACGAATTGGTTGCTGAAACTATGTCTGAGTACGAAGTGAACGATATTTCCTCAGGTTCCAAATAGATTCCTTTACAAATCCTATAATCTGCTAATGGACCTAGTTCTGATTCAAGCGCATCTATATCCTCAAGAGTTCTAAACAAGCGGCCTTGTAGAACTGTACCAACATTAGTTAAACCTTGGGCGTGAAGATCGACTACTACCTTTATTGTATCTTCAGTCACTCGGTGGTCTTCCATATCCAGTCGCACAAATATGTCGTTTTTTGATGCCATTTCCACAAGATTTTTGATGTTTTCAAAACCCTTTTTGGGGTCTATCAACAAGCCAAATGCAGTAGGCTTGATACTCAAATTGGCATCTAAATTATTTTCAATAATTGCTTTAGTCGCACTTACATATTCATCATAGAAATATTGTGCTTCTTCCATAGTCGAAATCTCTTCACCTAGAACATCAACGGTGAAGCAAGTATTCTCCTTGCTCAGTCGATTCATTATTACTATTGCATCTGAAAGTTGAGGGCCAGCAACATATCTCCTGGAAACCCATTTAACAAACCATTTCGGCATGCGAACGGTACTAGCGACAACCAACTTGGAAAACCAACTAACCATGCCCACCCTCATCTGATGCTTACAAAGGAGATTCTTGAGGCTTGTGATTGTCAAATAATCAATTCGAGGATTGATTTGGATTTAAGCAAGGGTATATCCAATTCTGCCAAATGTGCTCTTATCGCCTGTTTCTGCCATCCTTTGAAGGCCTTTCTATCCATTGAACAGATTATTTTTCCATTTGGAAAAGCCCTCTTTGTGGACTCTATAGCTACATTGAGTGAATTCTTCCAGTTACCACCAGGAATAGAATTTTCATCTTCTGGTTTGATGAAAGGCATTGCATATGCAGCCAACATATGACCAATCCAAATTCCTTCATTTCGAGCTAACTTATTGGCCCGAGGAGAATAATGTCCTCCCCCTAGTGTGATAATCACGGGTTCACCAGCGTTTTTTTGTTCATCCCAAACCCCAATTTCTTGGCCATCGCTCAAACCGAGACCCTTAGCGATCAGTTCAGCCAAAATATTGGCTGCTCCAAGGTGTCCCCATGTTTTTTCTGTCGAACCAACTTCGACAAATATTGATGGGACACTAATCCAAGGGCCATGGTGAGTTACTTCCAAAGACAAATCAAACTGTTGCTCTAAATCCGTCCCCTCGACCATGGAAATCAGATTACGCCACCAAGAAGAAATTCGTGGTGATGGAGGTGGAGCACTTCCACCTCTCCCTCCATAAAGAGGTACTTCATCAAAATCTGACTGTGGGACACCAATTGGATGTAGTGTCAAAGAAGGCTTACCACTTTTGGCAGAGTGTCGCGAGGGGAAAATAGCCTCAATTACAGTCTCACCAGTTGCTAAATTCCATCTTTTATCTAAATCATCTTCGAATAGAACACCATCATCATGAATCCACATACGGATTTGACCTAACGAATAACTAGGGAGACCTTCGACATCATCCATTCTGAACCAGGAATAATTCGAAAGTAAAACATCTGCCTGATTTGTTGATGCAATATCCCCTCCGCTGACTATAATCAGACGGACTTGGGTTGGAAGCATGTATGCCGTATTAGCATCTCATTTTTGACACCTCCCCAATGCGAGAATTGACAAACTAAGCCACACTGGGTACATCATGGCAAGTGAACTTCCCGTTAATTTGGAGTTTACCCCAAAGGAAATTCTACCTTGGAATGAAGGTTATATCGCAATTGGAGTCGATGGAGAATTACAGAAGTTAGACTTAGATTACGCTCCTCTAAAAAAACCTACTATGCCATTCCCTACCCCCATCAGAAATGCAACTATACTCGGTTCGAAAATGGTTGTGACATGGATTGATTCGGAGTTGATGTTGGCTAGAATGGCGGCATTTGACCTCACGCAAGATTTTGTCCAAGGAGTCGAGAGAAGTGAATTAAGAGTACGTAGAGCAATAGACAAAGCAATTCATCCCGCCGGAAATATCTGGTCACATGTTTTAGATGCCGAGCCATTAGCAATGGACTCACAAGACTCATCGTTTACCTTTGTTCTATGGAAAAAAGGAATCTACAACATGACTATGGATGCACTTGAGAAGTGGCGAAGTGAGGAGCCGTCTTGGAATAAATTAGCAAAGTATCCAAGGTCCCAAGAGACTGTAAATGTGATTATGAATGACAAATATGTTGAGGTTTGGTCACGTGGAGGAGGACTCAACAGGTATGACCATGAAAATGGTTCACTAGTAGAAAATATCATTCTAGATTTAGATGGATTCATTCTTGATGTATATCATGATTCCAATAACTATCTGTTGAAATTGAATGATGGTTTTGTAGCTCTATTTGATGGGGAGAAAATAATTCTCAAGGCCAAGTTATCAGGCCCAGTTAGTAATGTATCATGGTGTGAAAATACCGATGGCTGGTACATTTCTGGGTGGCGTGAAATTGTATTCCTATCGCAGAATAATTTCAAAAGAATGGAACTGGAAGAAATTCCAATATACTATGATTATAGCCGTAAAATTGCAATGTGCAATGATTCAAATTGGTACAGAGTACAATTTGATGACGAGGAAGAGTAATCACTCGTTTAACTCTGTGTGGCCACAGCGACCGCAGGATTTCCTATTTGAGTGAACAGCAAGGAAAACACCTGGTCCGCAATTAGGGCAGAACTCAGCATTACGTGTTAATGTTCCATCTTCTCCAACGGAGTATTTGGACCACTTAGCAGATGAACTAGGACCGTCTCCCATCATTGCTCACCTCCTTCTTCAGCAGATGCCTCATCTTTACCTGATGAGGAACGTAGCGACTCGTGTCTCTTGTGAATATAATCTGGTTCAACCTTCATTGAATCTTCATCACCATAAATGAAAGCGGTTCCAGTAGTCAAAGGTTGACCAAATCTAGTACTGCAATCCTTGATAACAATATAATCTGGATTTGAACCTGGCTCAAGAGTTTTAACGAGGTCCATGACTTCTTTTCTTGAGGGAGTAGCTTTTCCATCGTGCTTCCACTTGAAACCAATTTCAACACGATTCAATAATTTATTTTCTTTACGATTTAATTTTTCCATATTTTCATCTCCATCATCGAGTATTTACTTTGAGTGCATATTTCCCAGGGTGCTCAACATTCAGTCTCTTTGCGATTTCTGAACGCTCAGGGTTCATGATTATGACATAACCTTGCCAATCCGAGGATACTTGAGCAGAAGGACAACGAGTACATTGGTCTACGCCATCAGCTAAAACTTGGTGACATTCACCACATGCGAAAGGAACCTTTACCATACTAACACCTCACTCGTTATCCTCTTCTAACCAAGAGTGGCAACCAAGTCCAGGTTGCTTGCTTGTTAGACCAATCTTAGAACGTCTTGGATCGCTTGTATCTGGAGAAAGAGATACGATTCTTGCTCTAACCGAGTCACCAATTCCGATTCTTCTGCCTGTTTGTCGGCCTTCAATCCAGCCCATTCCAACATTAGCATCTACCATGTCTTCCATGATTTGTGATTTGTGAAGCAATGCTTCCATAGGACCGATTCTTACGAACGCACCGAATTCATTGATTTCAGATACTGCGCCTTCTACTACTTCATAATCATCCATGCAGAAAAGTACCGCATCGAAACGAACTCTCTGGTAAATAGCACCATCTCCGTGGATGATTCTTCCTCTTCCTAGAGGTTGGTGGTTATTGGTAACTAGAATAAATCTGTTATCGTCATCGAATCGTCCTTCAAATGCAGTCATTGAAAGGCGGTCAATGTGTTGGTCAATAGATTGACCTTTGCGCATATATTCTGCAGGGATACGAATAGTATCTTCCTTAGTAACAATTTTGTACATATTTTCACGTCCATTTGCCAGATTCAAAGGCGTCGGTGAAAAGGGATAGGTTTGAACCTATTCCGTCCTTCACCGGTTTAACCTCGGGAGAGAATCCGACCGTAGTCAATTTGGCCACCGACGACCCCTATTTAATGAAAGCGGAAGAATACAATGTATAAATGTGTGAAAAAACGCCTTATGGAGTTCACTTCAATACTCAAAAATGAAGCATAAAAGG
Organism: Methanobacteriota archaeon; assembly: GCA_018667575.1. GTDB lineage: Archaea > Thermoplasmatota > Poseidoniia > Poseidoniales > Poseidoniaceae > MGIIa-L1. The sequence continues at coordinate 1,920 of JABIUA010000045.1, read as the reverse complement.
TCCGAACTGCCATAAGTCATAACAACCCCTTACTAGCACAACCAATTATGACATCGGCTAATGCCATGAGTGCTAGAGCGAATTCACGCTCGATATTCATGTTGTTGTTGCTTTTGTTAACCTCATTATCGCCATTGATGGTGCATCATTATCATGACCGTGATTTTACCATTGAAACAGATAATACCTCATATTCAGGTAGTGCTGAGCCATGGGATCCGATTGCACAGCCTTGGGGCCAATACTCACGTACTCCCACACATAATGGTTCTATGCCGATTCATGGACCTGATGGAGGTCCTGGAACTGGAAGTGTAAATGATGTTTCTGAATATGGAATCATTGACACACCGGTAGTTAACTGGGTCTTAGATGACTCCGATGACTATGGTTCAGACTTGTACGGCTCATTGATTGGAGATTTTTCAAATAGCATAACCACAACTAATGCAGCACTTGAAAGGTGTGGCCAAGGTGAGTTATTTGCAGTAATAGTATCAAGTGATACTGTGAGCAGTAAACTAAGTATTGTTAGTGGAGATGATGCCAAATTAGCATGGCAAGTAGACTTAGGTGCTACTGAAGCAATCCGTTCAACACCCGTCTTACTAGATGTAAATGGAGATGGTAGAGTAGAAATCCTGATGGCCTATGACACATCTAGTTCTCTAGAAGTCGAGATGTGGTCACCTGAGTTATCTTGCTCTGAGTCTGGATGGGAGAAAAGTGGGCATGAAAATGAAAAATTATGGTCTATGAGTGATTCCGATTATCGAATAGGAATTCAGAGCCCGCACTTTGCTTCAACTCAAAGTGATCATAAATCTGTAACTCAACCACTACTTGCAGATCTAGAACTTGACGGAAGCCCTGAGTTAGTGCTATCTTTAGTAAATGAAAATACGAATGACCCCACTGTTGTTTCACTGTCGCTAACAACTAGTGCACCAACGTCATTTGATTGGGAAGTTGTTCTCGACAGAGGCACTCATCCTTCCGACCCTTCATGGGGAGCATTAGACAGTACAAATACTGCAATTGTCTTAACAACAATAGATTCTAATTCAGGAAATATGTGGATTTGGAGAATTGATGGTGCATCTGGTTCCCTAGATTGGGAAAGGGTAGCAATTAGTGGAACTGATTCGGATTCCGATTCACCAAGACTCCGCCTACCTGGACCTGTAATTGTTCAACTGGATAGCGACTCTGCACCAGAGATGATTCTGACAATACCCACCGACTCCAATGGTAGGACACCAGGTAATGGTGCTAAATTTATAGCAATGGAGATGACATCAACCAGTGAGATTTTCAACTTCAGAACACCAAATGGTTATGCTGATACTCAGCCGTTACCTATAGACACCGATGGAGACTCTATTCACGACAGATTATGTTGGGTCACATGGTACTCTGAATCTAGTGTTAGCTTCAATCGTAAGGGAATGGCAGGATGCCATGACATTTCCGCAACCAATCCGATTAAGGAATGGTCTAAAGACATGCAAAGGGGAAGTGGCAATGACAATGATGAGATAGGAGTCTCGCCACCAATTTGGATGGACCTCGATGGTGACCAATACTATGAGTTAATTGTTCCATTTGGCCAAAGGTTGTGGGCATTCAATGGTGAAGATGGAATCTCTTCCGCAATATCTAGCGGTTGGTCATCCCCTCTATCAATGCCGCACAGAGTATGGGCTTCTCCTGCAGTAGCTGATATGGATGGTGATGGCGTTTTGGACATATTAATTGGAGATACTTTAGTTTCTCAGTTAGTATCTGATTTCGCACCTATGAGTGATAATCGTGGAATTAGTTTCAACCCAAATCAACCAGACCCTGGAGACCTAGTTACTATTACTGGACAGTTTAGCAATATTGGGACTATGGATAATGAAGATGACTTAGACGTAG